>DUCU01000134.1 GCA_012959605.1 Dehalococcoidia bacterium | reverse complement strand
TGACGGGACATAGGGGGTATGCTAGAGTTATGCCACCTATCTTTCATGCATTGAACGAGGATTTTATCGGAGGTACCAGAGCATAGCTAGACAGTATCGGGTCAACGAGCGGATTAACAGCCCCACGGTGAGAGTCATCGGCGACAATGGGGACCAGCTCGGTGTGATGGAAGTCGCACGTGCGCTGCAACTCGCGCGAGATGCTGACGTGGACTTGGTTGAGGTAGCTCCCAATTCCGACCCTCCTGTTTGCAGGCTACTGGACTACGGCAAACTCCTCTATCTAACATCCAAGAAAGAACGCGAGTCTAAGAAGGGACAGAAGAGCACCGAGCAGAAAGAGGTGCGCTTCCGGCCTAACATTGGAACGCATGACCTGGACGCCAAGACCCGCAAGATTCGCGAGTTTATCAGCGAAGGTTCCAAGGTCAAACTCACTGTCCGCTTCCGCGGTCGTGAAGCCGCCCACCAGCAGTTGGGACTTTCAGTCCTGAAGCGGGTGGCCGACGAATTAAAAGACGAAGTAAGGCTAGAGCGCCCACCGACCATGGAAGGCCGGGCGTTGTCCATGGTGCTGATACCAGCCCTAGTCAAGACAGAAGTACCAAACGATAAAAATCAGGATCAAGTAGAAGAACTGGCAGATGCCAAAACTTAAAACACACAAAGGGGCCAAGGCCCGCATCCACGTAACTGGAACTGGCAAGCTGATGCGCCGCAAACGCATGAGCAGCCATCTGCGGCGCAAAAAGCCCACCAAGGTAACCAGAAAATACGCTGATAAGTTGGCAGTTGACCCTGCGGACTACAAGCGTCTGCACCAGATGCTTCCCTACGGGTAAGCAGATACCCCGTCTATTAGCACCTTCTAATTAACTTCAGTCCGGAGATCAACCCTTGTCTAGAGTAAAACGTGGCGTTACTAAGCACGCCCGCCACAAAAAGATACTAAAAGCCGCCAAAGGCTATACCGGCTCCTCGTCCCGCAACTACAAGTGGGCCAAGGAAGCTGTCCAACACGCTTGGGCCTATGCCTACCGCCATCGCCGCGAGCGCAAGGGTGACTTCCGTCGCCTGTGGATTATCCGCATCGGCGCCGGTTGTCGTGAGGCCGGTGTTACTTATAGCCAATTCATGCACGGCCTAAAGCTGGGCGGCATTGAGCTAGATCGCAAGATACTGGCCGACATTGCTGTACGCGACCCGCAGGCGTTCACTAAGCTGGTAGAAGTTGCCAAGGAACAGTTGTTGGCCGCAGCCTAGCCAGCCCGATCAAACCGAACAAACAAAAACCGGGGTGTGAAATCACACCCCGGTTTTTTGTGCCTAAATATAGTTCAGTTAAGCGTGGCCATTAGCCGAGAGCCAAAGCTGGCGGCTTACTTCCTGGCGAAACCGTAGTAGGTGTCGTTGTCCAGGATTCGGAGCAATCGCTCTTCCGTGATGACAATTGGACGAATGGGCGTGGCCCAGCGGTCTGTCAGTTCATAATGTATATCTGTCAGCGACATTGGTCGGTTGTTCCGGGCCAACAAGGTGCGAAACACAATCTCCTGCACCGGCATGTTAGACCGGATGAAGCTGGAGTCATTCTTAGAATTCTGGGAGATCTCCCGGATCAAACTCTTCACGTTTCCCAGTTCACTGATCGCCTTAGTCTTGGACGGACTGGAAGCGGTCAGCCTAGCGGCCACCAAGTGAATTGGTGAGCGCTCCAGTTTACCCAATCGGTCGGCGCTAATCAGAAACAAAGGGTTCTCCATTTCCGGTGGCTCTTCTGCTACCGTTTCCTCTGGCGTCACTTCCAGTGTTGCTACCGTTGTTTCTTCAACCAGTTCTTCGGCATTAGAGTCTTGGGTTGTCATACTTGTACCTCTTCGTTCCAATCCAACATAATTATCTGTACCAGGTCGCCTGCGTCCTTGCGAGGCTCGTCCTCGGGGCATATCGCCAGGCCGTTGGCCCGCGACATCGAAGTCAGGATATTTGAGCCTTGAGGGCCGGTGGGAGTGGCTTGGTACTTGCCGTCTTTCAGTTCCACTTCCACCCTAGCATATACCCTGCGGCCATCATCGTTTCTGATTGCTGCAGTGAGCACGCCTTCAACCATCGGCCGGGAAGTGGTCTTTCTGCCCAGCATGGTCCTAATCGCGGGCCTGGCGAACATTTCAAAGGCCACCATGGCGCTCACTGGGTTACCGGGCAATCCCAACAGGGGTATATCTTTACCACCGGAGTCGTTTAGATGCCCAAACGCCAACGGCTTCGCCGGGCGCATACGCACCGACCAGAAATTCATCTCACCGCGTTCATTCAATACATCTTTTACGATATCATAATCGCCCTTAGAAACGCCTGCCGAAGTGACCACCAGGTCGGACCCGGCCGCGGCTTCCAGCTTAGCGTTTAGATCAGCCAAATTATCCCTGGCGATGCCCAGTATCCTGGGGATACCACCGCTGGCCACCACCGATGCAGCCACACTAAAGCTATTTGAGTCGTATATCTTGCCGCCGGACAACGGAGTGCCAGTCGTTTCCAGTTCATCACCAGTGGCCAGCACCGCCACTATAGGACGGCGAATGACTTTTACCTTATCCATGCCCAAAGAGGCGATAACACCAACCTCAGCAGCCCTGATTACGGTGCCCTTCTCCAGCACTAACTGCCCGGCGCTTACATCTTCGCCAGCTGGGCGAACGTTACAGCCAAAGGGCATGTCGGCAAAGATGGCCACCTGGTCCAAAGGCTTCCCCGCTCGTTTCCGATCAACCTCGTCGGTTTCCTCAAAGGGAATCACCGTGTCGGCGCCGTCGGGAACCGGAGCTCCGGTCATGATGCGCACCGCTGTACCGGCAATAACCGTCTTGTCGGGCATCTGGCCCGCAGCCACGATCCCAATGACTTCCAGACTGCTGGGGTTTTCCTTGGAAGCCCCGGCAATGTCAGCCTGAAGCACGGCGTAGCCGTCCATTCCCGAGTTGGCCAGAGGCGGCAGGACGATGGGCGAGTGGATATCCTCGGCCAGTATTTGGCCCATGCTTTCCAGCAGGGGCTTTTCTTCCGGTTCCAATATCTGGAAACTGGCAATCACGCGAGCGTAGGCCTGCTCAACACTGAGCATGTCTTCATCGACGTGACCGTGGCCGTGGGAGTGGGGAGCTTCTTCATGGTGGCCGTGATTGTGACTAGTCATATGCCTATTATCGGGCCAATTAAGCCCGTAGAGTTACGTTTAATTCTCTTTCCAGAGTGATCAAAAGACCGTTCAAAGACTTGTTTACTTCTTCGTTGGTCAGAGTCCGGTCCCTCGCTTGAAAGTATACGTGAAATGCCAGTGATTTGAAGCCTTCCGCTATGTTTTCTCCGGCATATATGTCAAAAAGTTCAGCGTGGTGCACGCCGCGGTGGCGGGTTATCAGTTGGGTCACATGGCCCGCCGACACATCAGATGGCATTACCAACGCTAGGTCACGGGTGGCGGAAGGATATCTGGGAAGCGACTCAAAATTGCGCTGTGATTCTGGCAGACCGGCCAAGATCGGTTCCAGATATAGTTCAAAGAACGCCACCTGAGGCGACTCCAAACCCAGTCTCTCCATCACCAACTGATGAACCTCGCCAACCATACCCACCACGGCGTCTGATGCCTTAATCACGGCACAGCGTCCCGGGTGAAAGGTTTTATCTTCTGAAGGTTCGTAGGTCGCCGCCACGCCCAATCGGTCCATTACCAATTCCACGACGCCCTTGGCATCGTAGAAATCCATAGCATTCTCGTCTTCCAACCACGATGGTTCGTGGCGCAGCCCGGCGAGCACACCGGCGATGGTTTCCCGTTCTTCGGGTAGGTCCTCCTCACGCGGCCAGAAGGTCCTACCAGCCTCAAACAACCGGAAGGGTCCAGCGCTGTGGCTTTGGTTGGTGGCCAAAGTGCCCAGCACGCTCGCGCGCAATGTTGTGCGCAGGTACTCGCGGTCAGAGCTCATGGGGTTAGCCACGCGCAACGGCAGGGCGTCCGGGTCTAACTGCTCCACATGCTCCAGCTGCTGCAGAGTGACCAAGGGATAGTTGATCACTTCTTGAATTCCGGCCGATGCCAGCATATCTTGGATCTTGTTACGCAGCCCCATAATCGGGACTGGCTGCTGGAATGGTATTGGACTGGAGAGCATGGTGGTAGGGACGGATTCGTAGCCGATGGTCCGCACCACTTCCTCAACCAAGTCTTCCTCAATGGTCACGTCATTGCGCCAGTAGGGGACGGTTACCTTCAGGGCAGCATCGCCGTCAGGTTCCCAGGTAAAACCCAGCGATGTTAGCGTTTCCTGCGCCTGTTTTAGATCCACTTCCATGCCCAGCATCCGCGCGATCTTGGCGCTAGTCAGTGGCACCACAGGGGCATCGGCTCCCTCGTCAGACAAGATATCAATGATGCCTGGGGCTACGGTGCCACCGGCAACTTCTTGAATCAGCCCGGTGGCACGACGCAGGGCAATCGGTGCCAGTTCAGCGCGGAGGCCTTTTTCAAATCTGAGGGTGGCCTCGGTGCGCAGATCCAAAGACTGGGCAGTCTCGCGATTGTTCATGCCGTTGAACGTTGCCGATTCCAGCAACACGTTCACCGTGTTATCACTAATCTCACTGTTAGCCCCACCAATCACACCGCCGAGGCCAATGGCATCATTGGTGTCGGCGATGACCAGGTTTTCGGTGGTTAATTTGCGCTCCACGTCGTCCAACGTGGTCAATTTTTCTCCGACACGCGCACGGCGGACAATCACCGTGGCGTCTTTAATCAGGTCGTAGTCGAACGAGTGCAGCGGCTGGTTATACTCCAGCATAACAAAGTTGGTCACATCCACCACGTTATTGATTGACCGCAGACCGGCTTTGGTCAGGCGGTCTTGCAACCACTGGGGAGACGGCCCAATCTTGACGCCCTGGAGCAGGCTAGCCGTATAGCGGCGACACAGATCCGGGTCGGCCACTCTGATGTTGACCTGTTCCGCGATTGGCTTTCCGGATTCCTGGTAGCTAACTTCCGGCTCTGTGACTTTCTTGCCGATAATCGCTCCCACTTCGTAGGCCACGCCTAACACAGACAAGCAGTCCAGACGATTTGGTGTTAGTTCCAAGTCCAAGACAATGTCGCCCAAGTAGTCGTCCAGCGGCGCTCCTACGGGTGCGTCATCGGGTAGCACAATGATTCCATCGTGGTCGTCGCCCAGACCCAACTCAATGGCAGAACAGATCATCCCCTGCGACTCAACGCCGCGTATCTTGGCCGCTTCCAGGGTTTCATGGCGTTCAGTGTGGGTGTTGTAGACGTTGGCGCCCACCTTGGCAAAGCAGATGTTCTGGTCGGCAGCAACGTTGGGCGCACCGCAGACCACCTCCATCTCTTCAGCGCCGGTGCTCACCACGCAAAGGCGTAGCCGGTCGGCATTAGGATGAGGACGAACGTCAACCACGTGGCCGACGAAGATCTCCGTCCAACCGCCAATTACGTCCACTTCACCAACCTCGATACCGGCCATGGTCAGCCGGTGGGCTAGTTCCTGGGCAGGCATGTCCACGTCTACGTATTGTTTGAGCCAGCTAAGGGGTATTTTCATCTTTTATCCAGTGTGTTCGCAGGATCCGGCATCAGCCTAACCCTGGAAGTGGCAAGCCGCGGCCTGCCGGTAATATTTACAACTAAAATCGATGCCTAAAATTGGCGTAAGAACCGGAGGTCGTTGGAATAAAAATGACGTATGTCATCGA
This sequence comes from Dehalococcoidia bacterium, assembly GCA_012959605.1. Taxonomy (GTDB): domain Bacteria; phylum Chloroflexota; class Dehalococcoidia; order Lucifugimonadales; family UBA3495; genus UBA9611. The sequence continues at coordinate 3,596 of DUCU01000134.1, read as the reverse complement.
TTCCGTATTTCAACATGGCGATGCGCTCCGGCCCCATGCCGAAGGCAAAGCCGGTGTACTTCTCAGTGTCGTAACCCACACCCTCCAACACTTTGGGGTGAATCATGCCGGCACCCATGATCTCAATCCAACCACTATCACGGCAAATACGGCATCCGTCTCCCTCGCCCTGACACGCGAAACAGTCGATGGACATATCAACTCCGGGCTCCACGAAGGGGAAATAGTCACAGCGGAAGCGAATCTTACGTTCTTCTCCGAACATCCGGCGAGCAAACTCGTAAAGGGTTCCCTTAAGGTCGGCAAAGGTTATACCCTCGCCAACCGCCAGACCCTCAACCTGGTAAAAATGCCATTCGTGGGTGGCGTCGGTGGCCTCATAGCGGTAACACTTGCCAGGCACAACCACCCTGATGGGCGGCTCCCGGTTCTCCATGACCCTGGCCTGCATTGGCGAGGTGTGAGTCCGAAGCAGCATCGCTTTTTCGCCGGTGGGGTCTTCGTAGTCCACCCAGAGGGTGTTCCACATATCGCGCGCCGGGTGCCCCTTGGGGATGTTCAACATCTCAAAATTGTAATGGTCCCACTCAACCTCCGGGCCTTCCACCACGCCAAACCCCATGGCCACAAATGCGTCGCAAATCTCCCGGACGATCTGTGTCGTGGGGTGTAAGCGGCCTTCCAAAGCCGGTCGGCCTGGGAGGGTAACATCCAGACGGTCACGACTGGCCGACAGGGTTAGGGCTTCTTCACTGATCTGGCGGACGCGTACTTCCAGTCGTTCTTCCAGGGTGTTCTTGGCCTGGTTAGCCAACGCGCCAATGGTCCGGCGTTGGTCGACTTCCAAAGAAGCAAGGCCGCGGAGCACGGTAGTCAATGTGCCACGACGTCCAAGGTATAAAACACGCCATTGGTCTATGTCTTCCAGGTCTTGAAGAGAATCCAACTCCGCCGTGGCAGTGTTAGTAATCTCAGTGATCGTTTGTTCTGTGGGAGGCTGTGCTGAGGGTTCGGTCAAGCGGGTTGTTCCTCCAAAGGTCTCGTCACGCGAGTTCTGATTAACAGGCACTAGTTGCCCGATAGAAATCTACGAATCAAACACGCAACAAGCAATTATAGAAACCGGCTATTGCAGGGTCAAGACAGCCAGGCACAAAACCATCTTTATTGGCCTAAAAACGGCCTCATTATGACAATGAAATATTGTTTTAGAACTATAGTGCTAATAATCTGATTATTGCTTACTAATGCTATCGGCGTCGGTTAGTGTTCAGCCGGATTCCCACAAAGTTGAACGTCAACAAGGCAAGGAAACTTGGCTGTGCAACCCCAACAACTAACAGGACAGACCTAAACGGGATGAATCGTGAATTGGTTCCGTCTTAAAAACTGCATCAAATGCCAAGGCGATCTGGCTTCCGACGAGGGTGACTGGACCTGCCTGCAATGCGGCACTTACTACTATACCGGTTTGTACCTGGTGCCTACCCACTTAAGCGACAGCCAAGCGGCATCAGGAGTCGGCCCTTCTCAAGGGTTGGACCAGCCCGTCCAAAAGGGCTCAGGCCTCACGAGAGCCCCATTGCTCCCGGAATATACCCAACCCACACTCATACCTGCCTTTGCCCCTATAACGACGGCAATCGCCAAGATAGCGTCTTAATGACTGCTTCCAAAGAACCTACGGTGTTGTTGGCGTTGGATGCTGGAGTTAGAGAGACCGGCTGGGCTGTATTCGAAGGCGACGAAGTCATTGAAAGCGGCGTCACTGGATTATCAACTCGACGCACGGGTGGAGTCGGAGGTCCGGGTCTCCCACCTGCTGCAATCGTTGGATGAACTGACCGAGAAGTGGAATCCAAAGTTGGTGGCCATCTGCCAGCCCAGCGGAATCAACTGGCCGGTGCCTGCCTTGGACCTACTGTTAACTTCGCTCGCAGAGTGGTCTGCGGGGCGCGACCTGCCCCAGTTCTCGTATACGGTCCAGGAAGTGCGCACTGCCATCGCCGAGCCCCCCAACGCATCGCGAGACCAGTTGGGCTATGCCACCATGCTGCTATTGGGGCTGATTGGCCAGGGACGCTCTGCCCACGAGTGGGAAGCCATCGCCGTTGGCCACTATCACCTGACGAGAGGCAAGCAAGCTGAAGCCGCCTAGTCTAAAAGACTAAAAACCCGGACTAGTTAGTGGCCTTCAGCGTCGCCGTAGGTCTTTTCTCCGGCGGTAATCGACACCGTCAGGCGGTTTTCTGACGATGGTATCTGACAACTCCAATTGGGGTTGTAGGCACAGTAGGGGTTATAGGCGTAATTAAAGTCCACCACCAGGCGGCCGTCATCGGTAGACGGCAAGTCTAGGTAGCGACCGTCTGAGTAGGATTCTTCCCCGGTGGTGGCATCCATGAACGGGAGAAAATAGCCGTCGTCACCGACGCTCCGGTACACCACCAAGGCCACCGGCTCCCCGTTCACGTTAAACTTCAGTTGTCCCCAGCGGATGTGCGGTACCGTGTCCCCGGTGCTGGTCGCCATCTGGATCAGGTCCTTGGCGTCGTTGGGAAACTCCTCCACACCGAGCACAAACTGCAGGCCCGCGTTTTCTTCGAAGTACTCCAAACCCCTGAACCGATTGCGCTGTGCGTTGGTCAGGGGTGAATTTTGGTCGCCCCCGAAATATTGGTCTTTTGCTTTCCTGAAATCCGTGATCTCTGACATTGTTCTGCTTGCCCTTATTAATTGATTGGTGCCTTGGTTTTTGGTGCGGTGGCGAACCAACTAAAAGTTCTGGCTGAAAATTCCGGCCCTGCCAGGCGTGTATAATAGGACGCGTTCCAGACCTGCAATCTGAACGCAGTATCAACTGGTGAGTTTGTGCAGGATCCAACTCGTATCGCCATACCAACCACCACCGAACCATCATAACCGGAGACACAATGCCAATCATCCAACGGCCCTACGTTCCCCCAGACGACCAGGTACCCAACGAGGATTCGTACGTGAATCCGGGTGTGACCAATACTGAAGCCACGACCGAGGGCAGCACATCCCAAGAAGGCTCCCTCGACCCGATCACTTTTTATAGTGACTCCATGCACATCTTCAGCAGCCTGTATTCTGCGGTGCTGTTCTTTGGCGAGCAGATGGAGGAGCGGGAGCCCATCCTGCGGGCCAGGATCAAGGTCAGCCCCCAGATGTTAAAGGCGATTGCACTGCTCACCACTAAGCACGTAAAGGAATACGAGGACGCCGTGGGGCCCATCACACTGCCCGACCAGGTCTATTCAGCTTGGGACCTGAACGGCGAGGAAGAGAATGAACATGGCCACGCCGCAGGATGATCGTTCTATAGCGGAAGACATCACCACACCGATTAACATTGATGCGGGGGTGGACCATTCGACTCCTGATAACTGGACCTATACGTATGTATCTTCCAGCCAACCCAACGCGGCCGTCTTCCACATCAGCCATTCCGAGTCCACGCGGGTGCTGATTGACATGCTGCGGCCGTCAGACAGCGCACCCGACGCCAACTATGTGCTGAACAGAGAGATGCCCATCGTGATCCTGGACAGCCTGGACAAGTACTGGGCTGC
>DUCU01000133.1:25954-53018 GCA_012959605.1 Dehalococcoidia bacterium | reverse complement strand
ACACGGCCAAGGTCATGGGCGGCGATGGCGGTGGCCGACCTGAGATGGCCCAAGCTGGCGGCAAGCAACCGGAGAAGGTCAACGAGGCTCTACAGGGCGTGCCGGCCTTGGTGCGTCAGGGGTTGTCCTAACCCGGTCATGGCCGACCAACCAAAGCTAATTGCGCTGGATCTGGGTGAACGCCGCATCGGCCTGGCCGTTAGCGGACCGGTCGGCATGGTCCTCCCCGCCGGACACATCGTCCGCACCAAGCTGGCCCAGGACGTGCAGCAGGTGATTGCCGCGGCCACCGAACGCAATGCGACTGGCATCGTGGTCGGCATTCCCCACAATCCCCAGAGACAAACCGACGCCGCAGCCAAATTGGCCCGTGGTTTCATTCGCGCCCTGCGCAAAGCCATTGCTGAAGACTTGCTGGCCATTTACGAGATGGATGAGGGATTCACCAGTGTCGAAGCCGAGGGCTTACTCCGCGAGTCCGGAGTACAGCCGTCAAGGGACCGGGCCTCCGTGGACGAAACTGCTGCAACGCTGATACTGCAGCGATATTTGGCTTCTGTGTCGGATTGATTTGCCGCCTGACGTAACCCCCATCCTAACCTTGGTTCTGCGAGGGGGAAGGGACTTTACTAGACTTTTTCGCCGAGTAATCGCAATGCAAACTATCTTAGAGAGAGACATGTGTTCTCTCCCCCTCGTAGGGGGAGAGTTAGAGTGGGGGTTGGTTCTGGACGGCTTTAGTTTGGTGCTGAAACCACGCCAGCGAAAAGGAAAATCGAGTAGCGTACAATAGCGTCCCAGATTGCACCCTTAGCCGATAAAGAACTGATAATTCATTCAGCATTTGAAGGAGCCCGCATGTCCACCTCCAGCGGCAAGGCCGAGACAGTTATCAAGAACGCCAACATCATGACGATGGACACCAACCGCCCAAGAGCCCAAGCGGTGGCCATGACTCACGGTCGGTTTGCCGGCGTTGGCAGCAACGAAGATATGGAAGGTCTGATCGGGCCGGAGACCAAGATTATCGATGTGGGTGGTAAGACCGTCTTGCCGGGGTTCATCGACGGCCATATACACGTCTTGAGCAGCGGCGTTAAACATGTGAACATGGCCGACTGCGACGTGCGGACTCTCACAGAAATACAGGCAGGACTTAAAGAGCGGGCTGCTAAAACATCCGCTGGTGGTTGGGTCCAAGGCTTCAAGTTCGACGACACCAAGACCGACCGGACAGCCTCGAACGAAGGACGCCACCTTTATAGGGAAGACCTGGACGCTGTGACCACCGATCACCCCATGATGGTGGCCCACCGTGGCGGGCACGTCTTCTATATGAATAGCGCCGGTTTGGAGGCGGGAGGATACAACGATGAGTCTGAAGACCCACCGGGTGGACGGTTGGGTCGCGACCCGGATACGGGAAAGCTTAATGGCATCGTTTACGAGCGGGCCATCGACCATATCCGCTTCGGCCTGATCCCAGTGGACACGGACGAGATTCGCCGTGAGGGATTGAGGACAATCTGTAACATGCTGAACGAGGTCGGGCTGACCAGCGTGCATGACGCCCGGGTGACCGCCGAAGAGTTCCAAACCTATCAGGACGGCAAGGCCGCTGGGGAGTTGAGCCTCCGGGTTTACGCCCTGATGTGGTATCCCCAGTTCCCAGCGCTCAGGGACGCCGGAATCAAGACCGGTCTGGGTGACGACCTGCTCCGGGTCGGCGGTATAAAAATGGTAGCTGACGGAGCAATCTCTACTCGGACCGCATATCTGTCTGAGCCTTATGAGGGCTCCTCGTGTGACCACGGCATTTTGGCCATGGAAGCAGACGAGATCGAGCAGCAAGTAATGGACATGCATAAGGCCGGGTTCCAGGTCTGCATCCACGCCAATGGTGACTCGACCATCGACTTGGTCTTAACCGCCTACGAAAAGGCGCAAAAAGCCTATCCAAGGTCCGACGCCCGTCACCGAATTGAACACTGCACGTTGATCAACCCGGAGCTATTGGCCCGGATGAAAGCGGGTGGCGTTGTCGCTACCCCGTTCTGTACCTTCGTCTACCACCACGGCGAAAAGATGCGCTACTACGGCGAGAAGAGGCTGGAGTGGATGTTTGCTCAACGTTCATTCATCGATGCCGGTGTGATGTCCACCGGGGCGACCGACTACCCGCCGGGACCGTTTGAGCCCCTATTGGGCATACAAAGTTGTGTTACCCGAACCGACAGCACCGGCAAGGAATGGGGCATCAACCAACGGATATCCGCAGAAGAAGCCCTCCGGTTGTACACACTGAACGGCGCCTACGCATCTTTTGAGGAAAATATCAAGGGCTCGGTGGAGGTCGGAAAGCTGGCTGACTTGGTGGTGCTGGGCAGCGACCCAACCAAGATTGACCCAATGGGAATTAAAGACATCGAAATACAGCAGACAATTCTTGGCGGACGGACCGTTTACGGGGGCTAGGTAGGGTTAGAACTTGAGTACCTATAGGTAAACCCGCTCGAAGTCCTCTGAGATCATGGACATATTGTCCGCATCCCAGTCGAATGACAACACCACTGAGCGGTCTGACGTGGCCTCCAAGATGCGTTTTCCGTTCTGCGTGACAACACTCTCGGCCAGGCTGTAATCAAGCTCTCCGGACTCGTTGCCGGATCGGTTGCAGACCATCATCGGCAGTCCGGTGTCGGCAGAGCGGGCTTCCCACTCGCCGTCGGGACCGCAGTGTCCAGGTCCCCAAGCAACTGGGGACACCAAAAGCTGGGCGCCCTTGTCCTTGAAAACCTGGGCAATCTCGTTTTTGTAGCCGTCGGCGCAAATCAAGATGCCGGTCATGATGCCGTCGCAATCTATAGGGTCGATCTTCCAGCCGCTGGTGGACCAAGACTCGGCACCGCCCAGGGCTTTGACCTTGCGGTGCTTGCCAATGATCTCTCCCTCAGAGTTGATGACAAACACGGAGTTATACATCTTATCCGTCGCTGGGTCTCGCTCCGGGTGGGACAGAAAGACCGTCAAGCTATGCTCTTTAACCAAATTGCGGAACCCGTCCATCCAGGGGTCGGGTTGGGGGAGAATCCAGTCCGTGCCGATAGTATTCATGAACAAGTAGCCCGGGATGCAAAGCTCGGGCGTGACTACCCACTGCGCGCCCTGTTCGGCGGCGACCTTTACGCCTTGCTCCACCAACTTCCGATTGTGTTCGATGTCGTTGGTGACGGGCGCAAGATGTAGGAAAGATATACGAAGCTTTTTCATCTTCGCGGGATTATAGCATCTGTAGGGTCGTGTAGCGTTTGGCCTTGACGGGCCGGTGCTGTGACTTCAAAATAAATGGTAGGGTCTTTCTTAAAAGACCTTCCTCTTATTGTAGCCCTGTAGTGTAGCGGTAACACGCCAGCCTTTGAAGCTGAAATCTCTGGTTCGAACCCAGGCAGGGCTGCCAATTTCTTTTCTCCGCTCCTAATAAGCCCGTCAATGAATTCTGTCGCTTGTAGATTCTCTCAAGGAGTAATCATGAATGACGATCAACCACGCAACCCTCTCGATATGTACCAGTTATACCAAGATGGATCTTATGTGTTGCCCCAAACAAAGTGCACGAATCGTCGAATGGATTTTGTGGGGCGTGCTAATTCAATCCTAGGCTTCTTTACCGTTATTTCTATTGCGTCAAAACAAGGGTCGAATTCGATTTTCAAAGCGGAACAAGAAGGGGCTCCACTGACGACACTGCATTTAGACTCAATATCTTTTCCGGCGGTGCCAGTTCGCATCTCAACTATGGTCTGTTCAACAGGCGTTTTCTCGTGCAGGTGGAAATCTAACCAACCAAGTATTCTTGATGCTATACGGGAATTTTGAGGCGTATGTCGCGGATATCGTGTTGGATGGATTGTCTAGTGAAAACGTGGAGGATCCATATCAAGACGCTCTTAATTTGATGGTCTTATCCAAATTGAGGGGTAAAGTGGATAGGATTGGGCAAAGACTTAAGATTGTTATGGGTAAGCGTAGATTCGTCAATAAATTCCGCGATATCGAAATGAACTTCTTAGGGGAGCCTTGTACTGATCCTCTTGAGTATTTGGAAATGACGGAAGAGCTTCGCCACCGTCTTGTTCACTCTGGTGGTAGAATGGACCAAGATTTTGTTGATCGGTTTGCGGAAGCCGACTTGAAAGTTGATGAGGCAATATTGCTCCCGCATCATATGCCCTATCAGATGCAGATTTTTTATGCATTTGAGTGATCTGTTCGAAAGCAATATTTGCCGCGAAGTATGGCTGGGAGCGTGCAGTGATCGCACCAGAAAAAATAGTCGATTACTGACTGAGAGTGGTTGTCGGTAGATTCAAACACTCCAATGCCATGCGAGGTTAAACCTAGGTCTCTCTTCTCCCACAAGTCAGTCGCGTTTCACATTGACCCTTTAGCTGCGGCGCGGGTATATTACGGCAGAATGATAGCCTGATTTTTCAGAGGTTTACCACAGCGTGTTTGCGTTGATTCTGGCCGGTGGAAAGGGTGAGCGACTCCGTCCCTTGACCGATACTCTGCCCAAGCCCATGGTCTCCGTTTGCGGCAAGCCCATATTGGAACACCAGGTCACCTGGCTTAAGGCCGGTGGCGTGACCGACGTTGTGTTCCTTGGCGGCTACCGTTGGGAGGCAATCAAAGACCACTTTGGCGATGGCAATGACTTTGGCATCAACGCCCATTACAGCGTGGAGGACTCTCCCCTGGGCCGGGGCGGGGCCATCAAGGCTGGGTTCCCAATGGTTCCAGGCACAGAAAATATTGTGGCCGTGCTTAACGGTGACGTTATCACAGCAGAGACTCTGGCCAACCTTTCCGGCCAGCACCAAGAGCGCAAGGCCGCCAACAAGTCCCACCTGGCTACAATCATGGTGGTGCCAATGGTCAGTCCCTACGGCCTGGTTGATATGGACAACTCCGGGACGGTTACTGGGTTTCTTGAGAAGGTGGAGATGGACCACTGGATCAACGGCGGTATCTACCTGTTTGAGCGTTCAATCGCCGATGAGTTACCCGACCTGGGAGACCACGAGACTGAAACATTTCCTCGGCTGGCCGCTGCAGGTCAGTTGCTGGCGGTGCAATCCCGCGCCTTTTGGCGTAGTGTTGATTCCTTCAAAGACTTGAAAGAAGCAGAAGATAATGCCGGAAGCTGGTAAACAGCTGTAGCCGGTACGACTTATTGTTTGCTGCCGGCGCGCAGATCATCAAGCACTTTTTTGATCTCTTCAAATCGCACGTACCGGATGTTGCCGTCAAAACTGGACGATGTGACCAGCACTCCCAGGTACTCGCCAAACTTGTTGAACACACCGCCACCGCTCATGCCGTTGGTGGCTGCCGCGTCCACCTGTCCAACCTCGTAATTTCCGGGCCGGATGCTCCAAATGGCGCCAATTCGACCAAAAGTGACCACCGGTGTGGTAGTTGAGATGTTCGGAACAAACCCGATCAAAGCGACCTCGTAACCAATGTCTGCCACTGATCTTTGAGAAAGGTCGGCAAATACTTGGTTGGAGACTGGCAGACTGACCGTTAAGCCTGGAGTGGGGTCGTCCAGCGTTAATAACGCTAGGTCACGGTGGCTGTCGTACCCAGTAACGGTGGCCCTTTGGTAGACGTCGCCTTCCACGGACACATCCACCCTCGATGCCCCTCTAATAACGTGCTCTGCAGTGATGATCTCAGTGGGTGAGATACGCACCCCAGACCCTTGGGAAAAAGCCAGATTGATGAAGGTGACTGCGCTCCGAATATCGCCAATGAATTCGCTGAAGTCTGGCTGAGGCTTTCCGGGCAATCCTTCCGGTCCCCTTGGGCCAACGAATCCGGGAAAACCCCTTGAGCCCGTTTCTCCAGTCCGTCCCTGCTCTCCCTGTTCGCCTTGTGGGCCTAGCTTTCCGGCTTCTCCCAATGGGCCCTGGCATCCCAGTAGCGTGAAGATGCCGATAATGACGAGCGCCATCATGGTCAGCCGGAGGCGTCTAGTCCGAATATTGCAGTTGGGTGTTTTCAAGCTATACACTGGCTCCGGTTGAATAATCGTCGTGGCAGTTGCTCTGTCGTGCCGCGGCGTTTTTATTTGGCATGTTTATATACGGTTATCCAACAACTTTCCGATGTACCAACTAATTAACAGGCTGCCATTTTTCTACGGCTGGAGCATCTTATTTGCGGCCGGCAGTTCAATGGTTGTCAGAAACGCCGCTGCCAGTTTAACCCTGGCCGTATTCATATTCCCAATGTCTGAAGACCTGGGTTGGAGCCGAACGTTGATTGCTGGCGCTGCCAGCTTCGGCGGGTTGATGGCCATGGTAGCGTCGCCGATCACCGGGTGGGCGCTGGACCGGTACGGCGCCAGAGTGATACTCACCGTCAGCGTCATCGCTCTGGGTTTCTCCACTATGTCGCTGGCTTGGGCGACAGCGCCAGTAGCATTCTACCTGGCATACGGCGCAGGGCGCGTCCTATTTGCCAGTCCATTGAATATCGGTTGTTCGGTGGTCGTGTCTCGGTGGTTCGTTAGGAAGCGAGGCCGGGCCACGGGAATCCTGTTCATGTCCCATTCACTTGGCATGATTACCTTTCCCCTTTTGGCTGGCGTTATGATCAGCTATCGTGGCTGGCAAGATGCTTGGATAGTGATGGGCCTGTTGGTCTTTGTGCTGTCTTTGGGACCGGTCTCCATGCTGGTCCGGCAAAGCCCCGAATCTGTGGGTCTGCTGCCCGATGGCGATGAACCGGACCAACTGGAAGAAGGTGAAACTGCATCGCCGGCTACTGAAGAAGTTAGCTGGACGCTCCGGGAGGCGATGCGCACTCCCACACTGTGGCTCCTAGCCATATCCACCGGCTCTCTATACCTGCTGCAGTCCGGCACCAACATCCACCAGGCAGCCTTTTTCCTGGATCAGGGGCTTGGTGTAGGTGTCTCAGCCGCCTCAATCAGCATGAACGCCATATTCACGGGTCTGGGCAGTCTGTTCTGGGGCTGGGTCGTCGACCGAGTGCCAGTGCGCTACACCTATGCCGGTGTCGCGCTGATGATGTCTGGGGCTCTGGTGATGTTTACCATGGCTGACACCGCGATTGAAGCCTTGGTTGTGGCTGCGATATTTGGGACTGCGGTGGGCGGAATATTGGTGGTGCCAGTGGTTGCCTACGCCAACTACTTTGGCCGTGGTTCGCTCAGCACCATCCGGGGCGTTACCGAGCCACTTGTCTCGCTGGGCCAGGCAATCGGTGGGCTATTCTCCGGCATCGTCTACGATGTGACCGGCAGCTACCGAGACGCCTTTATAGTCCTGGCAATAGTGGGTGCCGCAACCATTGCCCTGCTCCTATCAACCCGAGCTCCAATTAAACCGCCAGTGCCGATAGAGGTAGAGAGCGGCAGTTAAGGGGTTCCGGAACTGCCCCTACTTAAACTCTGGCAGGACCTCTGCGGAGATGGTCTCCATGAGTCGTTTTAGGGCGGAGACATCTCCTGAGTTTAGGGCCAGCACTATGTGATCAACCCCGGCGTCTTGGTAGGCCTCGATGTTGGCTACCATCATTGCTGGGTCGTTCCCAGGGAGCGTGGTTCGGCTGGAATTACGGTCACTGGAAGGCTTGCCGTGCACTTCAACCTCAACCCTGGTTGACCAAGTCATCTGTGAAGCGTCACGACCGGCTGCGGTGGCGGCTTCTATTATCTCCTGCTTGGTCAGCGCGTAACCCTCTGGCGAAACACCGGTGGGATGCCAACCGTCGCCCCTAAGCGCCGTCCGATTGATGGCACCGGCGCTGGCTCCGCCAACCCATATCGGGATGCTGGACTGCACCGGTTTGGGTGAGAAGTAGAGGTCTGAAAAATCCCAACGCTTGCTCTGGTAGGTTGGCAGATGGTTGGACCAGAGCTCTTTCATGATGTCGATGCATTCGTTGGTGAGAGAGCCCCTCTCGCGCATGGAGATTCCCAGGGCATTAAACTCTTCGGTCATTGCACCCACACCAACGCCAAGGGCGAGCCGGCCTCCGGAAATCTGGTCCAGGGTGGCGGCGTACTTAGCCAGTTCCACCGGGTTGTGGTACGGCAGCACCAGAACTGAGGTTCCCAGTGTCACCTTTGAGGTGGTGGCTGCTAAGAATGAAAGGGTGGACATGGGGTGGTAGTAGGGCTTGTCAGCCAGCCGTTCACGGATATATCCCGTGTTGAAAAGGTGGTCCATGACCCAGACGGAATCGAAGCCTAGATTCTCGGCCAGAGGGCCAAATTCCAAGACTTGTTTTGGGTCTTCGACGCCCCAGTTATTGGGAATAGTGACACCAAATTTCACGGGGAACTCCTCAGTTTGTTAGATGCGTGCTTAGACGTGTTGGTAGGCGGAATGGAACCGGTTTTTAGAACCCTAGAACAGAAACTAGGCTGTGTTTATGGCCTCGATGAGGCGGGCGGTCTCAACGGCAGCAACGGCCGTGTTGGCTCCCATGTTGCCTGACTTACCACCGGCTCGGTTCAGGGCCTGTTCCATGTTTTCGGTGGTGAGGACTCCGAAGATCACCGGCACACCGGTCTCCAAGGCCACAGAATTGATTCCTCCGGCAGATTGGCCAGCCACCATGTCGTAATGGGAGGTCTCGCCGCGAATCACTGCGCCAAGGCAGATAATCGCCTCGTAGCGGCCAGTCTTGGCCAAGGCTTTGGCGACCACCGACAGCTCAAACGAGCCGGGCACCCAACTGACTGATATGTCTTCGTCGCGGACTCCGTGGCGCTCCAAGGTTTCTACGGCCGAGTCCAGCAGTTTTCTGGTGATGATTTCGTTAAAACGGGCAACAACCAAGCCTACATGTAGGCCCTGGCCGTTCATATCGCCCTTAATCTCTTTGGGCACGCTTATTTCTCCTGGTGCAGTTTGTGAGTGTGTTCAATGGGACTTGACTTAGGTCAGGGCAATCTCTTTTAACAGAAAATAACTGCGCAAACCTAACTTAATGCTTTTGGTAAATGGCTGGAATCAACGATAGCTGGTGCGATGAGCACTCTGGGAGCTGATTCCGGCTGGTCGCTCTGGGGTTGCGGGCCAGAGGCTGGATGGAGACCAGTTTACACCGGAAGCAGTGGGTTATCCAGTTTTGTCCAGCATGTCACGGATGGTGAACATGCGCTGAAACAAGGTGAAACAAGAGACTACAGCAATGGCCAGCAGCACCCATTCAATCTGTCCGATTATCAGGCCAACGCCCAGTAAAACAACCCGTTCGGGACGGGTCATCAGCCCTGCTTTGGTGAACACACCTAGTCCTTCGCCTCTGGCACGGAGATAGCTAACACCCTGGGAGAAGATCAGAGCCAGCAACAGCACGGTGATGAAGAAGATCTGCCGATCTTCACTAATGTCATCCCGTAGCGCGTAGACGGCGATGCCGACGAATAGAGCAGCTTCACTGAGACGGTCGAACACCGAATCCAGCAGCGCGCCAAAAGGACTGGCTTTGCCGGTGAGTCGGGCCAACCCGCCGTCCAGCAGGTCCAGACCACCACCAACCAAGAAGACTATTCCACCAGCCAGCAGCCAGCCAGCGCCGACCAGGTACGCAGACACAACGGTAATCAGGAAGCCGAGGATGGTGATGCCGTTAGGGGTAAACTTGAGGGCCCGGAATAACTTGGCACCTGGCAGTTCCAGATATCGAAGCACCGCTCCCCTAAATTCGTCCCGACCTGGAAGAGCCATTAGCTGGAAGCGCTCTTGGCGGCCTGCATGCAGGTTTGATAATACTTCTCAACCCGGCCGGCAACTACTTCCCAACGGTATTCTTCTGCCAACCGTCTGCCTTGTGCACCCAGTTCGTTGCGAAGCTCGGCGTCTTTGGCCAGGATTCCCAGCGTTTCGGCCAAGGCGTCGCTGTCTTTCTTGGGTACAAACATTCCTTGCTCGCCTTCAGTCATCACGCCGCGGAAACCTTCAATGTCTGATGCGATCACCGGTTTCCCGGCTGCCATCGCTTCCAACAGAACGATGCCAAAGCTTTCTGCGCCGGTGGCGGGAGAGCAGAAAATGTCAGAGCTGGCGTAATAACGGGGCAGGTCATCATAGGAAACGCGGCCCACAAACTCCACATCTTGGAGGTTGTGCGAGCTTAAGATTCGGTACGATTCTTTGTCCGGATTTCCAGGGCCAACCACTATCAACCTGATGTTCGGTTGCTCCCATTTTAGCTTGCTGTACGCCTCTAGCAGATACCGCAGACCCTTGCGTTTTTCCAGGCGACCCACGAACAAGATGTTCAGCTTGCCGTCCTGATATTCGGGGTATGGGGCGGCTTCTGATGCAAAGTGTTTGAAGTCTATCCCGTTGGGAATGATCTCGTAATCGCCCGGAAAAGTGTTGTTTACATAACGACGGGCGGCTGGGGAGACGGCGATATTTCCGTGGAGTCTTGCCTGCCAGCGTTTGGTGATTGGGGAGGTGAACCGGTAGAGATGCTGACGGTTATATGAGGCGTGGAAAGTGCCAACATTGACGGATTTGGAGAACTCCAAGACACACAGTGGGAGAATCGGCGCCATGGGTTCGTGCAGATGGATGATATCGAACTGCTCTTTTTTCAATAACGCCCTAACTTTGGGGTAGAGCCACCAGGACAAGGAGACCCTGGCGATGGACCCACCACTGGGTAGTGGTACTGAACGGCCAAGGGGTACCAATAAGTCAGCGTCCACGGATTCTCGGGATGGCGTATGGGGCGCTAGAACTTGGACTTCATGTCCTGAACGTCCAAGCTCTCTGGCCAATTGAGAAACGTGGGCTGTCACCCCGCCAGGCCAGGTGAAGTCATATGGAGAAACCATAGCGATCTTCACGGTGTCACTCCCATCTCATCGCTGCCGTGAGGACTTAGCTGTTTGATGCTTCCTCGGCGATGAATGCCTCAACCATATCTCGGGCTTGGTCATCGGTGTGTTGGAAGGGCGGCGATTTCATGTAGTAGGCGCTGGGTCCTTCAATGGCTCCACCCACGCCACGATCCATTGCCACTTTGGCGCACCGGATGGCGTCAACTACGACACCAGCAGAGTTGGGGCTGTCCCATACTTCCAACTTGAGCTCCAGGTTCAGTGGAGCGCCGCCAAAGCCGCGGCCTTCCATGCGGATGTAGCACCACTTTCTATCTTTCAACCACGGCACGTGGTCGCTGGGGCCAATGTGGACATCGTCCGGTTCCGGCTCCTCGTCCATCTGGGATGTGACGGCTGAAGTCTTAGAAATCTTCTTGGACACCAAACGCTCGCGTTCCAGCATGTTTAGGAAGTCAGTGTTTCCGCCAAAGTTCAACTGGTACGTGTTGTCCAGCGTGACGCCTCGGTCTTCAAACAAGCGGGTCAGCACGCGGTGGGTGATGGTTGCGCCCAACTGGGACTTGATGTCGTCGCCGACGATGGGCACGCCACGCTCTTCAAACCGGTTGCGCCAGTATTCTTCTCGGGCCAGGAATACCGGTATGCAGTTCACCATGCCGCAGCGGGCGTTTAGAATCTGCTCCACGTACCATTTGGTGGCCTGCTCACTGCCGACCGGGAGGTAGTTGATGACCACATCAACTTCTCTCTCTTGCAGAATGCCGGTGATGTCTGAAGTTGAGCCGGGCGCTTTTTTGACAACATCTTCTAGGTACTTGCCAATGCCGTCGTGGGTCATTCCGCGGTCAACAATCACGCCAGTTTTTGGAACTTCAGCGAATTTTATTGTGTTGTTGGGTGCGGCAAAAATTGCTTCTGACAGGTCTTTGCCGACCTTATTCTCGTCAATATCAAAGGCCGCTACTACTTCAATGTCTTCAATCCGGTATCCGCCAATGGTGTTGTGCATTACCCCGGAGATTTCTACATCTTCCGGAATCTCTACATATTTATGAATCCCTTGGACCAGTGATGAGGCGCAGTTGCCCACGCCAATGATTGCAACCTTGATTTTCCCCACGGATATGGCTCCTTTTGCCGTTAACGTACGCCGGTTAGACAGTGTGAGCTAGGCTGCTGCATTTTAGCAATTTGGCCTAGTTGCCACAAGAGAGGCGGTTACGGATTGCGACGCTTATTTACTTTATTCGGATGGCCTTTTGCTTTCTGATACGTCAGATGCCGTATGGGCGACGCCTGACGTATCATGGGCTAACTGATTGGTGATTAGAAGAACCGAATGATTCCTGTCCGGTCATCATATCGGAACCGCACTCCGATTGTCTCAGGAACACGACCATCTTGAAGGCGTTCTTTGATGGTCGCTTCTATTTTCGCTGAAGCATCTTCCGGGGTTGAGGCGTTGCGGATTACCTCAGCCAGTTCTTCTATGGTCATATTATCGGTTATGCCGTCAGTGGCGAGAAATATCTTATCCCCGGCCGCTGGAGTTATCTCGACAACTGCCGGAGCGCCCAGGGTTTCGGATGCGCCGATTGCTCTGGCGACTCCAACATGAAGGAACCCGCCAGCATTCCCTGATAGTTTCTTGTGGCCGTCTTTGTTGATCAGGAACACCGGGCTGTCACCGGCGGAAACGATCTGGATGGTTTCACCTCGGCCCAGCACTGCGGAGACTGTCGTTAGCAGGAATCGGCCTGATCCTACACTGAAAAAGTCTGCGTTCATCTCGGTGAGAAGTGAGACTATATCCTTTGAATTGTTCAGGATCCCCGAGTCTAGCGCATCCCTTAACTCGGTGCTGGCCTGCTCTCCACCGTGTCCGGTGACGCCGTCTAATACCACGTCCAAAAACTCATCGCTTCCCAAGTCTTTGGTGAGAAAGCTGTCTTCCCCGTGGGCTGAATTGTCCTGCATCGTGATGACTTTACTTGCCAACATTACGGCCAAACCTCGGCTAATTTTATTGAAGTGATTTCCAGAATAATTTCTAGAATGTAGCTCGGCTGTGCTAACTCTGCTAACTAATATATGCGCTAGTTCGTATCTGCGCCATCAGCTTGAGTAGTCAGACATTTCTGTATCGGGGTCAAACAAGAACGCCCGCCAATAATCTTCTTTCAACCAGTGGGCTGATTCCTGCCAGGTTGTAATCGCTTCTGGGGCGTTGTCCCCGGCGGCGTTCCTGGCGTCCAGTTGATCCAAGTACGTTGTCAGGTCGGCGCGAAACTGAGCGTATTCAGTGTAGCTCCGGCCTCTGATCTTATCCAGAATGATTGATCCTGACTGCACCAACGGTTCTGGGCATTGGGACAACTCACGCGCCATTTCGTCCAGTTCTTGTTCTATGTTCACTATGGGGCGTATTCCCCGTGGGTCGCGGTAGCCTTTCGAATCGGCGGGCGGCTCCTCTGGAGTGGTATAGAACTTTATGATCTCCAAGCAAACGTCATTGATGTCAAAAGGAGGCCGGCCCCTCGGCGCTTCGCCATCCAGTTTAACTAGTGCGCCGGCGTCAATCATCGTGATCTGGCCGGGACCCGGCTGGTAAAAGATGTTCTGAGGCCGCAGATCCAAGATGATGTAGCCCGCCTTGAGATAAACCTCTTCTAAGTCCAATATCTGGTTGTGTATTGGGTTGCTTGGCACCGAACTGGATTTGACCAAGGGAAACAACGAAAACAGGTTTTGGCCAACTCCGATGGGCACCCCTTTGAACTTGGACATCATATCGCCCAACAGAGGTATGCCAGAGGCTCGTCCTTCCACCAGCACCTGGTACTCCGCGTTTAGCTCGTCACCGAAGAAAGAGTCGTGATTTCCCTTGTCGGTGTAGCCAAGTATGGGTGAGATTAGGTTGGTAGAGAATCCTATTTCATCGTAGGCCTGCAGAATCTTCTCTGTTCGGGCCTCAATGGCTTCGTGTTGGTTTCGGCTGATGGCTTGGGGCACAGGCCGTTTGATGGCCACCTGCTGGCCGGTCTCCCGGTCAGTAGCTGCCTTCACTTCGTAGTCGGCGCCGGTGCCAAGTCTGCCGGTAATTTCGTACCGGTCGAGGTCAACCTTCTCCAAGGATACTGCTCCAGATGAGTTTGGCCTTTGGAATTTAGATGGAATCGGGCTTGCCAGGGCGATTCGGAGCGGGTTGTTTACTAGACTGAATCGCGGTTCAATATAGGCGTTAATTGAGTCTAAATAATCCAGGTTGCAGGCCGACTGGATGGTACCCCTTGGCCTGGGGAAATGCAACAGTTGCCTGAGGCTAAATTAGAGCCTGAGGCACCATTGTCCTAGGGCGATTAATCTGCCTTGCCGGGGGCGCGGTACAGCAAGGTGACCCATTCATTCTGCGGCCACTCACTGACTAAGGTGAACCCCAAAGGCTCCACGGCATCAGCGACTTCCTGTTTCTGGGTTTCCAGCAGCCCGGAGGCGATGAATAGTGCTCCTGGTTTCAAGGCTGTGAGTATGAACGGGCAGCGGTCGACCACTCCACGGGCTGATATATTCGCCACGGCCAGATCGAAGTCTGCCTCAGGAGCGGTTGGGTGGGGCACTGAACCTTGGCCCAACCGGACTTGCTTGGTGATACCCGCCCGCCGGAAGTTTCTGCGGGCGGCGGACACCGCTTGGGTGTCGATGTCTAGAGAGGTCACGAGCTTGGCGCCCAGTTTCATGGCCGCCATAGTCAAGATGCCGGAGCCGGTGCCCAGGTCCAGAACTGTCATGCCAGGAGTGATTTGTTGCTCCATAGCCTGTAAGCAGGTGTCGGTAGTGGGGTGGTATCCGGTGCCAAAGGCGATGCCGGGATCAAGTTCAATCACGATGTCATCTGGCTCTGCTTCCAGTTCCAGCCAGGTGGGTTTGATGACCAGGTTCTTGCCGATTCGCAGGATTCGGAAATGGGATTTCCACGTGTTTTGCCAATCTTCACCGTCATCCAAGTCTCGAATTTGTAATTCGCCGATGGGTTCGATAGAGGCTACTAACCTGACGCCGACGTCGATGCGGGCCATGCGCTGTCTGGAACCGGTTGTTATATAGGTGCGGAGCAGGACCTGGCCCTTGCCGGCCAGCTCAGTGCTCAGCCCTTTCCCGTAGCGGCCAAACAGGTATGAGATCGGCTCCACGAATTCATGGGGAACAGTGATGCTTAATTCTTGCCAGGCCACGGGCTCTCCTCATTCCAGGGTATTTAAGGGCGTTTTATTTAATTTAAGGGCATCAAGTAAAAAGACCCGCAGGACCGGCGGTCCCAAAGGTCTTTTATAACTATTTATGGTACCTGAAGAAATCTTAGGTCAGAAATCTCAGGTTCTATCGGTTCTGAGTTGATGCGGAAGACGGTCAATTCAGTTTTTCTTTTATCTTGTCAAAGAGGCCTTTGTCATCTTCGGAAGATTCGCCCTTGCGGGATTTGCCGTTGGAACTGGCGAATGATTCGGCCAACTCTTTTAGCAACTCCTGTTGGCGGTCGTCCAAAGACGCAGGAACTCTCACATTGACCATGACCCTCAGGTCACCCCGACGGTTCCCGTGCAAATGGGGAACGCCCTTGCCCTTGATTCGGAATTCCGAACCGGTCTGGGTTCCCATAGGCAGTTTCAGGTCTTCATCATCGCCGTCCAGCGTGGGGATGGCTTTGTTCACGCCCAGAGCGGCTTCCGCAATGTTGATGGGTAGGTCATAAATGAGATCAGATCCGTCACGGTCGAAGAACTGGTGTTCTTGAACGTCGATGTACACATAAAGGTTTCCGGTGCCGCCGCCTTCAGCGCCCGCGTCGCCCTCGCCGCTGAGTCGCACTTGCATGCCACCCTCGACGCCGGCGGGAATGGACACGGAAATCTTGCGGGTCTTGCGTTCTTTGCCACCGCCCCTGCAATTTGAGCACGGCGTTTTGATAATCTTGCCGCGGCCTTGGCAGCTGGTGCAGGTGGTTACCTGGGTGAACTGCCCAAATACGCTGCGTTGGGCTCGGCGGACTTGGCCGTGTCCCTTGCAAGTGTTGCACGTGTCCAGAGATGTACCAGGCTCGTTTCCTGCCCCGTCACAGACGCCGCAGTCCTCAAGGCGGGTTAGCTCAAGCTCGCGATTGGCACCGAAGACCGATTCTTCAAATGCGAGCACAACTCGGTGCTGCAGATCGGCGCCCCGCTGTGCCTGACGTTGACCGGTACGGTCACCAAAGAACGAGTCAAATATATCGCCAAAGCCGCCAAAACCATCAGAGCCGTCAAAGGGCTGGCCGGAGTTGCCGTTGCCGCCCATGCCGACTTTCCCAAATTGGTCGTATTGAGCCCTTTTGTTCCGGTCGGAAAGGACCTGGTAGGCTTCGTTAATTTCCTTGAATTTATCTTCTGCGTCGGGGCTTTTGTTGCGGTCGGGGTGGAATTCCATGGCCTTCTTGCGAAAAGCCTTGCGGATGTCCTCCTCGCCCACGCCTCTAGAAACGCCGAGGATGTCGTAATAATCCGTGTTAGCCATTTACGAACACCGTTGTGTTCTGTTCTCCAAGCTGGATATAGATAAGGGGTCAGATGACTGGAAGTGCGAAAGAAGTACCTGCTTATTATAGAGCAGCGTTAGTAGAGGCTCAAGAGCAGTTATGCCTGACTGTGCCTATCCTGGGTGTTTATCAGCCCACGTTTTAGCTTGAAATATCGAATGCCAATGCTTCTGAGGCCATTGTTGAAGGATGTGGACGCCCGTTTCCGTAAAAAGAATTTCGAATTGGTTAGTTTTATGCCCGTTTGAGCACCGGCTTCCGCCTTGACACCTAATAGGCATTTGGTTAGGATGTTATGTAGGAGCAATAGCTCCTTTTTTAGGCACACTAGGCGGAAAGGAATAGGTGATTCCCTTGGAAATTATCATCGTCATCCTAGTCGTCCTGGCGGCCGCAGGGATTGGTTTAGCTGCCTGGCTCGCTTTTAAGTCGCGAACTGACGCCCTACAGGCTCAGGTCGCAGGAGAAAGCGCGAAAGGTATCGTCAACCAGGCTGAAGAGGAGAGTCGAAAACTCCTCTTGGCGGCCCAGGAAGAGGCTTTAAAACTACGTAACGCAACTGAATCAGATCTTAAAGATCAACGCCAAGAGTTCCACCGCATGGAAAGCAGACATATGCAGCGGGAAGAACAATTGGAACGGAAAGTAGAAGCTCAAGAAGAAAAAGAACTAGAACTAGATTCACAAAAGAAGGAAATTGAACAGTCCCGGATAGACGCCGAGGAGCTAAAGGCTGAACAATCCAGGGCACTAGAACAGGTGGCCGGCCTCAGCGTTGACGAGGCCCGCGAACAGGTGGTCAAACGCGGCGAGGAAGAAGCCGTGCATGACCTGGCTAAGCGGTACTACGAACTAGAGAAAGAGTACAAAGAAAAAGCCAACCAAAATGCACGCAAAATAATCACAGTTGCCATCAACCGTCTCGCGACCGACGTAGTTTCCGAAGTTACAACTTCGACGGTTTCCCTGCCCAACGATGAGATGAAAGGTCGTCTCATCGGCCGTGAAGGACGCAACATTCGTACATTGGAAGCCCTCACTGGGGTGGATGTCATCATTGACGACACTCCTGAGGCAGTGACCGTATCTTGTTTTGACCCTGTTAGGCGCGAAATAGCGCGTTTGGCGTTGGAGAAACTGGTCTCAGACGGGCGTATCCAGCCCGCTAGGATAGAAGATATGGTCAACCGGGCCCAGGAGGAGATTGACCAGACGATAATGAAGGCCGGCGAACAAGCCACCTTTGATGCCGGGGTCAGCGGACTGGACTCGGAGCTGATTCGTTTACTCGGCCAGCTAAAATATCGCTACAGCTACGGTGAAAACGTACTTAAACATTCCATCGAAGTTTCGTTGCTTTCTGGAATGCTGGCTGCGGAGGCCGGAGCCAATGTACAGGTCGCCAAGATGGGTGGTCTGCTGCATGACATAGGCAAGGCAGTTACCCATGAAGTTTCCGGTCCACACGCTGAGATTGGCGCCGAGATTGCTCGTAAGCATGGCATTAACCACAGCTCTTACCGCGGCATCTTGGAGCATCACAGCGACGACCACGAGACTGTGGAATCATTCTTAGTGGCCACCGCCGACGCTATTAGCGCATCGCGGCCCGGCGCTCGCAGAGAGTCCCTTGAGTTGTACGTAAAACGGCTCAAAGAACTTGAAGAGGTCGCCACCAGCTTTAGCGGCGTGGAAAGAGTCTTTGCCATTCAGGCAGGTCGAGAAGTCAGGGTCATGGTTAAACCAGAAGACCTTAGCGACATCGAGGCTGCCAGTCTGGCACGAAACATCGCCAAGAAGGTGGAGGAAGACCTGGTCTTCCCTGGCCAGATCAAGGTGACCGTGATTCGGGAGACTCGGAATGTCGAATACGCTAAATAGCGGTTAAGCCGAGCAACATTGCTAACCATTAAGAGGACCTAGAAGCGGGAGTGTCCGGCTGCTGGGTCCTCTTTTTAATTGAATCCCACTGGGTTCAGGTAGCGTAAGATTTATACTGGGGTAATCAGCGCGCATACTGAGAATAAGCAGTTCTTGCGTATACTGATAACACGAGTTGCGAAAATAAATCGGTGTGGCACTGATTGCAGACCGATAAGCTAGCAAAACAAATACAGGACAGTGAAACAAATTGGCCGCGACTATTGACCTACACCTGCATACCCTGGCTTCGGATGGTCGTCTTACTTCCACTGAGTTGATTCAGATGGTGGTGAAAAACGGGCTCAAGACTATCTCCGTCACCGACCACGACAGCACTGAAGGGCTGGCTGAGGCCTACGAGGCCGCAAAAGAGTTCCCCGATCTGCGCATCATCCCTGGCATTGAGATGAGCGCCGATATCCCCGGCGACGAGGTCCACGTTTTGGGCTATTTTTTGGACTACCACGACGAAGAATTCCAGGCGCAACTGACCGAGTTCCGCATGGGTCGAGTTGGCCGGGCCCGAGTCATGGTGGAAAAATTGGACGCCCTCGGAAAGGCCGTGGAGTGGGAGCGCGTCATGCACTTTGCTGGTGACGGAACTGTTGGGCGACCTCATATCGCATTGGCCATGGTGGAGGCGGGTTACTTCAAGGAGCCTAAAGAGGCGTTTGAGGAGTACCTGGGTAATGACGGGTTGGCGTACTATGACCGGCCCAAGTTGGCACCGGCGGCTGGCGTCGAGATGATTAAAAAGGTTGGCGGTGTGCCGGTGTTGGCTCACCCTACTTTTATGAACGACATGGAAGCAGGCATTGCCAACCTAAAGAAAGTGGGCTTGATGGGTATGGAAGTCTATTACGCCCAATACGATGATGACACCGTGCGGCACCTGGCCCGGCTAGCCAAAGAATACGACTTGATACCCTGCGGCGGCAGCGATTACCATGGGATGGGTAACTCTAGGGAACCCCTGCCCGGCACCCTGGGACCGCCCGAAGAAACCATCGCATTGTTGGAAGAGGCAGCGGCAAAAGCCAAGTCGGAACGGGCTTAGTTTTCAGCAGAAGCAAACAATGGACATAGTTGCGCTATACATAGGATCGTTGTTGCTGGGTTCCATCCCTACCTCTTACCTGATTGGTCGGCTCGTCAGGGGGGTTGATATCCGTGGCTACGGCAGCGGTAATGTTGGCAGCGCCAACCTTTATGAGCACGTTGGCAAGCGCTGGGTTTTTCCCGTTGCTGCTGTGGAGATTTTCATCAAGGGAGCGCTCCCGACCTGGGTGGCGCTGTACGTGTTGGACATCGACCGGTCCTCAGCGTACCTGATTGGACCGTCACTCCTGGCAGTGGCTGGCAACAACTGGTCGGTCTTCTTGAAACTCCAAGGTGGACGGGGAATCGCGGTAGCTGGTGGGACCTTGGTGGCACTATCGCCGTTCTTGGCAGTGGCCTGCGCAGTTATAGCAATTGGCGGTTGGAAGATCACCAAAAGCTCAGGTCTTTGGGTTTTAATATCTCTGTTGCTGTTGCCGCTGTGGTCCTACCTGTTCCTCGATAATCTGAACCTTGTTTGGTATTGCTTTGGGCTGCTTGGTATCGTGGTGCTCAAGCGATTATCAGCCAACTGGATGCCTTTTCCAGAGGATATGTCCCGGAAAAGAGTGCTGTTTAACCGGTTGGTGCGCGACCGAGACGTGGCAGACCGCACCGGCTGGGTGCGACGGATTCCCGAAGGCTCTTCCTGAATCCAATAGGTCAGACAAGGAATTTATTGGGGCATATTATTGGGACACTAGAGAGTATGGAACAACAGACAGGCACCGACCAAAATTCACAACAAGCCGCCTATTGCCATTGGCACCCCAGTGTAGAAACCGGATTGTCCTGCAGTCAGTGCGGACGTAGCATTTGCACCCAGTGCCTGATTCAGGCTTCAGTGGGGATTCGTTGCCCTGAATGTGGCAAGGGCACCAAGATGCCCACCTTTGATGTTCAGCCCAACTTTTACGCCCGCGCTGCGGGCACGGGTGTGGCGGTTGCCATTGGCGGAGGGGTTCTATGGATCATATTCAACGCGGTATTCGGCGGCTTTGGAATCCTATCGTCGATTCCTGCCTTGGGCGTTGGCTGGGCCGCCGGTGAGTTGATCAGTAAATCGGTGAATGCCAAGCGCAGCAAAGGGTTGGCTTATATCGCTGCAGGAGCAGTGGTCGGCGCTTTTATCATCAGTTTGCCTTCCAGCCCGGCATATTCCGGTTTCTGGGGGTTAATCGTACTGGCTCTCGCCATCTACTCCGCTGTGCAGCGGGTCAAGTAACTCTCGCCAGATACGCTCCACAGTCTGACCCAGCACCTCGCCACCAAACCCTCGTCGTTGCAGGAACCCACCCAACTTGCGCCTGAAGGCGGTCCCGTCTTCAACAGATAACTTGGCGGCGTACTTGGAGCCAGCCTTGTAGGCGCCGGCTGCGGAGTCAAATTCCGAGAGGGCGTCCTGGATGACCTCTCGGTCCACGCCAAGTTTTCGCAGTTCCTGTTTGATCAAAGCCGGCCCCCTGGGCCGAAACCGCTCCCGCTGCTCCCGCCATTGCTGGGCAAAAGCCGCATCATCCACCAGACCTTGATTCTTCAGCGACTCCAAAGTCCGTTGGATTACGTCATCAGTGAAGCGACCCTGCAAGCGGCGCTCTATCTCTTTCTCTGACCTGGACCGGTAGGTGAGGAGGCGTAGCGCTGCGTTCTTGGCCTTGGTGTAAGAGGGATCTGGGTCTTTGGGCAGTTTGCTTGATAGGGCCATTGGCGCGTGCTCCAGATACTCTGGTGTGTTTATTTATTAAAAAACGGCCGGTTGAAGAAATGGGAGCTGGGTCCCCAACGCGGCCGTTTTTATCGGTTCTTAGTTGTGATTATTAGACTGGGTTATTCTTTGCTGTCCAGCTCCTGGCCGTTGCTGGCCAGGAAGTCGGCGACCGTATTTGGTCCGCTGTCCAGACCGTCATCCGGGGATTCCGGCGAGGTCGGCTCAGGATCAGCCTCAGGGCTCCGGAGGCGATCTTCGATAGAGATAGCTATCTCCGGATGTTGGGTAAGGAATTCCTTGGAGTTTTCCCGACCCTGGCCCAATTTGGTCTCACCGTAAGAATAGAAGGCGCCGGATTTCTTGACGATACCCTGCTCCACTCCAATCTCTAGGATGTCGCCCATCTTGCTGATACCAAGGTTGAACATGATATCGAACTCGGCAACACGGAAGGGCGCGGCGACTTTATTCTTTACGACGCGGGCCCGAACTCGGTTGCCCATGACTTCAGCACCCTGTTTGATGGACTCCACACGGCGCAGGTCGATGCGCACAGAGCTGTAGAACTTGAGGGCACGTCCGCCGGGAGTCACTTCAGGACTGCCGTAGGTGACCCCAATCTTTTCTCGAATCTGGTTGATGAAGATGACGGCGGTCTTGGACCGGTGGATGCTGCTGGTCAACTTACGTAGGGCCTGGGACATGAGCCGGGCCTGCAGGCCAACGTGGGTGTCACCCATGTCGCCTTCAATCTCTGCCTGGGGTACCAGGGCGGCTACGCTGTCCACCACCACGGCGTCAACGGCTCCGCTGCGTACCAACTGCTCTGTGATGTCCAGTGCTTGCTCAGCGCTGTCTGGTTGAGCAATCAGTAGGTCGTCTATCACCAGGCCGCAATTGGCGGCGTAGCCGGGATCAAGGGCATGCTCGACGTCAATGTAGGCTGCGATACCACCCAGTTTCTGGGTTTCAGCCATGATATGGATGGCTAGAGTCGACTTACCCGCGGACTCTGCGCCGAAGACCTCGGTGACTCGTCCTCGTGGGATCCCGCCGATGCCCAGCGCAATGTCCAAGGCCAGGGACCCCGTTGGGATGCACTCGGTGCTTAGAGAGTCACTGATCTCGCCAAGGCGCATGACTGCGCCCCTACCGTAATCTTTCTCGATTCGGCCCAGGGCCGTTTCTAAGGCTTCAGCTTTGTTCTTATCTTGCTTTTCGATTACTTCCAGTTTTTCTCTACTCTTCATCCTCACCCATCCTTAGTCCAACTCCGAATGCCAGTGGCTTTTCGCCAGGCATCGTTTGTCGGTTTATTTCACGTCAATATGGTCTGCGGCGCATGCTAGCACCGCATCCCACCCCCCAACAAGAAGTAAATGTCAGTATATTTGTTCGGAAAACACTTTGGGTCAACTGACCTAGGTTAAAAGTCTCAAGTACCGCCCTTGAATCCGATGGTCACCTCGCCGTTTTCAACTATGACCGGAGTAACCCGTTCACCGTCGGTCAGGGCTAGTAGGGCTGGAATCTGGTCGACTTGTTTGGACAGGTCAATCTCGGTGTACTCCACCTTGCGCTTGCGATAATCCATCTTGGCGGCTGAGGAATACGCGCAATCGGGGTGGGTATAGATAATAGTTTCTACTTGGGCCACGTTTGACTCCTGAATCATGCCTGAGTTATCTGGCTAGCCGGAAAAGACCCGACATAACCTGTTGCAACGGTAATTGTACGGCTGCCCTGTCGATTCTTCAACGAGTGAGGCCCTTTTGCATTGGGATTTTTTGCCGCAATGGTCGGGATGGTATGCTGTAATGTACGCAAGTTAATCCACGCCAGCGGTCCAATCCACCCCGAACACACCAACACAGGAAGGTTTTACCTTGACGGAACACGCCCAAAATGACCCTCTTCCGGAGAGCCTGGCCGCCCTGGCTAAACTGCTTGACAAGCACGCATCCGGTACTGGCCGAATCACTCCTCGGCCACGGGGATTACGCTTGAGTCCGGAGACCAGGTCTATCTTAGAGGCGGGAGTGACTGAGGCAGAGAACGTTGGTAGAGAAGCCGTTTTGGTCGAAGAATTGCTAATCTTTGGCAACGGCTGCTACGCCGTAGGGCGGCATGAGGAAGCATCTGAATCGTATCTGACCATATTGAATGACCAGCCTTCCAACGCTGAGGCCCGTTTCAATCTGGGATTGACCTACCTGCGTTTGCGAAGCCCGCAGGACGCGGTGCGTGAATTCACCAACCTGCTGGTGCAACAGCCATTGTTGGCGGAGGCGTTCTATCAGCGGGGCAACGGGAATGATGACCTTGGCGAAACAGACCAGGCATTAGCCGATTATAGCCGGGCGATAGAGCTATCCCCGGATTACGTTCACGCCATGTATAACCGGGGCATCCTGCTGGCCCAGGCGGCCCGTCATCAGGAGGCGGTGGCGCAGTTCGATAAGGTTATCGCCATCCAGCCTGACATCTCCAACTGCTACTTGAACCGGGGCGCGTCGTTGGATGAACTGGGACTGCACGCGGAGGCCGTCAGCGCCTACACCCGCGCTACCGAGCTGAACTCGGAGAACTCTTTTGCGTTCTTCAATCGGGCTAGGACCAACTATTACTTGGGCAACCTACATGAGGCGTTGGCCGACTACAGCCAGGTGATTGAACTGACTCCGGATGATGCTGAGGCGTTCAACAACCGAGGTCTGGCCTACGACGCCCTGAAAGCGTACGAAGAAGCGATCAAGGACTTTGATTCGGCGCTGGAACTCAGGCCGGAATTTGCGGAGGCCCACAGTAACCGGGGCGCGGTACTGGAGATTATGGGAGACCTGGAAGGGGCCTTGGAAGAATACAGACAATCGTTGGAAGCCGACACCGAACTGGCGTCGGCGCATTATAACGCCGCCCGTCTTTATTCGAGGACCGGCGATGTGGCAGCCTGCCTGAAGCATCTAGACCGAGTGCTGGAGATTGCGCCCCAACTGGCGGAAGACGCAGCTCATGACGAACATCTGGGTTGGGCCTTGGAGATGAGAAACCTGCGCCGTGATATAGAGCAGGAAGACGGTCAGGATGATGGCCAGGAAAACGAAAGCTAGTTACCTGTGATTAGCTACGAAGGTTAATCTAACGGATACTAGCGAGGATCAGACCCCGCATGGTCGAGGTCGGCATCCGGATCAACATTGAGAATGTCATCAAGCCCGTCTTCATCTTCAATGTCCCGGTAGACCGGGTGAGAATCAACAGACAATCTCCGGCGGCGGGTGAACATACTCCGCAGCAGGACCATCGAAGCCAGAATCACCAGACCTGTGACCAAGTCTCGCTCGATCTGGTAGTACTGGCTGATACCAAGCATCACCAAGAAACTGACTGAAATTCCCCAGGTGGACCGCAGCGACGAACGGCGCATGAGCACAATGGTCGCCACGCCAATTACGCCCCCCAACACCGCCAATTCCGGCATCAGAGCCAGGGATACTCCAATCAGAGGGGCCATGCCGTCGCCGCCCCGGAATCGAGTGAAGACCGACTTCCAGTGACCAACTACCGCGGCTCCACCGGCCACCAAGATCAATGCTGGCGGCACGCCCAGAGCCCAGGCGGTGAAGACCGCAACGGCTCCCTTGGCAATGTCACCCACCAGGACCAATGCCCCAGTGCGGTGTCCCACGTTGAAGAACACGTTGGCCGTTCCTGCCAGGGTGCTGCCAGTGGTGAACACGTCAATCCCGCGAATGCGCGAGGCGACATGCGCAAAGGGCAAGGCGCCCAGCAGATAGCCGGCGGCTACTGCCATGACCATGTTTAGTATTAGGGGAAAGTCTTCAAACATCGCAGGGATGATGCCTTTGGTTTTGGACGATTTTGTGCTGAATGGGTGTGGCCGTTGTTATTGAGAAACCGAATTTTTAATCCAATCAATTATTGGCATCTGCGGAGTCTCTGCTTTAATAATATACCAGCCGAGTGGTTGAGGATAGGTAGTTATAGTACGTGGAACGGGCTGCTATTCCCGTTTCTCACCAACGAATAGCCAGTAGCCCAATTCACCTGACATGACCATTGATCTGACCATTGCAATCAACTCCGGCGACCGCTCTAGTTGGCCCTCGCCTACTGCCGCTCCAGCCATACGTTGAATGGCTAAAAAGCGGAGAGTTTGCCCTCTACTACGTCCAGTATCTTGAGAATCTCGGCGGAGGCGTCTAGGCGCTGAATGACGGTGGCCGAGTATACTTTCAAGTACCCCTGGCTTATACCTGTTGGTCAACCATAAGTTGATCCGTGCCACTGAAAAGGGACAGGCGGTCCAGATTATGGTGGAAGGGGAAGAGAACCCGGATATCATGACCATGATCGAAGCGCCGACTGCAGTTCGTTAACCCGGACATCAGCAGGGTGGTTTTGGGCCTGGAGCAAATTTTTAAACATAGGTAAAAAATCATGACCGACTCAGCCCTATCGGGGATGGTGGTACTGGACTTGACCCAGATCATGGCCGGACCCTTTTGCACCATGACGCTGGCCGACATGGGGGCGAACGTGATTAAAGTCGAGAAACCCAACGGCGGTGACGATAACCGCCGTATGGGACCACCCTTCATCAAGGACTGGTCGGCCGGTTTCCTGGCCCTAAACCGCAACAAGCGCAGCTTGGTTTTGGACCTCCGGAGCGAGGATGGGCAGGCGGTGTTCAAACGCCTGGTTAAAGGTGCTGATGCCGTGGTGGAGAATTTTCGGCCCGGCGTGATGGACCGGCTGGGCTTGGGCTACGATGCGTTAACCGCAATCAAACCCAGTTTGATCTACTGCTCCGTTTCAGGGTTTGGCAATACCGGTCCGGACGCCAAGAAGGGTGGTTTTGACTTGGTGGCCCAGGGGGTGAGCGGTCTGATGAGCATTACCGGCCACCCATCGATGCCACCAGCCAAGGTGGGCGTGCCCATCACCGATATCTCGGCGGGTCTACTGGCGGCCAACGGTGTGCTCTGCGCCTACATTTACGCACTGAAAACCGGCCAAGGGCAGCAGGTCGACACCTCGTTGATGGAAGCGGGCGTGGCCTATACCGTGTGGGAGTCTTCGGTCTATTTCGCCGAGGGTGAGATCCCGGGGCCGCTGGGGTCAGCCCACCGGGTCTCGGCTCCCTACCAGGCTCTGCGGACTTCGAACGGCTACCTGAACATCGGCGCTGCTACCCAGCCAACCTGGGAGCAATTGTGCCGGGCCATCGGCCTGGAAGCGTTGATCGATGACCCGCGTTTCATCCTGCCCGGCGACCGTAAGGCACGTCAGGACGAACTGGCTGACCTGTTGGAAGAGACTTTTACCAAGGACACCACAAGCAACTGGCTCAAGATGCTGGAAGAAGCCGGCGTCGTCGCTGGGCCAATCTACAACATGGACCAGGTCTATAAAGACCCGCAAGTATTAGCCCGGAAGATGCTTGTGGACCTGGAAGACTCGGACCTGGGGACCATCCACAACATCGGCATCCCAGTGAAACTGTCCGGCACACCTGGCCAGATACGCACCCGCGCCCCCATGCTGGGCGAGCACAGTGCAGAAGTTTTGCGGGAACACGGCTTCAGCCAGTCCGAGGTGGACCTGCTAGTCAGCGGAAACGTAATTGTAGAGAACCAGGGGCCGGGAACTGGGCGATAGCGCTAATTCGAGCGCACGAATCGGCGGATGCAGTCGGGGTTATCCGGGTCAGGTTCGGTGGCGAAAATGCCTGATAATAATAGGGTGCCATCTTCGTCGATGCGGAAATCGCCCTGCCCTTGGAACCCTGGCGTTTCCACCCGCTCCCAGTCCTCTATAAACTCTATCTTTCCGGTGCTGGTGTCGA
>DUCU01000133.1:0-25887 GCA_012959605.1 Dehalococcoidia bacterium | reverse complement strand
GCCACGTCGCCGCGTATAAGCCATCAGACTGGAATAACAACTCTCTTACGCCGCCACTGGCTCGTTCCTCACGCCAACGTCCGATCAATGGATTGATCTTGCTGGAGAAGACGGTCAGTCCCCGCGCTAGTGGGCTATCAACACCTTCCACATCAGCGGTGACCGTGAGCACGGATCCGAGGGCTGCGGCTTCATCAACCACCAAGAACCCGGTCTTAGCGTCGATGCTGGCTATGCCCACCGGTGCCACCGACTATTCGGCATCCGTCTCCACCGGTCTTACAACAACGCAGCAATCGAACACAACAATCAGGTACCGGAATGACTGACTAGGCTCCATAGCTTCGGGGCCGTAAATATTGGGCTTGTTGCGGGATTTCGCAGACTCTTCCAGAGTGATTGGGTAATCAACGGACAAGGGATCTCGGATGAGCAGATGCGCAGTTCTCGTGGTTCTGTTGCTGATTGCTGAAGTCATCGTTGCCGCAGGCAACTACCAGCACTAATACCAGTGCTGACATTGTCAGACCTGCTTGTCGGAGATGTTTTGGAAGCAACATAACTTGAAGAAAATGCCAAGCATGTTTCTACCATGTTCCCGTGGTGGATAATCTAAGGCAAGCCGAGGGTGACTAGCGATGGGCGCAATGCTACTATTGGATCCGCCAGGGTTGTCCGTCAGTCTTGGCGAGGAATTCCTCGACCAGGGTGGGGCTGGAGACAATCACGCTCGGGGTGAAGAGGGCACCAGGGCCACCTTGGCGGTCCACCACTTTTGCTCCAGCCTCTTGGGCCAGTACCAGTCCGCCGGCCACGTCCCAGGGCATCAGAGAATGGTGGAAATACAGGTCGACCCGTCCCGCAGCAGCATAGGCCAACCCCAAGCCTGAAGAACCCATGAACCGGACGCTGTACATGCCCGGCCACAGAGACCGGATCATGTCCATGGCCTGCCCAGCCTTCTCATCAACATAGCCAAGGTCACAGCAGAGCAGGCTGCGGCTAAGTTCGGCGGTCTCTGATGCGTGAATCTGAGTGTTGTTAAGGAAAGCTCCCTGGCCTTCAATGGCAGTGAACATTTCCTCGCGTACGGGGTCGTAGGTAAGTCCGGCAATGATGTGGTCATCCTTGGCCAGCGCGATGATTGTGCAGAAGTGGGGGATGCCGTGGGCGTAGTTGCGAGTTCCATCCAACGGGTCGACCACCCACTTGTAAGGCGAGTTGCCGTCGATGGGTTTGGACTCCTCAGCAAGGATGCTGAAATCCGGAAACTCGCCGGTGAGCAGCTCCAAGATAGTATTCTCAGCGGCCAGATCAACGTCGGTCACGATATCAGAGCGGCCCTTGAAATGGACCTCATGCTCCGAGTGGAATTTGTCTCTAAGGATATTCCCGGCGGCGCGGGCGGCTTCCAGGGCAACATCCATGGCAGTTCGGCCATTCTTGGAAACCGGCATCAATTCATCAGGCATAAAAATCCCACATTAAAGTTAAAATCCGAAAACGCTGAACGCCCCGATTTTATCGGGACTAGCTAAGCCCCATCTTGTCGTAGACCTCGGCGATGGTCTCTTTGGCGATGGCACGGGCCTTCTTGCCGCCTTCGTGCAGTATCTCTTGCACGTAACCGGACTTGGACTTGATCTCTTCCCGTCGCTCGCGCAGTTCCTTGAGATAGTCGTTGAGGCTATCGGCGACCTGACGCTTGCAATCGACGCAGCCGCGGGCGGCGGTGGTGCATTCGTCATAGACCGTCTTCACCGCATCGGCCCCGCTGAAGATTTTGTGCATCGAGTAGATATTGCAGACTTCCGGGCGTCCAGGGTCAGAGAGCCGAATTCTCTGCGGGTCGGTAAACGCCGTCAAAAGGCGTTTGGTGGTCGCTTCAGGCGTCGCGGCCAGGTCCAGGTGGTTGTCCATGGTCTTGGACATTTTGTGCACGCCGTCCAGGCCCAGGATCAAGGGCGCTTCGGTCAGCTTGGCCTGGGGCTCCGGGAAGGTTTCGCCAAACAGGTTGTTGAATCGGCGCACGATTTCTCGCGAGAGTTCTATATGGGGGACTTGGTCCTGGCCCACGGGCACCGTATCGGCCTTGTAGAGGATGATGTCGGCGGTCTGGAGCACCGGATAGCCTACCAGCCCGTAATTCACGGTTTCCTCGGTCTCGTGCATCTGGCGCACCTTGTCTTTGAAGGTTGGCACACGGGTCAGCCAGCCCAGGGGGGTGACCATGCTGAGCAGGGTGTGGAGGGTCATGACCTCCGGGACGTGGGATTGGATGAAGATAATGCTCTTTTCCGGGTCAACCCCGGCGGCGAGCCAGTCCAGCACCATATCTTCTATGTTTGGCTTGATGGATTTAACATCTTCGCCTGATTCCACGGTAGTCAGAGCGTGGATGTCCACGGCGCAGTAGATGCAGTTGTAGTCTTCTTGGAGGGTGACCCAGTTCTGCAGGGCTCCCATGTAGTTGCCAAGGTGGAGCAGCCCGGTGGGCCGCATGCCAGAGAATATAACGCCTTTGTGGGAACCAGATGTTTGAGTCATGTCACTGAATCACGTGTAAAATTGGCGAAAATCACGCCTGGGGGAACTTCAAAAGGATAGCATAGCGGCATATTCACAGCAAGGTTCAGGAGCAGGACCCGCGGGGATGATCTCTGGCTACTTGGCCTTTTCCGCGAGGGATTCTAGGAGTCCTCCGGAATAACCCGGGTCTTCCAGTCCCCGCTGCTCGCCGCGGAGGTAGCCGATCTGGCCGCCGTGCTGGTTGAACTCCCAGATCAGCTGCTGGCACATGACGGCCAGTGTGATGGTGCCGCCTCTGGGGTTGACCACTTCCATCCCGTCGAAATCCGACTCGCTGAGAGAGGCGAAGTACTCAACGCTCTCTTGCCGGACGGCAGCCACGTACTCCATGAGCGCAGAAGTATCGGGGGCCTTGTATGCCTTCAGGTCATCAACAGTGAAGCCGTAACCGGTATCACCGTCCACTGCTGGGGCCCGGCCCAGCCTTTCTGCCCAGTCGCCGTCCTGCCACAGTTGGGCGTCGCCTTTGAGTCGAGTGTGGAGCCAGCGGTCCAGGGTGCGGCCGTAGTGCCAAACCAAGAAAGCGATGGATGAGCATTGGTCGTTGGGTGTCCAGGCCATCTCGGCCGGGGTGAGTCCCTCTACTGCCCGGAGCATGGCGTTGTAGTGTTGTTCAAAACACCCTTCGATAAATGCTTTCAGTTCCATTTGGAATGTACCTTCCTGAGATAAGCGTGTTGCAGTTGGGTCTGGAGGATGGCGCAATTATAGCAAGCGGAAAATCAGGACGGGGAAGCTAGAAGGACAGAGACCGGTGCCGCTAAGACGTAGATACGAGGAATTTACTCTTCTGGGTCTGAGTCGAGTTGGCCACCCAGTTCGCTGAGGAATTTTTCAATCTCTGGCGATAATTGGGTCTCAGATTTTGGCTCCTCGGTAGAAGAAGACGATGAGGATGCCGCGGTTGTATCTTCCGAGTCCAATTGGGCGTCGTAGTAGGCTTCCATCTGCTGAATCAGGGTCTTTAGTTCGGTGTTCCGATCCAGTGTGGAGTTCAATTCCCGGTACTGGCGTTGTCCACGGCGCACCGGGGCCAAGTCGGCGGGAATGTTGTTGTAGACGGAAGATAGAACCTCAATCATGCGTGAAGTCCCGGCGTAGTCCTCTTCCAGCTGCACATACTGGGGTAGGTGCACCATGAAATTGATGGACTCAATGTCTGCTTTCTCAATCCCCTCTGAAAGCAGGTTCATGATGGTGGTAGGGCCTTGGTAGGTGCTCTGGCGCACTTTGAAGTTGGCCACCGGCCGGTTTTGTGTGACGTCGCCCAGGCTGCCAGTTACCAACAGCGGACGAGTATGGGGCACGGCGTCGTACATGGCACCCAGTCGGCAATAGCGCTTCACGTTGAAGTGCTTCACGACCTCCAAAATCGAGTCTGTGTAGTCCTCGCCATTGGAGTGGGGTTCCATGAGATGGAGGAACAGGTAATCGGGGCCGTCATCGGTGATGGCGTAGCGGATTACGCTGTTGGGAATCTTGACCTCGCGCTTGCCATCGACCAAACGCATGTTGGGCCGGTAGCGGGTGAAGTCAAAGAAGGTTCCCGGTCGCTCCAAGCGGCCAAGTTCTTTGGAGGCCATGAACCGTTCCAATCGGTTGAGCGTAAGCGTCCCCACACTGCCAACATCCACCCAGGGGCGCACCATCGCAAAGACGTGAGGGTCTCTCAGTTCAGGAAGCGGTTCGTTAAGTTCAAAAGCACCTATTCGCATGCGCACATCTTGCCAGATTAGCTTCAGTTATACAAGCCCCGTCGAGTCATTATGGCCTTGATGCACGAGGTATAACTTGGCTAGAAATAGCCGGTTTAGCCCCGGTTTAGCATAGTATCCGCTGAGCCAAGGCCTTCCAGCGCCAGCCCGTAGCCAAGGAGGTCGTGTATCTGACGTTTCACCACCAGGGTTAAGGCAACCCGACTGTAACGGAGCACAAGGTCTGATTGCTTGGCCATCTGCTCGGCCAACTCCCACGCACGCGGTAGCAATTCGGCCGGGCGCAACACTTCGTTCACCAGCCCCAGGGTCTTGGCTTCTTCAGCCTCGATTCTCTGGCCGGTCAGGAGGAAATAACGGCCTCGGTTGAGTCCCAGTAATAGCGGGTAGACGATGTGCATGCCATCGCCGGGAACCAAGCCGCTCATGAAGTGACCTGAGTCTTGGAATGCGGCGTCGTCCGAGGCTAAGACGATGTCGCACAGCAGCGGAATCTCCGAGTGTCGCAGCGCCGGACCGTTGATGGCGCTGATCATGGGAACTTCAATGTCCAGCAGGCTGGTCAGGATGCGTTTGCCTTCCCAGTAGGTCTGGTCCCACTCTCTAGGCGAGCGTTTTGGAGTGCCGGCAGCGGTCCCGGGCGGGCCGGTGAATATTTCTCCAGTGCCCGTCATGATTATGATCCGGTTTTCCGGGTCGCTGCCCACATCTACGAACACTTGCGAGAACTCCGTATGCGGGACGCCGCCCCAGTGGAGGGGGCCGTTGTCGGTGTGAAAGGTCATCTGCAAAATGCCGTTGCGGCGTTCCATCTTGATGCTCTGATACTTGTCGGAATACTGGTCAAATGAAGCCATGTTGATATCTCCCGTTTAGGGTGTGGTGTCAAGGCAAAGAGGGAGCCAAGCTCGGTTAAAGGTCCGAATCTGAAGCTTCGGTGGGTTCGGGCTCGGACACGATAGGAGCAGAGTCCGGACTGTTAACCAACAGGGCTTGAGGGTTTGCTTCTTTGGGTACGGCGTGGCGCACCACAAAGTTCGCCACATCACGGTAGAGGGGCTCGTCAAGGTTGCAGCCCCGAAGCATGGAGAACTCAGGATCAAGCTCTTCCAACATCTGCCTGACCCGGCCGTCGCCGTGGCGGGCTGCCAGGGCGTAGGCGAGACCTCGGGTGTCTCGGTCAAGGGAGCGTTCGTGTTCTTCGCCCTCTTCCAGCTCAATGTCATAGTCAACTCGGTCAGCAACGGACAACGCCTCCATAGCCTGCCGACGCGAACTGTCTATGTCCTTGAGCAAGGTGTAAAGCTCAATAACGGTACGGGCGGCCTGATCCAGCAGGTCGGGCACCCGGTTCTGCTTATCGGCAGCTGCTTGGGCGTAGAACCTGGCCTTGGAGAGAGCGTCTTCTTTGGCCCGGGTTCGGTCTTCCTCTTTTTGGGCTTTGGCTTGTTGCAAGCGCAATTGGGGAGCTTCTGCGGCCAAAGGCTGCAGCCGCTGCATCTCTCTTTCGGCCGATTCAGCTTGCTTTAGACGTGCTTGGAAACCTTCGTCTATTTCGTTTCCGTTGACCATGTTGCATGCTCCTAAATCATCGGTTGCGGTCCGTCCGAGCATTTATTGAGGCTTTCGACGGGAGGCGCAAAACCAGGTGGGGCGAATTATTACCCACTTTAATCACCGTATTTTCCCTAGCGGGAACAAAGACGGATTTCTATATATTTTGGTACTGATTGCCTTACAATTGGCCGGAGCCTTGACCGGCGTCAGCGCCTTGCATAGACTTCATTGATCCAGTGACGCCAATCTTTATTCATGGAAATGAAGGTAATACCATGCGCCGTGCCGCTTTTATCTACGAAGATGCACTATCCCGTCACGAGCTGCGCTCCGACCATCCGATGCGTCCGGTGCGGCTGCGGTATACCTACCAGTTACTTCAGGAATACGGCGCGTTCGATCATTCCGGAGCAGTGCTGCTGGACCCTCGTTTCGCCACTGAAGAAGAATTGGAGTGGTTGCACACATCTGAGTATGTTGCGGCAGTGAAAGCGTTAGGGTCTGGTTCGAACACGGTTGATGGCGCCAGATTCGGCTTCAGCGGTGCTGGCGACAACCCGGTGTACCCCCACATGTTTGAGGCGTCAGCCCTGAGTACTGGAGGTTCTCTGCTCGCGGCTGAAATGGTGGCAAGCGGTACGGTGGACGCCGCGTTCAACATCTCCGGCGGCCTTCACCACGCAGCAGCAGGACACGCTTCCGGGTTTTGCGTTTTCAATGATCCGGCGTTGGCGATTCATTATTTCCTCAACCAAGGGAAACGAGTGGCTTACGTTGATATCGACGCCCACCACGGCGACGGTGTTCAAGAGGCTTTCTACGCTGATGACCGAGTGCTGACCATCTCAGTCCATGAATCCGGCCAATACCTTTTCCCTGGCACTGG
Organism: Dehalococcoidia bacterium; assembly: GCA_012959605.1. Classification (GTDB taxonomy): domain Bacteria; phylum Chloroflexota; class Dehalococcoidia; order Lucifugimonadales; family UBA3495; genus UBA9611. The sequence goes on along the minus strand of DUCU01000133.1, from coordinate 19,140 downwards.
AGCTGTTTCCGAGTTGGGCGAGGGCGCAGGCCGAGGCTACTCGGTCAACCTGCCTTTATACCCCTACACGGGTGACAACGACTACATCGAGGCCTTCAGTCAGGTGGTGCCGCCTTTGATTAAAGCTTTCGCGCCGGACGTTTTGGTGACGCAATTGGGGATAGATAGCTATCACAGCGATCCTTTGACCCATTTGCAGGTGACCACAGAGGGCTACATAGAAGCGGTGCGGCAGTTGTCATCACTGGGGCTGCCGTGGTTGGCAATGGGCGGTGGCGGGTATGACGTGAATGCGGTTGCCCGGGCATGGACGCTGGCTTACGGTGTGATGCTTGGGGTTGATTGGCCAGACCAACTACCACTGGGGTTTGCCCAGGAACACGGGGCGGGGCGGCTGCGTGACGAGGCTAGCCCGGAGGTGCCGGGTGATATCAAAATCGAAATCAGAAGACATTTGGAAGATACAGTGGGCGCAATCCGCCAGCTGATATTCCCACTACACGGATTAACATAACGCGCAACGGGAAAGCACAAAAAAACGGAGACCTAAGCCCCCGTTTTTTTGTTTCTATCTAAAGCAGGCTAGTTTACGTGCGGCTCTCGGTTTAACATTTCCTTGGCTTCATCTCCAACGTTGGCTTCAATACAATCGCGCAACGTTGAATAGACTGCCTGGTTCAGTGCTCCCATCATCCAGACCTCGTAGTCAGCATCTGTTTGATAGGTATTTTTCAGGGTTACCAGACGCTGTAGCAGGCTCAAATAATGATACTGCAGCGGGGTAAGGTCCAAGTCGATGCCAGACACGCGCCAATCGTTGTCCACCACTGGCGTATCCATGTCCGAGCTCAAGTTCGACATCACCTCTTCGGTGTTGCTGTCGCCTAGAACTTCCGAGTCTGCTTGATCTTGTTGTCCGCTCATGCTACCTCCATCGGCCAATACCTTCGAGTAGTCAAAGTCCGAGCCAAATTGGGGAGTCTAAATGTTCGTTAAGGAGTACCTAGCTGCTTCTATGATTATATCAGACCGGGTTCCTTAAAGAACATGATACCTAAGTTATTTTGTTATGTACGAGAGAATTCAAGCCAGTTTCCAATCTGTTTCTTACCTAGATTTTCTTCCAGTATAGATACTACGGTCAAACCGCTTTGCCGGACTCAAGGTAAAACCCTGGTTATACCTCGCGGAATTCCCCTTCTACGGTGCCCTCGTCGCCCTCGTCGCCCTCGTCGTTTGAAGAGTCTTCGGTTCCGCCTTCTTGACCGCCCATCGCCGAGCCGTCATCCGGACCCTGAGCGCCTTCTTCAGGATTGGCAGCTTGGCTATATACCACTTCACCCATGCGTTGCAAGGCGCCGTTGAGGTCAGTAGTCGCCGTTTGCATGTCCACGGTGTTGTTGGCTGCAATTGCAACCTTCACCGCATCGATCTTCTCTTGGACCTCAGTTTTGAGTTCCTCAGGCACCTTGTCGGCGTTATCGGCCAACAATTTCTCGCTGCTGAAGACCAGTGAATCGGCCTGGTTGCGAGTTTCAACCTCTGCGCGGCGTACATGGTCGGCTTCCTCGTTTTGGGCAGCTTCGTCGACCATGCGCTCGATGTCTTCTTTCTCCAGACCAGATCCGGATTGGATGACAATCTTCTGCTCCTTGCCGGTGCCCTTGTCCTGGGCAGAGACACTCAGGATGCCGTTTGCATCGATGTCGAAGGTCACTTCGATCTGAGGAATTCCCCTGGGAGCTGGCAAGAGGCCATCCAACATGAACCGGCCAATTGATTTGTTGTCTGCGGCCATGGACCGCTCACCCTGCAGCACATGGATGTCGACCGTGGTCTGGTTCTCCGCAGCGGTGGTAAACGTTTCATTCTTCTTCGTCGGGATGGTTGTGTTTCTAGAGATCAGGGTGGTCATTACGCTACCCAACGTCTCCAGTCCCAGCGTCAGTGGCGTTACGTCCAATAGCACAATGTCGTCGACTTCACCGGCCAGCACGCCCGCCTGGATGGCGGCGCCCATGGCCACTGCTTCGTCGGGGTTGACGTTGCGGTTGGGCTCTTTGCCAAAGACCTGTTTTACTTTTTCTTGCACCGCCGGCATGCGACTCATACCGCCGACCATGATGACCTCATCAATGGAGTCTGCGGATAGGCCAGAGTCGGTAATTGCCTGCCGACAGGGGACCTCAGTGCGGTCCACTAGGCTAGAGACCAGCTGGTCCAACTTGGCTCGGCTGAGTGTCTTGACCATGTGCTGTGGGCCGCTGGCGTCTGCCGTAATAAATGGCAGGTTGATTTCGGTCTCTAATACGCTGGATAGCTCCACCTTGGCGCGCTCTGCGGCGTCGCGGAGGCGCTGGAGGGCCATGCGATCCGAGGCCAGGTCAATGCCTGTTTCCTGCTTGAATTCGTCAATCATCCATTCAAGGATCGTCTGATCAAAGTCGTCGCCGCCCAAGAAGGTATCGCCATTGGTGGACTTAACTTCAAAGACACCATCGCCCATCTGGAGAATGGTGATGTCAAAGGTGCCGCCACCCAGGTCAAATACTGCGATCGTAGCGTCGGTCTGGGTCTTGTCCAAGCCATAGGCCAGCGATGAGGCCGTGGGCTCGTTGATGATCCGGAGTACTTCAAGCCCGGCGATGGTCCCCGCGTCTTTAGTTGCCTGGCGTTGGGCATCGTTGAAGTAGGCCGGCACGGTGATGACCGCTTGGCTAATCTTCTCGCCCAATTTGGCTTCAGCATCCTGCTTGATCTTCTGCAAAACAAATGAGGAGATCTGGGGCGGGGCGTGGGAATCTTCGCCCAATTGAACCATGGCATCCCCGGTGGGGCCGGCCACGATCTTGTAGGGCAGTTTGGTCATGGCGTTCTGAATCTCCGGGTCGTCGAACCTTCGACCCATGAGCCGCTTCACCGAGAACAAAGTGTTTTCTGGATTGGTTACAGCCTGCCGTTTGGCGACTTGGCCGACATAACGTTCACCGGTTTTGGTATTCAGCGCAACGACAGACGGGGTTATCCGACCGCCTTCAGCGTTCTCCACAACCACGGGTTCCCCGGCTTCAATGATTGCCGCGACCGAGTTCGTTGTTCCGAGGTCGATTCCCAGGACTTTAGCCATTTGTTTCTCCTAACTTCTCACACGCTGGCGACTATCTAAGTATTGTTAAATTATTCGTCGTTCGGTTTTGATTGACTGATTAGTCTTTCTGCTCAGGTTGAGGAGCCCGCGCCACCATGACTTGGGCTGGGCTGATGACTCGGTCGTGCAGTCTAAAACCAGGTCGGATGATTTGGGTAATATAACCCGGCTCAACTTCTGACGTTTCTTCGGTGCCTAAGGCTTCGTGTTCCAACGGGTTGAACATGAGGCCCACAGCCTCGATGGACGCAACGCCCTCGGATTCTAGCACGCCGGTAAGTTTGCGTTGAATCAGCTTGATACCTTCAAGCAGGGAATCGCTGACGCCACCGGAATTGCTCTCCGCGTGAGTGACCGCCAGTTCCAATTCTTCAAGGACTGGGAGGGTGTTGGAGATCAGCCGGCTGTTGGCATACTTGCTGTTGTTGATGCGGTCTTCGTCCGTCCGACGTCGAAAGTTAACCATCTCTGCCTGGGCCCGTTGGGCGGTATCCAGGTTATTTGCGGCTTCTTGCTGTGCCTGTTCCAGACGCGACTTTAATAGACTCACTTGTTCATCCAATGGGAGGCTGTCCAGGTCAACACTGGCCTGGGCTAAAAGCTCTTCAAGTTCTTGATCTAATCCCGGGCTCTCCGGCTGTTCTCCAGAGTTTTCCGGTTGAGTGCCCGAGCTTTCGGGTTCTTCCGGCTGGTCATCTGATTCGGTAGGTCCTGTCGCCATTAAGGCATTCCCCTAGGTGTGACTGATTCTTATGGGTTCTGGTTTTATTGAGTCTAAAACTAGGTTAATGGTCGTTTGGCAGGTTCAAACTCTGGAACAACAAGTCCATCTCTTCTTGGACCACCTGTTGCGCCGCCGGGATGCCTTCAAGGCGGCCGTTAATCCGATGTTTGATGGCTGACATATTGTCAAAAGCCGCCAGGGCGAATTCAACTCCGGCCAAGTTAAGACCCAACTCGTCGGACAGATACCGAATCAACCGGACCTTTTTGATGTCCTCTATGGAGTAGAGCCGGAGCATCCCAATCGTCCGTCCAGGGTTTATCAGACCCAGACGCTCGTACTTTCGCAGCGTCTGCGGATGCATGTCCAGGATCCGTGCAGCCACGCTAATGATGTAGACGCCCTGGACTTCAATGACGGTTTCGTCATTCACTTCAGATGCTGCAGGAGCAATGTCGGTGTTTTTCGGACGTGACGGTGGCACTTGGCCTTGTTCGTCGGTCCGGTCCTCAACCTTGGTCTCCGGCAACTTACGTGCATTTTCGTTTGTATGTTCGTCTGGGTGTTGGTTCATAAAATCGATGCTGGAATCCGATCGAATATTTTGGACAACTGTTGACCAGCGATTACTCATATGATAAAGTCTGACACGAGTCATGTCAAGATGAGTGAATCAGCCAGCATAACGTGACTTTAGATTATCCGGTTAAACGCCAGCGTTTTTATCTGGCAGTTTTTACCCGGGCAGCAGCAATATATTATTTTGGAGAGGTTAATTAGAGAAAGGCAATCATGATGTACTTAAAGGAATGTCCAAAGTGCCAAGGCGATTTGAATTCAGGGGAAGATGCCGACGGGAAATTTCTCAGCTGTATCCAATGTGGATATATGCGCGATTTGCCCAGTGAGCGTGCGGATGATGCACCATACACGAATAGTGAAGTATTCGTGATCGACGCACCCAAGGCACCCAGAAAGCGCCGCAAAAAGGCACCCCAAACAGCCTAGTCTTCGCTCAGCTATCACCCAGCTACCAATCGAAGCCAGTTGGGCTGAAGCGACAGTAAAGATGCTAATGAAAAGAGGGGCGGCAATCAAGCCGCCCCTCTTTTTTGTCGCTAATTTTAGGACCTGACGCTACTTGGTCAATTCAGGCCAGAATCGCTCTTCTTTCCAAGGGTCACCGTCATTGTGGTAACCGCGTTGCTCCCAGAAACCGGGTAGGTCCTTGGGCATTAGCTCGATACCGTTAATCCACTTGGCGCTTTTCCAGGCATAGATGCTTGGGACGATGAGTCGCAACGGCCAGCCGTGGCTGGCGCCCATGGGCTCGCCGTCCTGTTTGTGGGCCAGTATCCCTTCTTCCATGGCCAAATCCAATGGCAGATTGGTGTTGTAACCGCCGTAGCAGTGGGCCATGACGAACTTGGCCTCAGGCTTGGGGCCGGCGAGGGCAATCAGGTCGGCAAAGGTAACGCCCTCCCAGGTGTTGTCCAGTTGGCTCCACTGAGTTACGCAGTGAAAGTCGGCCACGGTGGTGGTCCACTGGAGCTGGGAGAACTGCTCCCAGTTTAGGGTAATCTCTCGTTCTACCAGTCCAAACACCCGAATCTCCCAGGTGTCGATGTCTATCTTTGGTTCGGGGCCGTAGGTCAGAACAGGGAACTTGGTGGTTAGGAATTGTCCCGGTGGTACACGGTCTCCCATGCCCTGGTCGGGCCCTGTCTTCACTTGGTCAGGTCGCTTCATCTATCAAGGCTCTTGTTTAAGACTAGTGGAACCATCTTGCCCCAGATTGCCAGTTTACCACCTGCGTCACTGGTGAAAAAGCGGGTAGTTTGAAAGCTAGGCTTTTACGAGGATGCGTCCTGAATTCTCTGCGGTGATTTCACCCACTATGACGCGGGTCTCCACTCCGGAGATTTCCAGCTCCGACAGCAGTTTTTCAACCTTGTCTTTGGTAACTGAGATGAGCAGCCCGCCGGACGTTTGGGCATCGCACATCAGCAGTCGTTGCTGGTCAGTTAGGGATTCGTCCCAGTCCACTGAATCTTCAACGCCGTTCATGTTGCGGAAGGTGCCACCGGGCACAACGTTCTTTTCCAGCAGATCCCAAACTCCGGGCAATACGGGAACATCGGGGGCGTTGATGATTGCGCCGACCTTACTGCCCCTAGTCATACCCCGAAGGTGACCCATGAGCCCAAAGCCGGTGATGTCGGTGCAGGAGTTGATTCCCACACGCATCATGGCCTCTGCTGCACCCTTGTTCAGAGTGGCCATCACGTCGACGGCGTTCTTCAGGATGTCGTCTGGAGTTATACCTTGCTTGCAGCCGGTGGTGATGATGCCCGTGCCAATAGGCTTGGTCAGCACCAATACATCGCCGGGTTGGGCGTTGGCGTTGGATACTTCTTTGCCGGGCTCAATCAGGCCAACCACCGATAGTCCGTACTTGGGCTCTGCGTCATCCACGGTGTGGCCGCCAACGATCAGACAGCCAGCTTCGGCCGCTTTGTCGTAGCCGCCCTTCAGTACGTCGCCGAGCATGTCCACCGCCAATTCAGCGGGGAACCCGACAATGTTCAGAGCCACCAGGGGCTTCCCGCCCATGGCGTAAACATCGCTCAGAGAGTTGGCTGCCGCAATTACGCCGAACTCATATGGGTCATCGGTAATGGGCGTGAAGAAGTCCACGGTCACAATTATGGCCGTGTTTTTATCCAGCCGATAAACGGCTGCGTCGTCCCCCGTGTCATTGCCCACCAGAAGATCCGGGTGGCTGACCATGGGAAGATGCTTCAGAACCTGAACCAGGTCCTCTTGGCTAAGCTTAGCGGCTCAACCTGCGCAGTGGGAAAGTTCGGTCAAGCGGACTTTGCTCTTGGCCATCCGGCATTCCTCCGTGGAGATTCTGCTATTCGTTAGCCGTGGTTAATCCGGCCAATCAACTTTTCTTATGGATAAGTTTACATCAAAGGGAATACGCACGGGAAAGAGTGCGCGCGCGGGTTGTTATTCGCTTTGGTTTTTGAACCTAGGCATGACCTCTTTGCCGAACAGGTCCAGCTGATCCAAGATCACGGTTTGTTCTGTGCTCATCACGGAGGCGCCGACGTTGATCTCTTCCAGGCCAGGATACCGGTCTTGAAGCTCCATTATTTTTTCGGTAACTCGCTCCGGTGGGCCAACCACCCAGGCCCCGGATTTAACGGCGTCCTGCATGGTAGGGAGTCCGGCGGTCCGGGCTTCTGAGCCGCGGCCTAGCGAAGTGATTTGCTCGTCTGATAGGCCACGAACAAAGCCCAAGGGAGCGAACATTTTCATGTTCTCTTCAAAATACTTCGTGGCAGCGTTGATGGCTTTTTCTTCGGTGTCATCGATGAAAGTGGCGATTCCGATTATCAGGTCGCCGCCAAGTTCGGTCTCCCGGCCGTGCTTGGCCAGGGTTTCTTGCCACATTTTGACCACATTGTCCGATGCACCGCCAGTGGCCGCGCCACCGCCGATGATTCCCTTGATACCGTGTTTGGCCATGAAGTCCATTGCTCGCTGGCTGGCGCTGACCAGCGGTTGATAGGTCTGAACCGGTAGGTTGAGAGGACGAGGCACCAGAGTCAGCTCTTTAAGTGTGTAGCCACGATATGGGACTTCCGGTGGTAGTTTGTAATGTTTGCCTTCATGGGAGAACGATTCCTCATTGAAGGCTTTCATGATGATCTCAACCTGTTCTTCAAAGATCTCACGGTTGGTGTCATTGTCAGTTAGGGTGCTGGGCACGCCAAATGAGTCTACTTCTCGGGAGTGATAGCCACGGCCCACGCCAAATATGACTCGTCCTTTGGTGAGAATGTCGGCGGTGGCGTAGTCCTCGGCCAACCGGAGAGGGTGCCACATGGGATTGACGTTGAATCCGCAGCCAAACTTCAGGTTCTTGGTCAGGTGTGCTAAGTGAACGTACATCATCAGCAGGTTGGGGATACACTCGTAACCCTCGCGCTGGAAGTGGTGCTCGGCGGCCCAGAAGGTGTCGAAGCCTAGCTCGTCCATCCGGACTGCGATGGCCTGGGCCTTGGGGAATACAGATGCCAGCTTCTCGTCGGATATCCAGCGGTCATTCACCGGAGTGGCGTCGTAGCCAACGTCGTCGAGGTCCACGTGTCCCGCGTAGAGTGATCCGAATTTGGTAATCATATGTTGTCTCCCATTTAGGCTGCGGTCTTTGGTTTCAAAAACAAACCGATGCGTGCGGGTCTTATTTTAGTCAGGGTGTGCGGGGTGCCAAATTGCCGAGCGAACGGTTCGCATCGAATCTTGAATTAAGGCATCTATATAGGCAAGACCACAGTTATTGATGTGATAAACAGCGTGACATGTTATCTACCTGGGTGATAGGTTGTTCAATAATCTTATCAAGGGCTTTTTGTAACTCGCTAGATAAGACTTTTTTTAAAAAAAGAATCGCTTTTCATATTGGTTCTTTCAGTTGGGGAATCACTAGCCTTTGACGTTTAATGGCTCGAATGTCGCAGTGTGGGGTACGTAGTAGTGAAGCATACCGGAACTTATCTTGGTGGCAATCAAGGTATAGTCCATTTTGTACTCATCTATGTGGCGGTAGATGCGGGCGTCCCGCCATTCTTCCGACGCCAGGGATTCTCGAATCTTTTTTAGTTCGATAACCTCTGGCTCCGTATCACCCCATTTGTCTGTCTTTGGCATTTGGGTGCTACTCCTGGTCCAGCACGCCCAATTGTTGCATCATGCTCATGCTGTCTCCCAAACCCCAATGCTCCACCATCTTGCCGTCGGCGACCCGCATCATGTGAATCTCTCTCATGGCGATTTTCTTACCAGATTTTGGGATGCCCATGAAGTCGCCATCCTGGGTACCAGTGGTGGTCACGGCTCCTGCCACTGTATCTCCGTCGGCGACCACATGGTCGATGGTCACGTGTATATCGGGGAATGCCGTGAAGAACATCTTCATCAGGTCTTTTATTCCCTGCAGGCCCGGCGCCTGCCCTGGCGCCGGGTCATGGTCTACAAAATTTGGATCGATCAGCCGGTCAATAAAAGTGTAGTCTTGGTTGTTCATTCCATCGATGAAATCTTGAAATAGTGCCTTGTTCTCTGCTGACATGATATTCCTTATTATAAAGCCCAGAAAACTTGGAAAAGTCTAAATCATAGGGCTAGGGCGGTTTTATTTGCCCGTTTGCCAGAGGCTTTAACTCTGGCGTACGTATTTGTCGATGCCGTCTGGGACTCCACCCAGATAGATGTCTCCGTGGGAATCGATCCAGCTACCGTGGCCGGAGCCGCGGGTCTCAAACCTGGAAAGAACGCCGCCCTTCTTGTCTAGGATGCTGATTCGGGCGGAACCACCGTCTTTCTGCCCCTCAGAGACCATGTAGTTGCCGTCGGAGTCCATGGAGATGTCCATAGGGCGGTTTATGTCGTCCCATATCTCTTTGAACTCGCCGTCCAGGCCAAAGATCTGAATGCGGTGATTCTCGCGGTCGCAGACGATCACGTTGTCGCCGTCAACCAGCAGGCTATGGGGAAGGTGAAACTCGTTGGGGGCATTTTTGCCGGGGACACCCCAGGACTTCTTAAGTTCGCCTTCCGCGGAAAACCGGTGCACGCGGGAGTTGCGGTAGCCGTCGGCCACGTAGAGGTCACCGGACGGCGAAGGCACGATTTCGGCGGGGTAGTTGAAGGGTCCGGACTCTCTGGGTACCAGGTCTCCGGGGTTCTCGCAGCCGGTGTCCGAGTGGACACCGTGACGTCCCAGCATCTGGATGGGCTTGCCGTCCAGTGTGTACAGGATGCAGACGGAGGTGTTTCGGTCTGTCACATAAACAATGTCGTTGGCGATGTGGATACCGTGGGCGAACTCAAAGGAACCGTTCCCCCAGGTTTCCAGTAGATGGCCTTCCCGGTCAAAGATGAGCATGGGCGGCTCTTTGCGCTGGAAGGCAAAGATGCGGTTTTGGGAGTCGGCAGCCAGGGCGCTGACCATGCCAAATGTATCGCCAGCGGGCAGGGTGCCCCAATTTTCGATCAGTTCGTAGGTGTATTGTCCAGAGCCTACTGTAGCCATATCAGGTAATCTCCTAATTCTTTAATAGTCGGCTATTCATCAGGTGCAGCTCGTGCTTAGAGAAGGCCTGCGTCCCTTTTGTTGAACAATTGTTGCAGCGGTGACATACCGCCCAGAGCGTCCAGGCTGATGCTGTCCACGGTGGGGCAGCCGCAGATTCCCATGGTGGCTTCAAGTTCTGTGCGGAGCATCTCCAGCATGGAGCTGACACCCGCTTCTCCGTCTACAGCCAGTCCCCAGAATAGAGGCCTACCCAGGAGTACTGACTTGGCTCCAAGGGCCAGGGCTTTAAAGATATCTGACCCACGGCGGATGCCGCCGTCCAGGTAGACTTCGGCCTTGCCGGCAACCTGGTCCACGACCTCAGGCAGGACCTCGATGGTGGTGAAAGTAGTGTCTAGGTACCGAGTTCCGTGATTGGAGACAATCATCGCTTTTGCGCCGGACTCAGCGGCCAGTCTGCCGTCTTCTCCAGTCATGATTCCCTTGACGATGATTGGCAGCTTGGTCTTGCCAGCCAACCACTCCAGATCGCTCCAGACCGTGGCTTGGTCTCGGATGTCCGTGGGACCCGCCGGAGCGTCAGCAGCGAACTGCCATGAGTGGGTACCCAGGCCCAGATGGGCGTAGTTGGGGGAAACCGGCCCCACGTAGTCGTTTCGCATGTTGCGTTCCCGTTTGGGAACGATCTTGGCGTCCAGGGTCATGCAGAGGGCGGAATACCCGGCCTCTTCAGCCCGGGCGGCCATGCTCAGGGTGAGTTCAGGATCTTTGAAGAAATACTGCTGGAACCACATCGGCCCCGTGGCGGCTTCGGCTACATCTTCCAACGTCTTCGCCGAGTGGGAACTGAGAATCATGACCGTGTCGGCCTTTCCGGCAGCCCTGGCGGTGGCCAGTTCGGCATCGGGGTGGGCGGCGCCGTGGTTTCCGGCGGGGCAGAGCATCACCGGGAAACTGATTTTCTCTCCTAGCACGGTGGTGCTTAAGTCGCGTTCGCTCACGTCGACCATCATCCTGGGTTTCATGACAATGGAGTCCAAGATCTCACGGGTGCGACGCAGTGTTATTTCGTCGGTGGCAGCGCCAGCGATGAAATCATAATGGCCCTTTTCAAGACGCTCCTTGGCGATTGCTTCGTATTCATAGATATTTACCGGGTCGTGGCGCATTGGGAATTCCTCCAAAGAATTATCGACGATGAACATCTGGTGATTGTGATTGCACAAGATTGTGCCGGGGATTGCGAGGCAAGTCTAAAAGCTGGGCTGGGCGTAGTCAATCGGGCTGATGCCACGTGATTCAGGTTACGGCTCTCCAGGGCAGTGGGAAACACGTGGTATTCTTTCTCACGGTGATATGAGGGTGAATCAAATGGCAGATATCGAGATTTTTGAAGCGGGCGACCTGGTTTTGCAGTCGGGAGAGACCCTACATAGGGCTAAGCTGGCCTACAAGACTTATGGGGAACTGAACGCCAACAAAAACAATGTAGTGGTGTTCCCAACATTTTTTGGCGGACAACATACCCACAACGAGGGAATAATCGGCGAAGGACGAGCGCTGGACCCCAGCAAGTACTTCATAATTGTTCCCAACATGTTTGGCAACAGCGTTTCTTCTTCCCCGAGCAACGCCGCACGTCCGGATAATGCCGATGGGTTCCCGAAAACTAGTCTTTACGACAATGTAGCTTGCCAGCACCGCTTGGTGACGGAGGTCTTTGGCATTGAGAAGATTGCCTTGGTGGTGGGCTGGTCCATGGGTGCCCAGCAGACCTTTCAATGGGGCAGCCTCTTCCCGGAGATGGTGGAACGGATAGTTCCGATTTGCGGCTCGGCCAAGACGTCCCGACACAATTTCGTCTTTTTGGAAGGGGTCAAAGCAGCCATCACCACGGACGTAGCCTGGGCTGGCGGTTCCTACAATGAACCACCACTGCTAGGACTCAGGGCCATGGGCCGGGTGTACGCCGGATGGGCGGTGTCCCAGGCATTCTACCGCGAAGAGGTCTACCTGACGCTGGGGTATGAGTCGCTGGAAGATTACCTGGTGCGGTTCTGGGAAGCCCGTAGGACTAGCGCTGATGCGAATGACCTACTGGCCATGATCTGGACCTGGCAGAACGCCGATATCAGCAACAACCAGAAGTATGGCGGCGATTTTGGAAAGGCCCTGTGTGGGATTAGGGCCAAGGCCATTGTCATGCCGGGGCGGACTGACCTGTATTTTCCGCCGGAAGATAATGAACTGGAGGTAGCCCAGATGCCCAATGCCGAGCTACGACCCATTGAATCTATCTGGGGCCATCTGGCCGGTGGGCCGGGATTCAACCCGCCCGATGCCAAATTCGTCGACGAAGCCATAACAGAGATTCTAGCCAGCTAACGCCACCCGGAAACTTCAGAGCGATACGACCCCGTCTTAATTTTGGAGGACTGACATGCCGGACCTGCGGTACGAACGACATCCCGAAGGCAATTACGCCATCTTTACTATGGACCGGCCTGACCGGCTGAACGCACAGGGTCTGACCATGAGGGATGAGCTGCGAGAGGCATTGGACGAGTTTGTCGCCGATTCAGAGATGCGTGTTGGCATCCTCACCGGGGCGGGTCGGGCGTTTTCAGCAGGGGCTGACCTGAAAGAGATGTCGACCAATACGAGCAAGACGGCGGCGTTGTCCGATGAGCAAAGAATCGATGGCTACCGAGGCAACCAGCCGTTTGGAAGAAACCCCAAACCGTTCATCGCCGCAGTTAATGGACTGGCCATAGGCGCCGGTATGGAGCGGGCCTGCGACTGTGATATTCGCATCGCCTCAACCGAGGCTTATTTTGGACTGTTTGAAGTGAAACGAGGCATCATGGCCAACTACGCCATCAATAATTTGTCGCGGTTGATACCTTACGGCGAGGCGATGTACCTGATGCTGACCGGGGACACATTGAGCGCTGAAGAAGCCCAACGGATAGGGTTTGTGCACCAGATTTTGGAGCCCGATGCTCTGCTGCCCAGGGCGGTTGAGATCGCCGATATGATTGGAGCCAATGCGCCGTTGGCGGTTCAGGGCACCAAGTCGGTGGCCCAGTTCTGGCGGCGGTACGGACTGGAAGAATCCATGGAATATCTCGCCCGGGTAGGGAACATGGTGCTGGGTTCTGAAGACGCTGCAGAAGGCCCCAAAGCATTCGCGGAAAAGAGACCGGCGGTATGGCAGGGCAGGTAGTTGCCACATAGGATATTATCATATATACGAATATTAAACACGGAATTTCATCGATATAACCGCTTGAAGATGGGTCTATGTTAAACAGGGCGCCACTGCCGAATAAGGTCAAGAATGCCTACTATGGATGGTGGGTATTAGCCGCGACATTCGTGCTTGGGACATTGTCGGGTGGGATATTTTCAAACAGCAGCGGCGTCTTTTTCGGTCCCATGAAGCGTGATATGGGTTTAAGTAGCGCCCAGACTGCTCTGATATTCGCTCTGGTGCGGGCTGAGGGAAGTATCGCTGGACCCATAGTTGGGCGTTTGGTGGATAAGTTCGGCTCGCGTCCCATGATAATCTTCGGCGGACTACTGGCAAGCGGCGGATTTATCGCCCTCCATTGGGTCCACAGCTACATCCTTTTCATCATTATATTTGTCGGTGTGGTCGGCGTTGGCAAAAGCTCCGGTCTCGGGCAGGTATTGATCAGTTCAGTCAACCGCTGGTTCATCCGTCGCCGGTCTCTGGCCATGTCCATCTGTATCACCGGATTCTCCTCCGGTGGGGCCGCTATCCTGCCACTGATTACCCTCGGAGTCAGCACCATTGGTTGGCGCGACGTGATGCTCTATTCCGGGATATTCATGGGCTTGATTGTCATACCATTGGCGTTAATGGTGAAACATTCACCAGAGCGAGAGGGGATTGGCCCCGACCTGCCCTTTCCTGTTGAAGGGGAAACGAATCCACCACTGGCCATCGTCGATTTCACCGTGCGTCAGGCGTTGCGGACCAAGTCCTATTGGATACTGTTCACGGGTTCTGTGCTGAGAATTAGCCTCTGGGGCACTGTCTCAGTTCACGCTGTGGAAATGTTTGTGTGGAAGGGAATGTCCTACGAAATGGCCGGGCTGATGTTTTCGTTGATGTTCCTGATGTCCATCCCTCTGCGGTTAGTCGTGGGATACTTGGGGGACAAGTGGCCATTACAGCCGATGATGGGTACCGGCATGGCCGCTGCAGCCTTGGGGACGTTGGCTCTTTTGACCGTTGAGGGAAATCTCGCAGTCTATCTGTTTGTGATGCTGATGGCCGTGGAGCAAGGGACTAGTTCCCTTAACTGGGTCTCGCTGGGCAATTTCTTTGGGCGGACGAGTTTCGCCACGCTGATGGGGTTTATCAGTGTAGTCTTCAATATTGGCATGTTAATCACACCAATTTATGCCGGAGTGGTGTTTGACCAGACCGACAGCTACTCCATCGTGTTGGTCTCGTTCTTGCCCATCTATCTGCTTGCGGGTGTGTTCTTCCTGATGACCCGGAAGCCGACGGCGCCGGTCCCCGAGCGAAATATGGTCTACGGACGTTAAAATCTAGCCTGTGTACATGCGGACCAGGCTCTTGATGACAAAGTTTTACTTGAAGCTAAATTTAGACCAGCGTCCCTCGGTACGGAGAGCCAGCCAGATACGATGTTGGCACCAACAGCATCGCACTGAATAGACGCTTGTTGCTGTCTTCGCTCTCCCGCCAATTCTCATGGAGAGCATAAAAGACCTTGCCGATAGTCGTCTCGCTCCAGAGCCAGTCGGCGAGCATTGTTCCGGTGGCGGAAGCATGTCCTGGTTGAGCAGCCATTGCCTCGTAGTAGTAGGCTTTCAGGTCCTCAATTACGAGTTTCAACAGCTGGAATGACGAAATGTCAGCGCGGGGGCTTTCAGGTATTTCCTCGTCTAAGAACGCGCCGAGGAACGCTCCAATCGCCTCTGGCTCCAGGCCGCTTACGCCCACGGTGGTCCGGCCATTTTTATTTACGGCCATGTTGTACCAGGAGCGTAGCTCGCTCACTTCTCGTTGCAGGGTAGCGTTGAGTTGTTCCATGTCGTTCAGGTCAGTCACTGGAGCAGGAAAGGAAACTGGGCAGGCGAGGACTGCGGGTTCGTCTGACACCGGGGCGTCATCCGGAAAGTCTATCAATACAGGCCCTTCTGGGACCTCAATTAGCTCCAGTGCCGATTGCAGCACACGAGTTTGCCAGGCAGCGTCGTTGGGCACGCCAAGCGGGCGTCCCAGTTCAAACGGCACCCATAGCGCTCTTGGCGGTTTGATCTGCAGGGTATGTTCTTTAATCAGGCTGATTTGAGTTGTCGCCAATCCCTCTTCTTCGAGGTAGTGTCCCAGCCCGCCAACGGCGCGCGTGCAGGCCGGTCAAACAGGCACCAACATGACGAGGTCTACGTTATCGCCCTTGAGCAGCGGAGCCAGTTGGCGGGCCGACGGCTCCATGCGCCGAGGGTCGGCGGCTCCCATGAACGAGTAGTGGTAATCTGCCAGACTGCCAATCACGTTTGATTGGGCTAGCTCCCGCAGTCGATCCAGCGGGAAGACCACGTTCCAGTCTTGCTGGAAGCCGGTGCGGTCAAAGTTAGTTGAGATGTGGCTCATGACCAGATCTTCGGCCCGCCTGTCACTTGGAATCACCCGGTAGTCAGGCGGCCAGTTTCCTGCTATTTCCTCCTGAACCAAGAACGGAGTGTCCTCCCGTCGATGGAGTCCAGCGGTGGAGATTAGCGCGACTCGGCGCTGGTTCAGGGGCGGGCCGTTGACCCATGGTTGAGTATCATACTCAGGGCAATCCATGTTCCGGAGGTGCGATGCGAAGGTTTCGTCGAGCGTTTCAAGTCGAACCATTTTTATCTTCTCCGAATGTAGCCTTCAGGCCAAATGACCGCTGCCGTGCCAGTCGGGTTTCTGGGCTCTAACCCAGGTTGCGTAATAGACTGCCAAAACCTTGGATGGGCTCGGTCCAGCCGATGCGCCGTAGAGCCAGCCAGATTGTGGCCTGGTTCACGGAGATCACGGTCTTCCCCAGTTTTTGTTCAAGCGGTTCCACTGCGTCCAATCCCCGCCACGCAGTACCCGGCAAGAAAACTGTATCCGCTTCATCTTTGACCACCGTGGGCACAAAGTCGACGATCGTTTGGACAGTTTCTTCTTCGATCTCCAGGGGGTTCATGGAATCTTGCATCCACGGTTCGCCGTCGGCGCTCAGTACTTCGAACCCAGCTTCTTCCAACAACGGTTTTAGACGATTGCGCAGGTGGAAATGGCGATAGGGTCCGGCGATGCTCAGTTCCTTGGACCCCATGTGTTTGAATGCTTCGATGCATGAACCAACGGCAGTGATGGACTCCACCCCACTGGCCAGCTGCATCTCCTGGGACATTTCCTGGTCAAACTTAATGTAACCCTTGTGGTAGGTGCCTGAGGTGCAGGCATAGACCAGGATGTCTGGTTTGATGTTGGCGAGGGATCGGGCACCCCTGCTGACATCCTCGTTCATCTTGTCAGCGTCAAAGCCAAAGAGGGCAGTGTCCACCGTTGCCGCCTCCTCGCTGGAGATGGAAATCTGGTGTCCGGTAGTCTCCGCCTGCTTGGGTTGGGTTCCCCAATCGCCGTTGAACATCCGCTCAAAGTGAACGGTGATCTCCGGAGGTAATACCCGGTAAAAATCTGGCTCTACTACGGGGTTTGTGGCGGGCACCAACGCCCCAATACGCTTAGTTGCAGGCATGAATTACAGTTCTCCGATTGGTTAAATAGGCTCGTTAAATAGATTCTTCTCAAAGGACTTAATCTGCGGCACCGGCGGCCTTTGCCGGAGCTGCTTCAGTCAGTTCATAGAGGGTGCTTCGGGCGCGGATCTGCTCGTCCCAGCCCCTGAACCGCAGGTCAATCATCAGACCGTCCGGACCCTGGTACTTGCGGTTGGCCTTGCTGCTGCCGACGCACTCAGTACCGCCGTTGCCTTCAACCGTTGCAACGGACTCGTCCAGGTCGTCGACGTAGAAGCCAATGTGGTGGACACCCTTTACGGTGGATGAGCCCTCGCCCAGGTTAGGGGCGTCTTCAGAGCCCATCTTGAGGATGGCGAAATAGATGTAGCCGTCCGTGAGCCAGACCCCTTCTGACCCGGTATCAGCGGGCGAGCGGCGTAGCTCGTCTAGACCGAATACAGTCTTGTACCACTCGGCCGTCTCTGCCGGGTTGTCGGTTTGTAGGGCTATGTGCTTGATACGGTTGGCCATGGCTCCTCCGTCTGCTGTTTAAGATTAAATCGGTTGATGTAGGATCAAAATAGGGTGAATCAAAACGGGCGGAAGGCCGTTAGTTTGGTCTTTCCGCCCGCCAATTGTACATCGTGATTTAGCTTTGGGCCATTGGGCCTGCCAGCTAGTTCACCGGTTAAATCTCAGGTTAACTTTCTGTGGGAGACTTCATGAATGTCTTAATTACGCCAAGGGAATAGCCAACGCCAAAGCTGACGCCGCCGCCGGCGATCACACCCCAAATTGCGCTGGCTAGGGATAGTGGCTCGATTCCGGATTGCTGCATCACCACCGCTATGCCCAGGCCGGTTAGTGCACCCACAATGGTGCTGAGAATGGAACGCTTCCAGGCTGGGATTGGTGCCCATTTTCGCCAGCCCTGGGGCCGTCGTCGGGCAACCTGGACCTTGGCATCCACCTTGGCATTTAGCCCGTTGGCGGCTAAAGGAGCACTGGCCAAAGCGCCAACCCCGGCCACAACAGCAACCCCGGTTGCCGCCAACGCTGTGGTGCCGCAAAATCCTGAAACTGTCAGTTCAAATGGTATAGAGCAGAGTTCGACAGGGCCGCTGAAAAGAGCCCCTTTGATCACGTAGATACCCCGGGCGTGGTCAGAGAATTCAGCTACGTTGATGGTGGTAACGCCGTTTGAAATCTGAATGTCTTTACCGGCGAGTTCTGTACCCAGACCCTGAACCCCCCAGTGCAGGCGAGCGTCCACCGGCAGGTTGACACCGCGAAATGTAAGCACGGAATCGGGCTCTACCTCAAAGGTTTCATCGCCCTGGATCGGGAGGGTGTACGGCGATGGGTTGCCGCCTTCAATTACGATCTCTGGTCCGCCGCAGCCGTGGGACCCTTCATGGGCGTAGGTTGATGGGGTGATGAGCCAGACTACTGCCAGCACTAATGCAAACGCCACCAAAAATTGAGTGCTGGCTTTAGTAGTCTTCCGTGCCCGATCAGTGTTCAAAGAAACCATATTACCTGTACCAAAAGTACGGACCCACGTTCTTGCTCGACAAGAGAAGAGAGGATATCTTCGCAGTGGGCGGAGTGATTAACGGTCTTGCTGGCGGCTTTTTGCGTTTCACCTAAATCGTATCTTTCGTGTGCATCCGAAGAATCGGTAGCGATTTATTGCCACCGATCGCTACGCCGCGACGCCGATCACACTTACACCAGGAAACCAGCATATCAATGCCAAAGGAGCAAGTAGCGGGAGGCGGGCGGTGAGCATGGGAAAGGTGTAGAGATCTTAATAGAGCTGATTTTTGCTGCCCACCAGATATGCGGAGCGCTTCAGGTCATCCCACGTTAATTTGGGCGGAGGCGCATCCAAAGACTGGTACGGACTCCAATTCACCTGGTTAAGGACGTCGGCACGGGACAACCAACGAGCCAGGATGACCCAAATGCGGCAGTTGGAATCGTAAATCAACACTTGACTCTATGCCCCCGACTTACCCGCTACGTCCTTGCCGTCGGTATCTCGGGCTTTCGTAACCATTGGGGTATATTCAACGGAGTTCTTAAACGCACGAACGTGTCCGCAACGTTGGCATATGCCTTCGCTGGACGGGCCGTCGGGCACGGCAATTACCCAATAGTGGGCACAATGCGTGTGTACGTACTCGGTGAGCTTGTCTTGGTTAACAGGGGATGGAACGACACCACGAGACACCCAACCTTCGGCAGTCCTGAGAGGTACGTCTATTCCGAGGGCAAAGTCTCGTACTGTAAGCCCGTTCACGGCTAGCCAGGGTTTTAAATCAACCATGCCCGTCAGTGTACTACGGTTCCGGTGTCGGCGTTCAAATTCGTCTCGAGTAAGGTAGT
>DUCU01000132.1 GCA_012959605.1 Dehalococcoidia bacterium | reverse complement strand
CCATAATCACCTTAGTTCAACTCAACTCAAATTATGGCAACCCCAGACCTTTTTAGTCCCATTTTCGGCCTGAAGTCTTACCGGATTCGAACAGCTCAATAGTTCTCGCACGAGTAAACCAATTTCTGCAATTATCCACTCATTTAAAACGGCCCGCGTCTTGGATACGCAGTTAAATCGCCCTTGTCTCAATTGCTGCTGACTTGCGGTCAGGCGATAAACCCCTTTGTTATACTTGTGGCCACTTCTAGTTGGGGCCATTTTACGGTGCCCGTAGAGTCTAAATATGTGAGCAAGGAGGCCAACAATGGTCTTGGACATCACCGCCGCCCAGGGAGCAATGACCGGCGCTCGGTATATTGAAAGTCTTCGAGACGGCCGCGAAGTCTGGATGGACGGCGTCCGCATCGATGACATTCCAAGCCACCCGGCCTTTTCCGGGATCGTCAACGAGCTGGCCCGCATCTACGACCTGCAGCACTCCGGCGAAACCCAAGACCAAATGACCTTCGTGTCTCCTGAATCTGGCAATCACTGCAGCGTATCTTGGCTGCTTCCACGCACGGAAGAAGACCTCAAAAGGAAACGACGCAACAGCGAGGTCTGGACTCGCGAGAGTTGGGGACAGTTGGGCCGCGCGCCAGACGTTTTAGCTCCGTACATCATTTCTCTCTATAAATCTCGGGATAGACTCAGCTCGGTGAAGCATCCCAAATGTGATTTTGGCGAAAACGTGGCCAACTACCACCGCTATTGCATGGAGAATGACCTGTTTCTGACCCACGCACTGGGAGACCCGCAGGTGGACCGCAGCGAGCAACCCCAGAACGAGCAACGCGCCAAACGAGAAGAAGATTTAGCGCTGCACGTCGTCGAAGAGACTTCAGAGGGAATCATCATCACCGGTGGCAAGCAATTGGCGACGGCTGCGCCCATCAGCAACGAGACATACGTGTCTCTATCAGCAACGTTCACTCAGAGGTCCGACCCAAAATTCGTGCTGGCATTTTCGATTCCAACAAACAGTCCTGGAATGAAGATTCTTTGCCGCGAGCCGGTCTCGCTCTGGAACGGCAGCTACGGCCACCCGCTGGGAATGCCCTACGACGAACAGGACTGCATGCTGTTCTTTGAGAACGTACTGGTGCCGTGGGACCGGGTTTTCATGCTCTATGAATCAGCGCCATTACTGCGCGATTTCTCCGCGGGAATCAACTTCACCGAGTGGGCCAATCTCTGCCGCATTCACGAGCGCATGAAGTTGATGACCGCCGTAGCAACCATGATTGCGGAGGCCATTGGCGTGTTGGATTACCGAGAAGTTGCCGCCAAGATTGGCGAGATGGCCACCTACACTGAGATGTGGCGTCACGCCATGGACGGCGTTGAGCACGGTGCACAAATGGGCGAGGGCGGAGTGATGTCTCTGGGGTCTATGAGCGGCATGAACATCTACTTTGCCCAAACGTCGTCCCGGATGATCCAGATATTGCGGGAGGTGTCTGGCGCTGGTCTGATTATGCAACCCAGCGAGAATGACCTGGCCAACCCGGAACTGCGGCCCTACCTGGAACGATACATGCGCGGCAAGGGCGTGGATGCCGAATACAAATCACGTTTGTACCGCCTGGCCCACGACTTGGCAGTTTCATCGTCAGGCATGCGACAAGAGGTATACGAGTACTGGCACGGCGGCGATCCCAACAGAAACCGCATCAATCTGCTCCGAGGGTTTGACCAAACCGATATCAGAGGACGTATCGAAGACCTGGTATCCCGCCCCTTACCCCACGGCTGAACACAACGGGCCAAACGAGGACATTCTTGGAATAATAGGGGCGGGTTTTATAACCGGCCCTGTCTTTGGTAGACCAAATCCGTGTGCGCCAAAATCTCTGTGAACCTACCCCGGCATTTTGGTTTTTACAACATTGGTGGCCGCGAACAGGGCGGGTTTTTAACCCGCCACTACGCAGATTGACTGATAACACAAAGGCGGCCCTGATATTGGGACCTATCAGGGCCGCCTTTTCCTGTTCGTAGCTAAATTAGGGGCTTGCCTACTAGGCTGTGGGCCGTTGTAGCACGCTTTGGTCCACCTTGCGTAGCACCATTTGTCCGTCGTTGCCGTCGCCCAGAAGTTCCCCATTCTCAACCATGGTCTTACCGCGCAGAATCACGGTAGTAGGCCACCCTGTGACCTCCCAACCCTCCCAGGGGCTGTAGTCGCGCACGTGCAGGTCAGACATGGCCAGAGCCTTCTTCACTGAAGGGTCAATGATCGCGAAGTCAGCGTCACTCCCCACGGCTATTGCGCCCTTTTGCGGGTACAGACCAAGTATCTTGGCCGCGTTGCTGGACGTTACATTCACGTAGCGTTCCAACGACATGCCGCGTTTGACCACAGCCTCGCTGTAGTTCACACCCATCCGAATCTCAATTCCGATGTTGCCACCGCGCATATCCTCGATGTTTCTGCCAGTGATCTTGTCCAGATAGGTGGTGAAGCTGCTGTCAGTAGCAGTGAATGACAGATCACTCTTCATGATGCCGTCCCACAGGCTGACAGTATCTTCTTCTCCTTTGAGGGAGGGATAGGTGTGGTATTTCATGCCGTCGTCATCATGGTAGCGGCTGGCATCGAATGACAATGCCAGCGTCAAGACTTCGCCGTAAACGGGCTGGCCATTGCTGCGAGCCTCGGCAATTACATCCAATCCATCTTTGGCCGTCACGTGGACAAAGTACATACCGGCACCGGTGCGTTCCGCCATGCGGGTAACGTGCCTAAATGCCAAGTCTTCCACCGCCTTGGAGTGAATCAGGTTGGCGTTATACCAGTCCCATTGGTCCCGTTGCTTGGCCATCAGGTAGTTGTACATCACCAGCTCGTCATCTTCACCGTGGACCGCCAGCATGCCGCCGTGGCGGGACACCTGCTCCATCAGGTCGTACAACCGGCCCGTTTCCAGGCGTCCACCGGGGGTCAGAGTCCGGCCCTCATTACCCGGTGGACGGATATCGGTGGTGAATATCTTGGCGCTGGGGAAACCCGCCGAAACCAGTTCTCCGAACCGAGCAATGGAGTCGGGAGTGTTGGAGTTGCGGTAAATGACGTGGGTGGCGTAATCGGTATAAGCCTGACCCTGCCAGACTGACATGAAATCATGCACGCCTTGAGCTAGGTCTCCCTCATTGTTCACCGGGGTAAAGTCGACCACCGTGGTGGTGCCGCCCCATATCGCGCCCAGGGAGTGGACCGCTGGGCCGGCGTTGGGCGTTCCGGGAACCAGTTCTCTCAGTCCGTCTTGTACATTGGCTGCCGCGTGGGCGTGGGCTTCGACTCCGCCAGGAACGACTATCTTGCCTGTGGCGTCAATGACCCTAACGCCCTCAGATGACAGCACTCCGGGCATGGCGATGACTGCAATTTTCTCGCCCTCTAAGGCAATGTCCCATTCTCCGATACCGGCAGGAGTAACTGCTGTTCCGCCTTTAATCACTGTATCAATCATTGTCCGTTTCCTTTATCTCTCGCATTTTCATTTTCCGCATCCTGTGCGAGCGGGTAAATATTTGACCGCCATTCTAGCATCTGGTCTACCTAGTCATATGTTGTTACGGTTTCAGTTAAAGTGATTCTGTTTATTATTATCAGTTCGTACTATTTTATTAAATTATTTATCTAGTTTTATAATTTTGTGTATTAATCTATGAAATAGCTCTCTTATAGAGGCCCCGCAATGCCTAGTATAGTAATCAAGGCCCCGCCCGATAAAGTGTTTGAGGCTATGAGCGACCTAACCAGGCACGTTAGTTGGGCAAAACACGATATCGTGATCACTGGAGACCAGGAGGGATCCCCTGCGGTGGGAAATACCTATTCATCTAGCAAAGCTGGCGGCAAGCCGGACCGGTTGACCATCACCAGCCTGACTCCCAATGAAAGTATCGACTTTCATGTAGTCATGCCCAACAAATGGGAGATGGACTGGCAGATGTCTATCTCGCCAGACGGCGACGTAACCAAAGTTGAGCGTACCGGCCGAATAACTACGATTCCCTGGTATATGGCCCCAATGAAGCTGTTGGACTCAATGGCTGCACCGATGGACGACAAAAAATTGACCCAGAAGATGAAGGCAGACCTAGAGGGCTAAATCGCGTCCGACCGGGTATTTTACTGCCAGCTTTTAGACTTGGGTAGGTTGTTCATGGCAGGCATGGGTTCCACGTGCTTAGCCACTATATTCATGATGCCACCCCGCCGTGAGACTTCACCCCGGATGATTACCATCGGCTCTCTGATGATCTGACGATACTTGGCGAATTCGCCGGGCCACACCACCAGTGGTATGTGACCAAATTCGTCCTCCAAGGTGAGAAAGACCGCCTTGGCCAGGGGGCGTTGTCGGCGTATCACCAACCCTGCCACGGTGACGATGTCGCCGTCGGCCCTGGCTTCAATGTCGCGGCTAGATAGTATCCCTGGCCTCAGATGTGGCCGAACCAGGGCCATCATGTGCCCCTCCGGGTAGAGACCCAAGATGCGATATTCCTCGCCCATAGTCTCCCACTGGCTCTGTTCCGTCAGTTCTGCCATGTCTTGTTCCACCGGCAACGGCAGCGGCGGTTGTGTATTGAAAGCCCGGTAGCGCAGACCAACCTCCCATAGCGCCTGGCGTCGGCCTGTTTTTTTGTTGGTCTTGCTTGGCTCTCCAGATTTAGTCTTGCTTAGTTCTCCAGATTTCGCCGCGGCAGCAGCTTCAGACGCGGCAGTCAGGGCGTCAAAGGCCCCCGCAGTCACCAGGTTCTCGATGGCCTCTCGTTGTAATCCGGTGCGCTCCATGGCGTCGGCCAGGCTCTTGAATGGCCCGCCTTTATCCCTGGCTGCTATTGCCTGAGACGCCACTGCATCGCCCATCCCGCGAACGTAGCGCAGCCCTAGTAAAAGCGACTCGTTTCTGATGATGCATTTCTCCCGGCTGTGGTTGATGTCCGGATTCAAGACAGCTATGCCGTGGCGTTTGGCGTCTTCCTTCAGGGTCTCGGTGTTATAGAAACCCATGGGCTGTTGATTGAAGATGGCAACGTAAAACTCCAGGGGGTAGTAATACTTGAGCCAGGCCATGTGGTAGGCGGTTGCGCCAAAGGCAAAGGCGTGGGACTCAGGGAACATGTAGTGACCGT
The DNA here is from genome assembly GCA_012959605.1 of Dehalococcoidia bacterium. Classification (GTDB taxonomy): domain Bacteria; phylum Chloroflexota; class Dehalococcoidia; order Lucifugimonadales; family UBA3495; genus UBA9611. The sequence goes on along the minus strand of DUCU01000132.1, from coordinate 4,506 downwards.
TGAACTTTTTGAAGATCCGCTCTCCTGCATCTTCCGGAACGCCCAACTCAGCCGCGCCATCCCGAAATTTCTCCCAGTAGTGGCGGATCATGAGTTCATTGTTGCGCCGCCCAAAGGCCCGGCGCATCTGGTCAGCCTCCAGTCCTGTGAAGCCGGCCACGTCGATGGCTACCTGGTTCACCTGGTCTTGGAACAGGATTATTCCCAAGGTCCGCTCCAGGGCCCGTTGCTCCAGCGGATGGTCATAGTCCCAGGGGATACCCTCAGAGCGGCGCTGGATGAACTGGGTGACACCGTCGTTCACTCCCACACCGGGACGCACCGCACCCACCTCGTAGGCCATGTCAGTCAGGTTCCGGGGCTTGATGCGAGGCACGGTCTGCATCTGAGCAGCCGACTCCACTTGAAAGATGCCAATGGTGTCAGCCCGGTGCATGGTCTCGTAGACTGCCCGGTCGTTGAAATCGATACGACTCAGGTCAATGTACTTGCCCTCCCGTTCTTCGATTAAAAGCAGACATTCTTGCATCTGGGATAGGGCGCCCAGGGCCAGGAAGTCGATCTTCACGAACCCGGCTTGGTCAATGCTGTCCTTGTCCCAGTGGCAGATGTAGCGGTCGGAAATGGCCGCCTGTTGCACTGGCACCGTGTCGATGAGGGGCGACGAGCTGATTATCATGCCGCCGGGATGCTGGGCCAGGTACTTGGGAAAGCCGTCCAACTGGGAGGACATCTCAATCAGGTCACGCCAACCCGGAGCGTCGACCTTGTCCTGGTATTCGGGTAGTTGGAGCATCTCTAGCTCCAGTTCTTTGGCATCGTGTGAGTCAACGCGTTTGGCCAGATTATCCATGCCTTGGGCCGGCAACCCCAGCGCCTTGCCCAAGTCTCTGATCGCGCCCTTCATCTGGTAGGTGCTGATCATGCCGGTCAAAGCAGCCCGGTCCCAGCCCCACTTCTGATGAACTCGAACAATCAGCTGCTCTCTGATGTTGCGGGGAAAATCCAGGTCTATATCTGGCACTGAGCCCAGGTCGTCAGACAAAAACCGATCCAGGGACAGGTTGTACTCCAGCGGGTCGATGTGGGAGAGGCCAATCAGGTAGCCCACCAGCATGGCCACGGACGACCCACGCCCCCTTCCCGGCGGGCGTTCCTCCAGCGGTATCTCGGCATCGCTCAGACCCATTTCAATCATAATCTGCCGGGCCATCTGGATAATCTCGTAGTAGATCAAGAAGAACCCGGCAAGGTTGTGCTTTCCAATCAGCCGGAGCTCTTCTTGCAAGCGGGCTTCGACCTTTTCCCAGTCCTGGGTTCTTTGGCTTGCGCCGCCGTAGCGACGCTCTGCGGCCTGGCGACACAAAGTCTCCAAGTGGCTCTGGGGAGTGGCCCCATCGGGCACCGGGTAGTCCGGAAACCGGTAGGCTAGGTCTTTGGTCAGGTCAAAGGAACAACGCTCAGCAATGAGAAGGGTGTTTTTGATGGCCTCAGGGCAGCGGGAGAACAGGGCAGCCATCTCTTCAGACGATTTGAGATAGAACTGGTTGTTGGGCCGGCGTTCTTTGTGGGTCTCCTCAAGGCTCCGGTTGTGCTTGATGGAGACCAATGCGTCCTGCAGACGATGTCGTTCCGGAACGTGGTAGTGGACGTTGTTGGTGGCCACTGTGGGAACGCCCAGCCTCTGTGCCAGGTCGATGAGACGTCGGTTGCGGTTGGTGTCTCCCTGCACCAGGTTCTGCTGCAACTCCACAAACACATTGTCCGTGCCGAACCAGTCCAGGTACTGTCGCAATTGGGCTTCAGCCTCGGCGAAACGACCCTCAGTCAAAAGGCTGGGGATTCGACCGGTACGGCAGCCAGTCAGAAGAATCAGGCCATGGACACGGTCGGGCAGATATTTCAGGTCCAGAGCAGGGTTCTTGCGCTCACCGGCGACATAAGAGTACGAGATGAGGTTTGAAAGCTGGCTGTAGCCTTCCCCAGTCTCAGCCAAGAAGGTCAGGTGAGAGCCGGGTCCAATCTCCGGGCTGTCTTTGCCAGGCTTCTCGTCTTTACTAAGCCTTTTATCTTTGATTGTCATTTCCGCGCCGGTGATGGACTGAATGCCGATGGTCTTGGCCACCTGCGCAAAGTGCATCGCTCCGCACAGGTTGTCGTGGTCGGTCAGGGCCAGCGCCTTGAGCCCCAGGTCATGGGCGCACACCAGCAAGTCCTCCACGGAGGAGGCCCCTTCCTGAAAAGAATAGTTACTGTGACAATGAAGCTCTGCGTACATAAGTGGTGGTCAACGGCCAGCTGTCAGCTTTTTAAATTGGTTTTTACGAAGGAGCCCCCTGCCCCCTTTGCGAGTTACCAGTTTTCCTACTCGAACACGGCAGATTCTTCGCCGCTACGGCTGGCTCAGAATGACATAGACGAGTGAGTGATCCGCTATAAACATAGTTCGTCCAACTGGCATATCCGGGCGGTTACTTCGATAAGTCGCGATCGACTTTAGGGTTGGTTTTTACGAAGGGGGAATCCCCCTGCCCCCTTTGCGAGTTACTAGTTTTCCAGCTAGAACACGGCAGATTCTTCGCCACTACGGCTGGCTCAGAATGACAGATAGAGTGGTTGGCACTGAACAAGTTAACCGCTGACCACCCACTACCCTCCCTTTTGCCAGTACCACTGGGCGTTCAGTTGGTCTCGAAAGATGGTTAGGCGGCGATCGTTTTGGGTGGTTATTTGGTAGTAGCGGCGGGATATGGGGCGTTCTCGCCACCATTCGTCATCCACTTGCCATAGGTCGTTTATTGCAGTGACAGTCAGCCTGGTTAAGGCCAAGGTCTGAGGTTCTGGCGCCAGCCGACAAGAGCGGATCGACCGGCTAGAACTGGCAGGCGGCAGGGTCACGGAGATTGGTCGCTCTGAGTTGTTCTCAACAACGTCTATCGGGATCGGCACGTTAAGCGAGCGAAACTGCACGCTCTCTACACCCTGGTTTGCAGTCCCAGTGGCTGTGGGCTTAGGTTTTTGGGCATCTGGCTTTGCAGCCCTAGAATTTGCGGCCCGGGAATTTACAGATCGAGAGGTCATGGATCAAAGGGAACCAGCGCCTGGCGTCTTTCTGGTATTCGCGACCACGGCTCCACCTCCTTCATCTGGTAGATGGGTGGTTTGCCGCCCAACAAGGATTCCAACTGGCGCATCATCTCTTTCAATTGTTCCTGCTTGCGAACGTCCGAGAACAGGCTGGCCTGGATTCCAGACTCACCGATGAACCCGGTCAGGGTCAATTTCATGTCTTCCAATGGTCCAGGCAGGGTCACACTGTCCAACCGGCTTTTCAGCGCGAACATGGTCCGGTCTCTGCTGCCCATGGCTTCTTTGAACCCAAACCGCTTTACCCAGGGCGACTGCCGGTACACGTGGCTTTCAATTGTGGCAGTGCGCACGTAGCGGCCACCAATCTCTGGTCGGGCAAAGGCTCGTCCCAGCAGTGTGCTCAGGGCCGTTAGGATCGGAGTCCAGGTGATGGTTGGAGATGGGAATGTCAGTGACTCTTCCACGATCTGTTGCGGCTCATTAGTTACCAGTGGGCTGTCATCAACCCCGCAAGCCAGCAGCCAAGCACGCCGCCCCGCAGCGCCCAGTTGAGCTTGGGCTGCGCCCTCTGGCAGGGCTGACAGTTGGCCTAAAGTATGGATACCAAATCGGTGCAGCCGGGACTTGTTGGCCCATGACAGTGGCAGCAAGCCAATGGATAGCCCCTTCAAAAAGGCGGCCATGCCTGCAGAGTCTCGGGGCACCTTGGTGGCGCGCCCTCCCTTGGTGGTCACTGCAGCAATGTAGGCCGGGAATTTCCCTCCTGCCACACCAACCCGGGGATTGAACTCCGTGGGCGCCGTTTGCAACAACGACGCAATGACCCGCGCCTCACCTCCGTACATCAGGTCCAGGCCTTCCAGTCCCACGTAGGCACAACCCAGACCATCTCTCTCCACCACTGGACTGCGCAGTTCTAAGTCTCTGATCAGCTTGTCGAATGTATCGTTGTAGTAGGGAGAGTCAGCCTGAATCAGAGAAGCCTCTTTGCACCGGGACATCGCCTCTGCAAGAGGCATGCCAGAACGCACGCCAAGGGCTTCCGCTGAGCTATCCAGCACCATATCCTTAGAACCGTAACTCTCGGTGATAATTACCGGTTTTCCACGCAACTGGGGATAGCGGCGAATCTCTGCTTTCACCGGAAGATGGGTAATTAACATGCAGGCTATTGAACGGTCGGTCATTGCTCTAAATTTCCAGAATCAGGGCTGATATTGAGGCTGGTTCCGGCCTTTTTATGAAGCTATTTTCTTGGTGGGCACGGATTATATAGAACGTTTGTACGACATAACAACGACCGCAGGTCACTATCTTTATTTTTTGATTAACCTTTGTTTAAATATGGACCTGGCAAGGCCTTTTTTGCCAAACCGGCTCAGGCGGAATCTGAAGGCTACCGGGCTTGCAAGCGCT
>DUCU01000131.1:7661-9856 GCA_012959605.1 Dehalococcoidia bacterium | reverse complement strand
TTGGAAATATCTAAAGAGGGCGGCCCGTTGCAGGCACGTACTTGGGATTTGGATCGACACGAAGGATCGTTGGTTCAAGAGCTCATGGACGCGTCCGTAGAACCTCTGGCCGAACCATTAATTGAAGTACCAGACGATTTGAAAAACAGCCTGATGGTTACCTCGGTTGATGCCCTTGTCAACTGGAGCAGAAAGTCGGCCCTCTGGCCGGTGACCTTCGGTCTAGCATGTTGCGCCTTTGAAATGATTGCCACGGCGATGGGACGATTCGACATAGCCCGCTTTGGCATGGAGGCCTTCCGCGCCTCACCCAGGCAGGCTGATCTGATGATTGTGGCTGGCACAGTGACCTGGAAGATGGCTCCAGCCATCAAACGTATCTACGACCAGATGGCAGAGCCCAAATGGGTGATTTCTATGGGCGTCTGCGCCACCAGCGGTGGACCTTACTATGGTTCTTATAGTGTCGTGCCCGGCGTGGATCATATCATCCCGGTCGACGTCTACGTCCCAGGTTGTCCGCCACGCCCGGATGCCCTGCTCTACGGGATTATGGCTCTGCACGAGAAGATTAAGAAATACCACAACCTGCCCAATGGCCCGTTCGGTCGGGGCGCCAAGTCGGAGAACTCCTAGATGGTCGTTCTGCAACTGAGCGGCGAGGATTTGGCGGAAAAAGTCGGCGCGGGCGTACCAGATTCTTTGGCTACGGTCTTTGAAGACCCCACCGAACAAATTTCCGAGCAAGCTACCAATCATGTGCTCTGGGTAAAGTCTTCTAGAGTTGCGGACGTTGCCAGTTTCCTGAAATCCGACGCTGGACTGGACTTCAATTTTCTGAACTCCATATCGGCCGTTGATTACATCAACCATTTTGAGGTTATCTATCACCTGACCTCTATGAATAAACAGCACACAGCCATCATCAAGACCCGCTTGGATGGTCGTGAAGAACTGAGCTTGCCGTCGGTCTACCACCTGTGGCGCGGGGCCGACTTCCAAGAGCGGGAGATTTGGGACCTGATGGGCATCAGCTTCACTGGGCACCCCAATATGAAAAGAATCATGCTGTGGGAGGGCTTTGATGGCCACCCACTGAGGAAGGACTACTTGTAGCTGACAGCCGTCAGTTATCAGCTTTAGAGGCTGATAACTGAAAGCTAATAGCTTTTTGCCATGCCAATCCGAACTGAACCGATGACGGTTAACATTGGGCCGCAACACCCCAGTACCCACGGGGTGTTCCGGTTGCGCGTTACCTTTGACGGTGAGGAAATCCTGGAAGTTGAGCCCATCTTTGGGTACCTTCACCGGGGCACGGAGAAGCTGGCTGAAGAGCGCAACTACACCCAGATCGTTACACTGACCGACCGCTTGGACTACGTTTCTTCCATGATTAATAACCAGGCCTACTGTCTGGCGGTGGAAGACCTTATGGGCGTTGAAGTCCCGATGCGGGCCAAGTACCTGCGGACGCTTACTGCCGAGTTGCAGCGGGTGGCCAGCCACCTAATGGGCATTGGTTTCTTCCTGCAAGATCTCGGCACGCTGGGCACCCCATTGATGTACTCCTTCCGATCCCGTGAAAAAATACTGGATCTGTTTGAAATGCTCTGCGGAGCGCGGATTACCCTGAGTTATATGCGTCCCGGCGGCGTGTTCTTCGACGCCCCGGAAGACTTCTGGCCAGCCTTGGACCAGTTTCTGGAAGACTTTGAGACCGAATTCGCCGAGATCGAACAGTTGATCCTGGAGAACGAGATTGTAATGGTCCGTACTCGCGGGGTCAGCATTCTGCCCCTGGACATGGCCATCAACGCCTCGGTCAGCGGTCCGGTTTTGCGGGCGAGCGGGTCTGATTGGGACTGGCGCAAAAAGGCCCCTTACGATGCCTACGACCGCATGGAGTTTGATGTCCCGACGGCCACCAACGGCGACAACTATGACCGGTTTTGGGTGCGTATGCAGGAGATTCACCAGAGCATTCGCATCGTCAAACAATGTGTCGAACAGATTGAGCCGGGCCCGACCCGCGCTAAAGTGCCATTGATCATCAGGCCCAAGCCGGGAGCCGAGGCCTACGGACGGGTCGAGGCCTCGAAGGGTGAACTGGCTTTCTATCTGGTGTCTGACGGCGGCATCAGCCCTTACCGCATGAAAGTACGCTCGCCATCTCTAATCAACCTGACAGTGAC
>DUCU01000131.1:0-7622 GCA_012959605.1 Dehalococcoidia bacterium | reverse complement strand
GCTGGTGGGCTGGAAACTAGCAGACATGATCGTGACCTTGGGCAGCTTGGACATCAACATGGGTGAAGTGGACCGATGAACTGTGTTCTAGGTGCCGACAACATCCTGAACGATACCGTTTTGTACCGGGTGATATACGAGGCTGTGGGCCATGTATTGCCTTGCGGTGTGTCCTACGTTGTGGCCGGATTGGCCATGATGCTGATTCTGGCGAACGGGGTGCTCTTGGGCGCCGGTCTGTTCTCCTGGGTTGAGCGCCGCTTGATTGGCCGGTTCCACAACCGGATTGGGCCGAACCGCTGGGGCCCATTTGGCATGCTGCAACCGTTGGCTGACCTGGTGAAACTACTCACCAAAGAAGACCTGACTCCCAGGGGCGCCGACCGAATTGTATTTGCCATTGTCCCAGTAGCGATGGTGGCCCCGGTGATTCTGATGATGGCCGTGGTTCCCTTCGCCAAAGACACTGCCCTAGTCAACCTGAACGTCGGTATCCTGTACATCCTGGCGGTGACATCAATAACGTCCATTGCCATTTTCATGGCTGGTTGGTCGTCGGATAACCGGTACGCCATGTTTGGTGCCTCCCGCGGTGTGGCAGTTCTTATCAGCTATGAAGTTCCTGTGGTCATGTCACTATTGGGCGTGGTGATCCTGGCCGGCTCAATGTCATTGGATGACGTTGTCTCCGCCCAAGCCGTTCCCTTCTTCTTGGTCCAACCACTGGCGTTCTTCGTCTTCCTGGCCGGAACGTCCGCTGAACTGAACCGGACGCCGTTTGACGTGGCTGAGGCCGAGTCAGAGATCATCGCCGGGTATCACATTGAATACAGCGGGGTGAAATTCGCCCTGATCCAGGCCGCCGAGTTTGGTGCCGTGCTGACCGCATCCGCCGTGATGGTGACCTTGTTCCTCGGCGGTTGGTCGGGACCATTTGCCAGCTACTTGGGCTGGGCCTGGTTCCTGTTGAAAATTGGTGTCTTGGCCTTCGTATTCAGTTGGGTCCGGGCCACTTTCCCCAGGTTGCGCATCGACCAATTGTTGGCCTTTGCCTGGAAGTTTTTGCTGCCCCTCAGCATCATCAACCTGTTCGCCACCGCGCTGGAGGTCTACTTCCTGCGTGACGCCGCCGGCACTTTGGACACGACCGACCTTTGGATCATGGCCGGGATTAACTTTGGCGTGGCATTTGCCTGTCTGCTGATCTTCGGCACCCTGATTAAAGAGAAAGTCCGTCCCGCAGGCCCTGTAACTGGAGCTATCCTCTCCCCCGGGGAGGCAGATTAATATGTACGGAATAAACCTGGTCAAGGGTCTGATGGTGACCCTCAAGAACTTCACTAAGAAGCCGTTCACCGTCCAATACCCTGAGGAAAGGGTCAAACAGCACCCGCGATTTAGGGGTGAGGAATTTGTCTGGTACGAAGAACGCTGCACCGGCTGTGCCTCCTGCGCCAAGTACTGCCCGCTGGGTATCATCAAGATTGTGACCACCCCCAGCGAGACGGCCCCCGCCGAGGGCGACAAATACAAGCTGGAGTTGTTCGATATATCCATTAACCGGTGCATGTTCTGTGGACTGTGCGTTGAGGCTTGTCCTTACGATGCTCTGTACATGGGCAGCGGTTTTGAACAGGGGCAATATTCCAGAAAAGAAATGATTATCGACATCGACCATCTGCGTCAGGCCGACAAGCACCCCAGCACTTTCTTCCGACCTCAGTTGGAGGACACTGGCTACGACCCCCGGGCTGATCGTCCGCTCCATTGGCAAGAGGTTGGCCGTGAGAGCTGGAAGTGGCATCAGCGAGAGAAGATGGGCATGAATATATCCCGGCCTGTGCCGCCTGATCTGCTACCCGACGAACCCAAGGTTGACTCGTCTTTCGTCGAAGACAGCGCAGCTACGCCCGTCCCAACTCCAGCCGAGGGAGCCGAGTAGATGCTCTTTCAGGACATCGTATTCTGGATTCTGGCCGTGATGGCTATTGTCGGAGCGCTGGGGGTGGTGTTGGTGCCCAATCTGTTCCGTGCCGCCCTGCTCTTGATAGTGGTATTTGTTTCAGTAGCCGGAATGTTCATCCTGCTCAGCGCCGAGTTCTTGGCCGTGGTGCAGATACTGATCTACGTTGGGGCCATTGCCATACTGATAATTTTTGCAATCATGCTGACCAGAGACGTGCAGCACGGCAACCTGCCCAATCGCATGCAAATACCGGCCGCAGTCTTTGCCGCCCTGCTCTTAACTGCGCTGGTGGCTGTGGCAGTGGATACGAAGTGGGAATTCTTGCCTGCCGACCAGCAGGACCGGGCAGAATTGATCCAGGTCAACGCATTGACGACGCTAACCGGGGAAGTACTGGATGACGCTGGCGTTAGCCCCGAAGACCAGACAGAGGTCCAGGAGTCGGGGTTGGCTGACCTGCTGATAAGCGATTATGTGCTGCCCTTTGAGGCGGTATCTGTGCTACTGCTGGCGGCTTTGATCGGAGCGCTGGTTTTGGTTCGTCCCAATCCGGGAACTGGGAGGGGCTAGCGCAGCATGTCGTTTGAAGCATTTCTGATAGTTGCGGCAATTATGTTCTGCATCGGCCTCTATGGGGCCTTAGCCAGACGGAACGTTTTGGCTGTTTTGATGTCCATTGAGCTGATGTTCAACGGCGTCAACATAACGCTGGTGGCCATGGCCAAATACCTGGCTCCAGCCGGACTACAAAATGACATCAGCACAGTGCTCACTGGGCAGGTCTTTGCGGTATTCATCATCACCGTGGCCGCCGCCGAGATTGCCCTGGGACTGGGCATTGTATTTGCCATGTACCGAACGAATGAAACGGTGGACCTGTCAGAGGCCACCCAATTGCGGCATTAAGATATGTGGGTTGAATTTAAAAAGGCGCCAAACCTGATGCTGGCGGAGATGTGGAAAGAGGTTCTCGAAGGTGAGGGTCTACCGACACGTATTCTGCCAGAGGGCGACATATTGGACTGGGGTGAACGAGTCCCTTTCAATATCTTCGTTCCCAAGGGCAGGGAACACGTCGCCGAAGAGATACTGCGGAAGCTATAGATGGTTAGTGAAGCAGTAATCTGGTCCATATTCCTTTTGCCGCTCGGCTCTTTTGTGTTTGCCGCATTGGTAGTTAGACCGTTCTTCAACCGGTTTTCCATTGTCAGTGGTTTCGTAACTATCGCTGCTCTGGGAACGGCGTTGGGGTTCTCCATCATGACCCTGCGTTCAGTGATTTTGGGTCACCACCTGGAATTCGAACCCTTTGAATGGCTGGTGGTGGGCGACGCCACCATTGAGATGGGACTGCTGATGGACCCACTGACCGCCCTGATGCTGGTGGTGGTGACCGGAGTCAGCCTGCTGGTCCAGATTTACTCTTTGGGTTACATGAAGGGCGACCCAAGCTTCTCGCGTTACTACGCCTACATGTCCTTGTTCACCGCGGCCATGCTGGGATTGGTTCTATCTTCCAACATCATCCAGCTCTACATGTTCTGGGAGTTGGTTGGCGTTTCTTCTTACCTGCTGATTGGATTCTGGCACGAACGTCCCGCCGCCGCTGCCGCTGCCAAGAAGGCCTTCATCATTACCCGCATCGGCGACGTAGGGTTTCTGATTGCCATCCTGTACCTGTTCACTCAAGCCGACACATTTGCCGTTGCCGGGTTGAACGCATTCAACATTCCAGACATCTGGCAGGCAGCCCAACCAGAGGCCGCAGCCGGAGCGATTATCGGTGGCGCAGCCCTAACCTGGCTGGCTCTTGGCATCTTTGTCGGAGCCGCTGGCAAGTCGGGCCAGTTCCCGTTGCACACCTGGCTTCCCGACGCCATGGAAGGCCCCACTCCGGTCAGCGCGCTGATTCACGCCGCGACCATGGTTGCCGCTGGTGTGTTCCTGGTGGCCCGGTTCTTCCCGATCTTCGAGCAATCCGTTGACGCAATGACCGTGGTGGCACTGGTGGGAGCTTTCACAGCGGTGTTCGCTGCGTCAATGGGCCTGGTAATGAACGACATCAAGCGAGTCATGGCCTACTCCACCGTCAGCCAACTGGGTTACATGATGGCGGCTTTGGGCTTGGGGCTCTATGCCCCGGCTATCTTCCATCTGGTGACTCACGCAGCCTTCAAGGCGTTGTTATTCCTGGGCGCCGGCAGCGTTAATCACGCCACGGGCACCTTTGACATGCGTTACATGGGTGGGCTGCGCAAGCACATGCCGGTTACCTATGTGCTGGTGCTGATTGCTGGGTTGGCACTGGTCGGAATCATCCCTCTGGCCGGTTTCTGGAGTAAGGACGAGATACTGCTGGGCGCTTGGAACGGCGATGGGATTGTTGATACCTGGGTCAGTCGGGTGACCTTCTTCTCGTTGATTGCGGGTGTAGTTGCCACCGCCTTCTATACCATCCGGATGATTATCCTGACCTTCCACGGCGAGTTCCGTGGCGGAATCGAGAAAGAACTGGAAGACAAGTCCAAGGCTGATCCGGCAGCAGAAGCGAGTCACGGCGGCATCCACCTGCATGAGTCGCCATTTGTCATGGTGCTACCCATGGCGGTTCTGGGTGTGGCTGCAGTATTCATCGGATACTTGGCCAACCCGCAGTGGGTCGATGAATTTGGCATCCCCCAACACTGGATAACGGGGTTCTTGGCCGATGGACTTGCCGAATCCCTAGGTGCCGTCGGTCATCACGAGACGTTGGAATTCAGTTGGTCCATGGCTGCCGTATCGACGGCGGCCGCATTGTCTGGTATCGGGCTGGCCGCAGTGCTCTATCTGCGTCGCAAGGGCCAGGGAACTGACCCACTGGAGCGCATCAAGCCAGTGCACACCATGCTATCTGAAAAATATTACATGGACACCCTTTACGAGAATGTGATTGTACGAAAAGGGTTCTACCGGGTCTTTGCCGGGACGTTGGATTGGATCGAACGAAACCTGGTGGACGGGACCGTGGACCTGATTGGCTGGTTCTTCAGAAACATTGGAACCGTCATTGGCAAGATGCAGACAGGCCAGGTACAGACCTACGCAACCGGAATAGCGTTTGGCACACTGGCGATAATCTTGGCGCTCTTGTTGGCTAATTAGCCGTGGGAATTAATTAGATGGTAGAAGGCTACAACGGACTTTTAACGGCGACGGTGTTCCTACCTGTGGTGGGAGCTCTGGTCTTGCTGTTGGTCGTCAAAGGCGACAAGAACGTGCGGAATTTTGCCGTTCTGATTGCTTTGGCCGACCTGGTTCTTTCGCTGATAGTCTTCAGCTTCTTTGACCGGTCAGAGGGCGCAGACCGGTTCCAGTTTGTCGACAAAATTACTTGGATTCCCGATGTGGGGTTGAACGCTAATTTCTTCCTAACTGTGGATGGCCTTAGCGCACCGCTGGTGGCCTTGACCGGTCTGCTGGGCATGTGCGCAATACTGGCCTCGTGGCACATTGGGTTCCGAGTAAAAGAATATTTCATCTGGCTGTTAGTGCTCCAATCTGCGGTAATGGGTGTATTCACATCCATGGACCTACTGCTCTTCTTCTTATTCTGGGAGGTGGAGCTGGTGCCTATGTTCATGCTCATATCGGTCTGGGGTAGCGGTCGTAAAGAATACTCGGCCATGAAGTTCCTGATCTTCACCATCCTGGGCAGCGGTTTCATGTTGGTGGGTATCGTCGCGGTCTATCTCACGCCAGGCTTGGGCACTTTTGACATGGTGGAACTTTCTACCAAAGCGACTATGTTGACCTCTGCTGGGCTGCTGATCCCCATGGGCGGGTTGTTCTGGCTCTTCTTTGTTGGGTTTGCCATCAAGCTGCCAACCTGGCCGGTTCATACTTGGCTTCCCGACGCCCATACCGACGCGCCAACCGCTGCCAGCGTCATGCTGGCGGGTGTGCTGCTAAAGATGGGCGGTTATGGCTTGCTACGAATCAACGTGGGCATGTTCCCATCGCAGGCGGACAAGTTTGCCTGGGTGTTGGTGTTCCTGGGCGTGGTGAGCGTGCTCTACGGCGCAGTAATCACCATGCGACAGACCGACTTGAAACGACTAATCGCCTATTCCAGTGTCAGCCACATGGGTCTGGTGCTGGTAGGCATTGGCTCGATTGGAATCTCCGAAGGCACATTGAGCGTGACCGGACTGAACGGCGCGGCGATGCAGTTATTCACCCACGGCACAGTAACCGGATTGTTGTTCCTGTCGGTGGGCCTGGTTTACGAAAAGACCCATACCCGTTACATACCTGACCTTGGCGGTCTGGCTGGTCGGATGCCGTTTGTGGCAGTGGCCATGCTCATCGCTGGACTAGCGTCGCTGGGCCTGCCGGGTCTGAGCGGCTTCGTGTCCGAGCTGTTGGTCTTCCTGGGCGCCTACCAGGCCTACGAGTGGCCCACAGCGTTGGCAGTGGCCGGAATAGTCCTGGCGGCCGGGTACATCCTCTGGATGATGCAGCGGACGTTCTTTGGCGAAAGGCGCGCGTCCTTTGATGACCTGCCCGACGCCTCATTGGTGGAGGCTCTGCCGCTAGTCTTGATGCTGGTGACGATTATCGGCGTGGGTGTCTATCCGGCGATATTGACCGACGTTTTTGAATCTGGACTTAACCCAATGGTGGATGTCCTCAATGGGGTGATTAACCCGTAATGACAGTCCACGATTTTTACGTTCTATCACCGTACTTGGCAATGGCTGGAGCAGCGCTTCTGATTATCCTGCTCGATTTAGCCCTGCCGAAAAAGAGCTTGCTGCCCTACCTGACCTTTGCGGCGCTGACCGGGCCGTTGGTCATGAGCGTGATTCAGGTCTACGACCTGGGTTCTGCCACCAGCTTGATTCAGGGTTCTGATGCCGTCTCAAACGAAGACCCCAGTATCCTGCTGGGCGCGCTATCGGTTGACCGGTTCGCTTTGTTCTTCAACTTCTTGGTCATCGGTTCAGTAGCGTTGGTGGTGTTAGCCTCCGCTGATTACGTGCGGAATATGGAGCGGTTCCAGGGTGAGTATTTTGCCCTGATTCTGTTTGCCGCCACTGGAATGATGCTCTTGGCTGCGGCCACTGAGCTAATTACCATTTACGTCTCCTTGGAATTGACCACCCTACCAATGGCCGCGTTGACGGCCTTCCTGATGACCCGTCGTTCCAGTGAAGCCGGTATGAAGTTCCTTATCATTGGGGCTGTCAGCTCGGCTCTGATGCTCTATGGAATGGCGCTGGTCTTTGGCTTCACCGGCAGCACCCAACTGGCTGAGATATCAATTGCAGTTGGTCAGGCCACCGGCGACATACCATTTGGCAACTACGCACTGTTCGTCGGCATAATCCTGATGATTGCTGGATTTGGATTCAAGCTCTCAGCGGCGCCGTTCCAGATGTGGGTGCCCGACGTTTACGAAGGCGGCCCCACGCCAGTGGTGGGATTCCTGTCGGTGGCCAGCAAGGCCGCCGCGTTTGCCGTGGTCATCCGCGTGTTCTTCACTGGATTCTTTGATGTGGCCTTGGACTGGGGAATCCTGATCGCTGGTATCGCTGCGGCATCCATGGTCATTGGTAACCTGGTCGCCATCAGACAGAGCAATATCAGGCGTCTGTTTGGCTACAGCACAATC
>DUCU01000130.1 GCA_012959605.1 Dehalococcoidia bacterium | reverse complement strand
GGTCTGAACCGCTTCACGACTGATGAAGTACCGCCCATCGATCTACACCGCCCCGACCCGACGGTTGCCAAGGGCGCAATCCAAGAGATTGAAGAGCTAAGGAAGCAGCGCGACCCGGTGGCACTAACACGTGCATTGGACGACCTGAAATCGGTGGCCACCGAGGGCGGAAACCTAATGCCACCCACACTGGAGGCCATTAGGGCTCTAGGCACTGTCGGAGAGGTATCAGCCGCGCTGCGTGAAATCTTCAGGGAGTGGCAGGCCCCTTCCTAGCGCCATTTTGTTCGGGGGAGTTGGCGGAATGAAAAGTGCAGGAGATGCGCTAGTGGTGTCCTACCGCGGTAGGACGAACCATCCTTTTCTCTACCCAGCCGGGTTCAGCCGTTGCACCAGTTCAGCCCAGTGCCGGCCCCATGCTTCGCAGACCGTTTGCACTTCCTCATCGGACGATTCACGCAGCGCCACCGGGCCGTAGTGGGCGGTGTACGCGTTGCCCTGGATGATCATGCCGTGGTTGAGCAGGATGTGGAGCATGCTGAGCAGGGCCAGTTCCGCGCCGCTGCCAGGCCGTCCTCCTCCGGTGAATGCCCCGCCAACCTTGCCGGCGAGTGGCCCGGGGTAGTCTTGGAAAGTGGTTAAATCAAAAAGGCGCTTAATCTGCCAGTCAACGTCGCCGAACCGCACCGGCGTCCCAATTATGACCCCTTTCGCGGACAGCATTTCTTCCCACTGCACGTCTTCCACCGTGCGCACCAGTGTGGTGGCGCCGGCTTCCTGCATACCTTGCTCGATGGGCTCTACCATGGCGCCGGTCCGACCGTTCTTGGACGTGTAGATAATTAGTAAATCGTGGCAGTTGTCGGGCATTTGTTGCTCCTAGACCGTGCTTAGACTTGACACTTGGAACAGAAATAGGTTCCCCGAGCGCGCACTCTGATGGCCGTCATGTTGGTGCCGCAATTGGGGCAGGGAGCCTTGATGTCCCTGGGGTGACTCCAAGTCATCAGAGCCGTTGGCGGATTAGGCCAGTCTTGTTCACGGGCCCGGTCGTACACGCCGTAGGCGGCGGACAGGGCGTCTTTGATCGATTGATGCAGCCGGGCTATTTCATCAACGGAAAACTCGGCCCCCGGCTTCTCCGGGTGAATGCGGGCCAAGAAAAGGGACTCATCGACATACAGATTCCCCAGCCCACAGGCGATGGACTGCTCCAGCAACAACGCTTTTACGGGGGCCTTTTTGCCCGAGAAGGACTCGACTAGAGTCTCAACGGTGAAATCTTCGTCGAAGGGTTCTGGACTCATTACTGGCAGCACTTCGTCTGGGGAATCCACCAGCCAGAGTTTGCCGAATTTACGGCCGTCCACAAATCGCAACTCCCGGCCATCGTCTAGGGGAAAGAAATGGCGGGTCAGCGGGTCGGCTTCCTGGGACTGGGGTTGGACCAGAAACCGGCCGGTCATGCCTAAATGCACGATGAAGGCCGCCGGTGATGCCCCTGAGAGTGGCAGGATCAGATATTTGCCCTTGCGTTGTACGTCCTGGATGGTGCGGTTTTTCAGGCCCTGGGCCAGTTCAGTGGCGGTCGGCTTTTTGACCGTGTTGGCCCAGGTGATGTTGGAGCCGGTGATGGTGCATCCGGGGAGTCCGAACCTGATCAAGTTCCGGCGCGTATTTTCCACCTCAGGTAGCTCGGGCATGTTGTGGCATTCCTCCCCATTGGTAGCGGT
>DUCU01000129.1:31472-55789 GCA_012959605.1 Dehalococcoidia bacterium | reverse complement strand
CGGTAATTCTAACGCAGTAGATTGTCCCCTTCCCCTTTTATATGAGACGGCTTCTATTGCAAATTGACCAGTAGACTTTGGCTAGTATTCACTTGACACGGGGTAGAGGGATTTGCCACCGTTGAACCAGGTCTTGATTCTGATTCACGAAAGGCAAAACCCGCTCCATGAGTAATACGAGTTGGTAGTTTTGGTCACTGGCGCTACTGGCTTTCTTGGCCGGAGAGTGGTGCGCGAACTTCTGGAGCGAGGCCACGAGGTCCGTTGCTTGGTCCATACACCTGGGCGCGAGCGGATGTTCCCCCACAGAGACGTTGAGGTCCAATATGGCAGCATTAGTGACCCCACCGCACTAAAAAATGCGTTCTACGACGCTGAATCAGTGATTCATCTAGTTGGGGTGATTCGACCTACACGGCGGAATTCGTTCGACGCCGTTCACCGAGAAGGCACCGCCAATGTTTTAGCGGCCGCCAAACAGGCTGGAGCGAGCCACTTTCTACATGTCAGTGTCATTGGCGCAGCCAACGACCAGTCCTATCCCTACCTATATACTAAATGGTTGGGAGAGCAGGAAGTCGTTAAAAGCGGCATGCACTTCACCATTTTTCGCCCTTCCATGCTGTTTGGAGAGGGTGACGAGTTTCTGAATGCACTGGCCGGGATGATCCGGTTGTTCCCCATCGTCCCGGTAATCGGTTCAGGAAAGAACCGATTACATCCACTAGCCGCTGACGATCTGGCTCGCTGCATCGCCATCACTCTGGGTCGGGAAGACCTTAAGGGAAGGACAATTGACCTGGGTGGCACCGAGCGCCTCAGTTACAACGAACTAGTAACTGAAGTGGCCAAAGCCATGGGCAAACGACGACTGCGCTTTCATCTGCCGGTCTGGCTCATGCGCGCCGTTGCGGCTGTCAGCCAGGGAATCATGCCCCGACCACCTATAACCACTGATCAGATTAAGATGCTGGGCATTCGTAGCGTTGCGGAGATGGGTGAGGTGGAGCGGGTATTTGGGTTTACCCCCCAATCCCTGGAAGGTAACATTGATTTTGTGAATTCAGTGGGTAGAGCAGATGGTATTCAGATGTTGCTTGGGGCGATGCCAAGGCGCATCCGTGACCACTAGTCCTTTATAAACTACTGGCACAGTTGTTAACCGGCCCACCAACCGAACCTTTCATCACCGCCTGTTCTTAGGAGCCACGTGGACTATCCTCAGTCAATCTCCCGCCTGATAAACCTGGTTGACCACGAACGAAACACGGTCACCGGCCCGCGCCAAAAAGCCATCTATGATCTTGCTCGGATGGAGGCATTATTAGAAAGGCTGGGCAGTCCTCATCACCAAATTCCGGCAGTACATATCGCTGGAACCAAGGGTAAGGGCAGCACGGCAGCTCTGTGTGACGCTGCCCTTCGCGCCGCCGGATTCAGCACCGGGTTTTACTCCTCACCCCACCTCCACACGTTCCGAGAGCGGATTAGGCGCGACTCAGAGCCCATCACCCAAGAGAAATTTGCGGCTTTGGTGGAAGGGATTTGGCCCATTCACGAAGAACTCAAGGCTGATTCAGGCATTGGGCCACTGACGCTATTTGAATACCTCACGGGCATGGCCTTTCAGTGCTTTGCCGAAGACCGCACTGACGTGCAGGTAATCGAGGTTGGTTTGGGCGGAAAACTGGACGCAACCAACGTTTTGGACGCTGGAGTCTGCGTCATCACGTCGATCAGCCTGGACCATACAGCCATTCTGGGGGATTCCATTGGTGAGATTGCTGCCGACAAAGCGGGAATCATCAAACCAGGTTCCACCGTAATCATTGCCCCGCAAACCTCGGAAGCTCTTGGGCCAATCTTGGCTGCATGTCAGGAAAAGGAGGCCGCCCCCATCTTGGTGGGCAGAGACGTTACCTGGGAAGAGGGACGAAGCGGTACTGACGGTCAACGGTTCACTGTTAGGGGCCGTAACGGCGAATACGAACTATACATGCCATTATTGGGCGACCACCAATTGGAAAATGCGGCATCAGCAGTTGCGGCGTTGGAAGCATTAGCCAGCCAAGGTATCGCCGTGAACGCTAAAGCGATGGAAGTAGGCTTTGAGCAGGTGAGTTGGCCCTGCCGGATGGAGGTATTATCGCGTTCTCCGCTCTTGGTGGCTGACGGTGCCCACAACGTATACTCTGTGGAGAGCTTGTTAAAGTCTCTGCCAAAGTACCTCAATTTCGAAAAACTGATTTTGGTCACCGGGTTTTCGAGAGACAAGAACGTGGAGGGCATGGCCCAGGCGTTGCGAGAGAAAGCGGATTCGGTCTTTGCGACCGCATCTCGGCACCCGCGTTCTTTAGCACCGGATGAAGTTGCCAGGTTATTCGACGGACCAGTCACCACGGCAGCAACCGCAGCAGAGGCGCTGCAACTGGCTCTGGACTCAGCGGGGCCACGAGACCTGGTGTTGGCAGTGGGATCCCTGTTCCTCACCGCAGAAGTCCGGGAATCGGCGCTGGGAATTGAACCAGAGATATATTCAGAACTTAGTTGAAGAAGTTCACCGGTGTTCCAGGCACCCACGGTAATAATTGAAAATGAGGAGCGTCTCCAGTGGCTGATGAGCGGGTAAGGGTAGTAATCACGGGTATGGGAGCCATGACTCCCCTGGGCGAGACCCCTGAAGAGTATTGGAAGAACCTGGCCACCGGGACTTCTGGCATCGGCCCAATGACACTCTGCGACCCTGAAGGCTATCCCTGCCAAATCTCCGGAGAGGTCTCTGGTTTTGACCCTGCCACCTACATCAATAATAAAGAAGCCCGCAGAATGGCGCGGTTCACTCAACTAGCCGTCGCAGCCACTCTCCAGGCGATTGAAGCCGCATCCTACGATATTTCCAAGGACGACCCTTATAGGGTTGGTGTGATTCTGGGCAATGGCAACGGCGGGTTCCCAACGCTGGAAGAAAACTGCCGGATACTGGCAGAACGCGGTGGGATGCGGATGTCGCCCTTCTTCTTCCCTATGATCCTGCCCAACATGGCCGCTGCTGCTGTGAGTCGGTACACCGGTGCCCACGGGTATAACTCCACTGCCACCACTGCCTGTGCCGCGTCCAACCAGGCGTTGGGCGATGCAATGGCTGTTATTCAGCGGGGCACGGCTGATGTGATGATTGCTGGAGGAACCGAAGCTGGAATCAGTTTGTTGGGTCTCTCCGGCTTTGCAGTGATGCGGGCTCTTAGCACCAGAAACGACGACCCGCAGAAGGCCAGCCGTCCCTTTGATTCGGGCCGGGACGGGTTCATTCCCGCTGAAGGTTCAGTGATTATGATCCTAGAGAGCCTGGAACACGCGAGGGCGCGAGGGGCCAATATACTGGTGGAGTTGGCCGGGTTTGGTTCCACCAGTGACGCTGGCCATCCGGTACAGCCGGAAGAAAACGGCACCAGCGCCGCCGCAGCAATGCAATTGGCCCTGGCCGACGCCGGTGTGGCATTGGATCAGGTCGATTACATCAATGCCCATGGCACATCCACACCTTTGAATGACACTCTGGAGACCGTAGCCATCAAGAGGTTGTTCGGTGACCTGGCATACAACATACCCATCAGTTCAACCAAGTCGATGATTGGCCATTCCTTAGGCGCAGCGGGATCACTTGACGCCGCGGCCTGCGTCAAAACCATCACCGAAGGCATGATTCATCCAACCGCGAATTATGAAACACCGGACCCAACCTGCGATTTGGATTACGTGCCAAACCAAGCCCGGATCAAAGACGTGAATGTGGCGCTCTCCAACGCATTTGGCTTTGGCGGTCAGAATGCGTGTCTAGTTTTTCGCAAGTATGTTGGGTAAATAGGTGACAGGGGATTCTTGACCCTTAGTATGGCAATCCGGCTAAAATGGGTGGGGCAACTTAAGGGCCATGTGAGGCAGTGTAACTTTTAGGGTGAGGGGCAAATAAAATGGCCGAACGGCTGGTTTCGGGAGACGTCCAACAAGAAGACCAAGATGTGTCTTTGCGTCCCAAGACGCTGGATGATTTCGTCGGCCAGGCCAACACCAAAGAAAACCTCTCCATCGCGATTCAGGCGGCCAAGATACGTGAAGAAGCATTAGACCACGTGATCATCTATGGCCCGCCCGGACTCGGCAAAACCACACTGGCCAACATTATCGCCTCAGAGATGGGTGTTGCTATTCGTGTCACTTCTGGCCCTGCTGTCGAGCGCGCCGGTGATATGGCCGCCATTCTCACCAGCCTCCAACCCGGTGACGTGCTCTTCATTGATGAGGTACACCGTCTGAACCGGGTGGTCGAAGAAGTCCTTTACTCGGCTATGGAGGATTTCTTCCTGTCTTGGATGGTCGGCAAGGGTTTGGCCGCAAGAAACGTGAACCTCAGGATTAGTCCATTCACCCTTGTAGGTGCAACCACCCGGTTCTCCATGGTCAGCGCTCCTCTGCGCGACCGGTTCGGTTCGGTCTGCCGTCTCGACTACTACGAGCCCAACGATATGAAGGTCATCGTTGACCGTTCGGCACGCATTATGGAGATGGAAGCCGATAACGAAGGGCTGGATCTGATTGCTTCTCGTTCCAGAGGGACCCCCAGAGTCGCCAACCGTCTGCTGAAACGTACCCGCGACTATGCCCTGGTCAAAGCCAATAACATAGTGGACGGCCCGGTGGCTAAAGCAGCATTAGAACAGCTCAACGTGGATGAATTGGGTTTAGACCGGTCTGATCACCGACTGCTAACCAGCATCATTGATAAGTTCTCCGGTGGCCCGGTGGGTCTTGAAACCCTAGCCGCATCATTGAACGAAGACGCGGACACCATCATGGACGTCTGGGAACCGTTCTTGCTGCAGTTGGGCTTCTTGGAGCGAACACCGAGAGGCCGCGTTGCTACCCGACGCGCCCACGACCATTTAGGCCGGCCATTCGCTGCTCTGGATACTTCAGATCAGAGCCGTTTGAACGGTTTCTAGCTTAGCTGACCACGTATGCGCCCTCTTTTTGCCTCTCCCTTGTTGCTTGCTCAGTTCCGACAGTCTAAAATAGTTCGATATCTTGGTTGTCTGTAATCTATAAGCAGTCAGCAGGTTATCCTGACGCTAGGCCGATGGAGTTCAATTGACGGCATTCGTCCACTCTGGCGACGTACCTCGACTTCCAGACAGCACTGTCCCTTTGAGTGAAGTTATTGCCAAGGCCACGGCAGGCGCCGCGCTGACTGAAGTCGACGCCCTTTCTCTGCTGGATGCTGGCTCTGATTCCATCCAGAAGCTCTGCGCCGCCGCCGCTTTCATGCGCGACCAGTCTAAGGGCAACATCGTCACTTTCTCGCCCAAGGTTTTCATCCCCCTGACCCATATGTGCCGCGATTTCTGCGGCTACTGCACCTTCCGTAAAGACCCACAGCAAGCCGGTAAAGACATTTACATGACTCCGGAACAGGTACTTGATGTGGCCAGCGCCGGGGCCGCTATGGGCTGCACGGAAGCATTATTCACCCTAGGCGAACGGCCGGAGCAGCGCTACCCTGAGGCCAAAGAATGGCTGGAACACCGGGGATTCAAGACCACTTTGGAGTACCTGACCCACGTTTGCGAACTGGTCCTTAGCGAGACTAAAATGCTGCCCCACGCCAATCCGGGCACCATGGCGCGCCGCGAGATAGCGGCGTTGCAACCCTTCAACCCTTCTATGGGTCTAATGTTGGAGAGCACCAGTGAAGCCCTATACGCGGTTGGCGGCCCTCATGAGTTCGCTCCCAGCAAGCGCCCTCGTGTGCGGCTTCGCACACTTGAGTTGGCCGGGCAGTTGCGAGTGCCATTCACCACTGGTATCCTCATCGGCATAGGCGAGACCCGGCGTGACAGAATCGAATCCCTGGTGGCCATCGCTGACCTCAAAGCACAGCACGGTCACGTCCAGGAAGTGATAATTCAAAACTTCCGGGCCAAACCGCTAACTGCGATGGGGGACTTTCCTGACGCTGAGACTGATGAGTTACTATGGACGGTGGCTGTGGCCCGTCTCATTTTGGGTCCAAATGCCAACATCCAAGTGCCACCTAACCTAAGCGCCAAGGATTACCATATATACTTGGATGCCGGGATCAATGACTGGGGCGGCGTTTCACCGTTGACCATCGACTTCGTCAATCCGGAAGCACCCTGGCCAGCGCTGACCGACCTGAAAAACAAAACCGAGGCTGCGGGGTTTGAATTGAGACCCAGGCTTCCCGTTTATCCAGAGTACTTTCTAAACACTAAAGATTTTCTACCCGATGCCCTCCAACAAAAAGTCTCGGCCTTGGCCGATTCAGAGGGATATGTTCAAGGGGGAATGCAGAGATATGCCAGTAAATTCTGAACATCCATCATCACCGGAAGAATCCAGCATTAAAGACCTGGAATCTATGATCGGTACGGTTACACCTGAGACAGCAGCGGTTTTGGACCGGGCTCTTTCCGGTGCGGACATCACCCCGAAAGAAGCGGTGGTGCTGTTCGCCGCCGAGGGCCAGGATTACCATGCCCTGGTCACTACAGCCGACGAACTCAGACGGCGCACCGTGGGCGATATTGTCACTTACGTGGTCAACCGTAACATCAACTTCACAAATGTCTGCATCAAAGGCTGCGGTTTTTGTGCCTTCAGTCGCGATTTCCGTGAAGAAGAGGGTTACCTACTACCGCCCGAGGAAATTGTCCGGCGGGCCAAGGAAGCCTGGGATTATGGCGCCACTGAAGTCTGCGTTCAAGCCGGGTTGCCTCCTAAGATGGAAGGCGATCTTTACATCCGGCTCTGTGAAGCAATTAAGAAAGAACTTCCGGATATGCACATCCACGGGTTCTCACCTGAAGAAGTGCTGTACGGATCGATTCGCTCTGAAACCACAATCAGGTCGTACCTCACTGAGCTAAAGGCTGCCGGGGTGGGCAGTCTGCCTGGAACATCTGCTGAGGTCTTGGACCAGGACCTGCGAGACAAAATCTCACCCGGTCGAATCACTGTAGACAAATGGACTGAGGTTATAACCACAGCCCATGAATTAGGTATCCCAACGACTTCAACTGTGATGTTTGGGTATCTTGAGACTCCGACTCAACTAGCTAAACACATGGACCTGATTAGGGGTATCCAACAACAAACGGGTGGCATCACCGAGTTTGTGCCCTTGAGCTTTGTACATACAGAAGCTCCCATGTTCATGAAGGGGTTGGTGGAAAATGTTCGACCTGGCCCGACTGGAATCGACGTTATAAAAATGCATGCCATTGCACGAATTATGCTGAACAACTGGATACCCAACATCCAGGCTTCATGGGTTAAAGAAGGCCCGCGCATGTCTCAGCTTCTGTTAACTGCCGGAGTTAATGATTTGGGCGGAACTCTGATTAACGAAAGTATCTCCACTGCCGCCGGAGCGCAGCACGGCCAGCTCATGCGTCCTTCAGAATTCCGTCAGATGATTCGCGAGGCCGGAAGAATCCCCGCCGAGCGCTACACCACCTATAAGACTCGCCGCGTGTTCAGTGATACTGATCAAGAACTCGATCCGCTGGACTTGGTCGGCGACAACGTGGAAGAGATATTCGGTTCCTACAAGCGGTTGGTCAAACTAGACACGTATCGGTTTGAACATCCCAATCAGGTATCGAGCAGCAAGGCATAGCCACCTCGTGACTCTAACCGGACGTATTTCCAACCTAAATAACTTACGGCTCGGTCATGGATGGTAACTTCCCCTGGAATATCTAGCCCGCCCGCCGTGTTGGCGTTGGCTGGTGGTGTCGGTGGCGCAAAATTAGCCCTCGGCTTGGCGTTGTCATTGGATCCCGGGGAATTGGTTGTTTGTGTCAATACCGGTGACGACGAAACTTTTCACGGTCTTCACGTTTCACCCGACCTAGACACCATCATGTACACCCTCTCCGGACTCTCCAACGAGGAGACAGGCTGGGGTGTGGCCGACGACACTTTTACCGCTCTTGAGATGCTGGGGAAATTTGGCGTGGACACCTGGTTCAACCTGGGTGACCGTGATTTCGCAACCCACATCCGGCGAACCCAATTACTGGCTGATGGCAAAACCCTCTCTGAAGTCACTGATGAACTGAATCGGAGTTTGGGCGTTACTCAGCTAGTGGTGCCAATGAGTGACGACTCGGTGAAAACCGTTCTCGCAACTGACGAAGGTGAGTTGCCCATGCAGCGTTATTTCGTCGGTCGGAGAGCAGAACCAAAAATCTCCGAAGTGCGTTATTTAGGTGCCGATACAGCTACTGCTGCGCCAGGCTTTCAAGACGCCTTGGCCAGGGCCGGGATGTTGGTCATGTGCCCGTCCAACCCATATCTCAGTCTAGGTCCGATACTGGCAATACCAGCGGTTCGCCAAAGAATTCGCGCCTTCCCCGGGAAAAAAGTCTGCGTTAGCCCCATCGTTGGCGGAGACGCAGTCAAAGGTCCCGCAGGTAAGATCATGGCCGAGTTGGGTAAAGAGGTATCCTGTGTGCAGGTTGCCAGAGAGTACCTTGATATTTGTGACGTGCTCGTTATCGACGTTCAGGACGAAGCTTTGGCGCCGCAGATTCAGGAAATGGGCATAACTCCTCTCGTAACATCAATTATCATGAAGACGTCACAAGATAAAATTGCTCTTGCGAAAGAAATTTTAACCTTGGCCAATTAATCCCTACAACGACGCTCAACACCTATGGTCACTGAACCCAACAATGTAATCGCCATCGTCCCCATGAAACCCTTAGCGCAGGGCAAATCACGGCTGAGCCAGAGCCTAACAGCAGAACAACGTGCCGACTTGGTCTTGGCCTTGCTGCGGCGGGTAATATTGGCCATCAAAGCCGCTTCAGTTGATACGGTTTGGGTCGTGGGCGGCGATGATCGAGTCCGAGAAATGGCCGAATCTTTGGGGGGAGAATGCCTGGAAGAACTAGGCGTCGACTTGAATGACACCCTCAAAAAGGCGTTTGCGCTGGCTTTTGAGCAGGGCAAATCTGCTCTCTTCGTCGCCGGTGATTTGCCGTTCTTGAAACCAGCAGACATTCACAGCATGATGCAAGCTTCCCGCAGACAGGGTAATGTGACGCTTGCTCCGGCTCGTAGAGACGGCGGCACCAACGCGATATTAGTGCCCCTTGGTGTGCCATTAGAGCCAGAATTGGGCCAACGCAGCTTCATGAAACATCTAACTCAAGCAGCCCGACTTGAAACCTCTGTGGCTATCAACTCCAGCCAAGGGTTGGGATTTGACCTGGACGTGGTCGATGACCTCGAAACTTTTCAACATATGGAACCCGGCCTGTTGGAGCGCCTTTCTGAAGAACGGAAATCTGGCAGTTCGGATTCCGGTAGCTAGACCTGATCATTCAAAGGCAACTTTTGCTGGTTGTTGAGATTGGGACGTAATTTTTATCCATGACTAAAGTAAAACTTGGAATATTGCTGCCCACTCGCGGTTTATTACTGCGCGGCGAGCAGCCACCCAACATTGACCGCATCATCTCCCTGGCTAACACTGTCGAACAGGCAGGCTTGGACTCGGTCTGGGTTGGCGATAGTCTGATGGCCAAACCGCGAATGGAGCCGCTGGCGATACTCGGTGCCTTGGCAGCACGAACCAGCAGGGTCAGGCTCGGTACAGCGGTTTTGTTGCCAGCCCTGCGCCACCCAGTGCTAATGGCCCAGACGATGGCGACAGTAGACCTGATATCCGGCGGCAGGCTGGTCATTGGGGCCGGTGTCGGTGGGGCGTTCAATGATGACCAAAAGCGCGAATGGAAAGCCGCAGGAGTTCCCACCAAGGGCCGGGGTAGGCGGTTTGAAGAGATCGTCAAAATAATCCAAGGTCTAGGTTCTGGAAAATCGTTTGATTTCCACGGCCGTGACTACGATTTGGACTCGGCCCTCATGCGGCCAGTACCAACAAACCCAAACGGCATCCCGTTTCTACTAGGCACACACTATCGCGCTCAAAGCCCGGCCCAAATTAGGCGCGCAGCTCAACTCGGCGCCGGTATCATCTCCATATCAGACTCGCCGGACGAGTTCGCCCAGATCATCCAGCAAGTAAACGAAAAGGCAGCGGAATTTGACCGAGAGCCTGCCAGTCTTGAAAAAACCTTCTACATGACCGTTAACATGAACCCAGACCTGAAAGCTGCTGAGGCCGACGCTGTAGAGTGGCTAACGGGCTATTACGGATCCGATATCTGGGGAACGCGCTGGGGGCCGTTTGGTGGCGCTGAAAGAGTGGCCGAACGCATGCAAGAATATGTATCGGCAGGCGCTGAAACCCTGGTGGTGCGCTTCGCCAGCTTTGAACCAGAGAAGCAACTCGAAACTTTCTTGGAACAAGTGGCACCAATCTTCGCCTAGGAATCCATCTTGGCAATTAAAATTTCTAGGTTAGTGGCAGATTTAGAGTGTTAGAGAGGTAGTCAGGTGTTTCCCATAGACCTGTCAGGCAAAAAAGGTATCGTATTTGGCGTCGCCAATGACCGTAGCATCGCGTGGGGGATCACAAAGGCCCTCTCACAAGCCGGAGCGCGCATTGCTCTAACCTACCAGGGAGACCGTCTTAAAGAGCGTGTGAAGGGCTTGGCAGCGACATTGGACGGCTCTATGACCTTGCCCTGCGACGCCACTGACGACGAACAGATCGCCCAGGTGTTCCAAAGCTTGAAAGAAGAGTATGGCGATATCTCATTTCTGATCCATAGCATCGCCTACGCCAACCGCGAAGACCTGGACGGCCAATTTGCCGACACCTCACGTGAGGGTTTTCGTGTCGCGCTCGAAGTCAGCGCCTATTCGCTGTTGCCGTTGGTCCGCCACGCCGCTCCTCTTATGACTGATGGCGGCAGCGTCGTCGCCATGACCTTTGACGCCTCGCAACGTGTTTATCCTGGATACAACGTGATGGGTACCGCCAAAGCCGCCCTGGAGCACAGCGTGCGTCAGTTGGCCTTTGAGTATGGGGAACAGAACGTCAGGGTTAACGCCATCTCAGCCGGTCCGTTACAAACCCTGGCAGCCAGAGGAATCAGCGGGTTTAGGGACATGCAACATACGGCTGCTCAAAAAGCGCCCATGAAACGGAACATCACGGTAGATGAGGTTGCTCAAACCGCCCTCTTTTTGTGCAGCCAACTTTCCAGTGGCATTACCGGTGCCATCATTCCGGTGGATGCCGGTTATCACATCATGGCCGTTTAGACATCACAAAATAGTCAAACAAAAAAGAACCATCATTCGGTGGTCCTTTTTGATTATCTGAGATTGATTTGGTGAACTAGCCTGGAGAGGAACTCGTGTCCAACCCTTTCAGGTGACGGCGATCGTTCTCTGCTTGTTGTGAGCGGCCCAGTTGAGCGTAGGCTTCGGACCGTCTTTCCCAGGCCTTGGCGTAATTCGGGTCAAGGGCTATTGCTTTGGTGAATTGATCAATCGCCTCTTGATATTTTTGCTCTTCGTACCGCTCAATACCCCTTGAGACCATTACTGCCGCGGTAGGCGCCACACCGGGATCGTACGTGCCCCATGGGATATACGGTGTTGCCGGTTCTGCTTCGGGATCCTCTGACACTGGTTCTGCATCCGGGCTCTGATCTGTCTCTGTTGTCGCCTCGGCAGCAACTTCAGCAACGGGTGCGTCCGCAACCGGTTGGGGCTCTATCGTTTGGGGCTCCGTCGGCGGCGTTTCTGACACCTCAGGTGGCTGGGCAACAGCGGTGGAAGGCATGGTTGTTTGAACTGGAGACGGGGCCGGGAAGGGCTGGCCTTCATCCGAAGCCTCCGGAGAATAGGCTTCACTCAAATCCCAACCGCAGCCGGTGCAGAAATGCTGTCCGTCGGAATGGGTTTTGGCACACCTGGCGCAGGTCAACCGGTCTACCTGTTCTGCAGGGGAGGTAGACGGAAGTTTGATAAACAATAAGACAAGTACGGGAACCACGCTAAGAAGAGCGGTTTGTGGAACGTGCAACAAGCTCAACAAAACCGCAGCTCCGCCCCAAATCCAAGGGTTTCGCCCTTTGGTTTTTGCCAAACGAGCCGTCCAACTGACGGCTGCAAAAATTATCGGGTATAAGAGAAATTCGCCCAAATTCTTCTTCCTAGATACTCTGCGCAACGGTCAGGGTCACACAATTATCGGCTACCCCGTGCCTAAGTGAATGGCGAGTATTCTGATAATGAATATACACCGGTAACGTACGCTCGGCAACGCCGAACACGGTCTTTTGAACCAGCCAAATACGCTCAGGGAAGACTCAATCAGAGGTAACTTATTGGCGTTTTTAGTCCGAGTCATATTGTTTATTCCAAATTGACTCAGAAAATCCCTACTGCTAGAATTGGGCGCTACAATAACGTAGTAGCTAATCCACGCCTGTCTTGTGCGTGGAAACACGACGACAGAATTGGTTTCTCGGTCATAACTGAAACATCAAATCGGTATTAGTATCCAGGCGGATTATTTGACATAATACGGGGCACTTAACCGGAAGAGAAAAGCTTTAGCGAGGAACTGAGAATTCAGTGCGGGAGGTGACGCGTGCCGGTAGCAGGAAAACGAACTACTCTTCAAGAGTACGTAGCTTCAAAATGGGAAAATAAGGGTCAGAACCTGGGTCTCGGGGCTGTGATAATGGCCATCGCAGATGGTTCTAGAAAGGTCCAAGAACAGGTACAACAGGCGTCATTGGCCGACGTTCTAGGCACAACCGAAGAAACTAACATCCAGGGCGAGATCGTCCAGCGCCTAGACGAAGCAAGTTCTAATATCTTCGTTGAAATGCTATCTCAGTCGGGCCATGTGGCCGCCATTGGTTGCGAAGAGATTGAGAATCCAGTGATCGTGGAGGGTAATGTCGCTGACGGCTTCATCGTTCTAATGGATCCATTGGACGGCTCATCCAACATCGACGTGGCCGTTAGCATCGGTTCGATCTTTGGAATCTGGCAAAAGAGCCCAGGCGAGACCGTTAATGACGCCTCTCTGTTACGCAAGGGCAACGAGCAAATTGCCGCTGCCTATGTGGTTTACGGGTCCAGCACCGTGCTGGTCCTAGCCACCAAGGACAATGTCTGTGGTTTCACTCTGGACGTTAGCACCGGCTCCTACGCGGTAACCCATCCAAACATCACCATCCCCGCTGATTGCCCTTACTACAGCACCAATGAAGGAAATAGCAAAGTCCTAGATGAGCCCACAAAAAAGGCGATAGGCCTGCTGCGCGATAAGTATTCCCAGCGTTACGTGGGTTCTCTGGTTGCTGATTTTCATAGAAACCTTTTAAAGGGCGGCATATTCGCCTACCCGGCCGATATCAACCGAAAGAGTGGCCGACTGCGATTGATGTATGAAGCCAACCCCCTGGGATTTGTGGCCGAACAGGCCGGCGGGGCTGCTTCCACCGGATACGAACGTATCCTTGATATAACTCCAACCGAATTACACCAACGGACTCCCCTGATTTTGGGTAACAAAGACGTTGTCGAATCGACAGTGTCTGTGATTAGTGGCAGCTAAGAGTCTTGCTTGATACTAGACATAACCAGGATAATATGGGAGCGAGAGGTGATCTATGGATAAGGCGCGATTAGTACAAACCGCTCAAGCGCTGGTTGCAGAGGGTAAGGGTATCCTGGCAGCCGACGAAAGTGGCGGGACAATTAAAAGACGATTTGACAGCATCAACGTGGAGTCCACCGAGGACAACCGCCGGAACTACCGCGAGATGCTATTTCGCACCGCTGGTGTGAATGAATTCATCAGCGGCGTGATTCTCTTTGATGAGACCATCAGGCAGAACGCCGCCGACGGCTCCCGGATGGTCAAGGTGCTAGCAGACCAGGGAATTATATCCGGGATCAAAGTCGACAAGGGCACCATCCCACTGCCGGAATCCCCGGACGAACTGGTGACTGAAGGTTTGGACGGTCTCCGTGACCGCCTGAAGGAATATGTCGAACTTGGAGCCGGGTTTACCAAGTGGCGCGCGGTGATCAGCATCACTGACAGCACGCCATCTTCATATTGCATCGCAGCCAACGCCCATTCCCTGGCCCGCTTTGCTGCTCTCAGCCAAGAGGCCGGATTGGTTCCCATCGTAGAACCAGAAATTCTGCGCGACGGTGACCACGGCATCGACCGATGTTTTGAAGTTACCGAAGAAACCTTACGTGAGGTTTTTGACCAACTGGCCCAACAGAAGGTTGATCTTGAGGGAATGCTGCTGAAGCCAAGCATGGTGATTTCTGGTGGGGCTGCCGCCAAACGGGCCGACCCCAAGGAAGTTGCTGAGCGGACGATTGAAGTCTTCAAACGTGTGTTGCCGGCCTCGGTGCCCGGTGTAGTATTCCTCTCGGGTGGCGAGCCCGACGACTCGGTTACTGCCAACCTGAACGCCCTCAACCAGCAGGCCGCCGATGCGCGGGCACCCTGGGAGTTGAGCTTCTCCTTTGGTCGGAGCCTGCAGGGAGCGCCATTAGCTGCATGGGCCGGTAAAGCAGAGAACACAGAAGCCGCAGCTTTGGCCTTCTATACCAGAGCCAGCCTAACCGGCGCCGCCCGCAGAGGCGCTGCTTAAGTAGATAGGTTCTTAAACAGGTAATAAAAAGGCCCGCGGACTGATTCGCGAGCCTTTTTTATTTGCTAACTAAAGCGATTACTCGGGTTTAAATGTACTTTCAAGGTAGAGTTCCTCCAGTTGTTTTGGGTCCACTGAGGTGGGCGCGTCAAACAACAGGTCGGACCCGCTCTGGGTCTTGGGGAAGGCGATTACATCACGGATGGATGCGCTGCCGCAGAGTATGGCAACCAACCGGTCAATGCCGGGTGCGATTCCGCCGTGGGGCGGTGCCCCGTACTCAAAGGCTTCCAGTAACTGGCCAAACTGGGCGACTGTGTCTTCTTTGGAGTGGCCCAGTATCCCAAATATCTTTTCCTGCAATTGCCGGTTATGAATCCGGATACTGCCGCTGGCCAGTTCTGACCCATTACAGACCAAGTCATAAGCCTTGGATTTAATCGATCCCAAATCGTCTCCATCCAAGTCAGTTTCCTGGCCGTCGGCCGGTGACGTGAAGGGATGGTGAGACGAGTCCCAACGCTTGGCGTCCTCGTTCCAGTCGAACAGCGGGAAGCTGGTGACAAATGCAAAGGCCAATTCGTTGGGGTCGGTAAGCTCCAGCAATTCGCTTACACGCATCCGCATGGCTGACAGCCAGTTGTTCAGTCGAGGTTGCTTGCCGGCCATCAAGAGAATCATGTCTCCTGGCCCGGCTCCCATCTTGTCTGCGAGACGCTGGTGCCATTCCGGGGGCATGCGCAGCCCGGCTGACTCCAAAATCTCTTCGCTCATAAGCTGTCCAACCGAGTTGGTGCCGCGGTAGCGAATGTAGACCAGTCCGCCTGCTCCGGCCGCTTTGGCAGTGTCTTCCAGCTCCTTGACCTGTCCGGTCACAAACTGGGCTTGGCCAGGCACGACAAATCCCTTGATTTGGCCACCGCCATCCACAGTGGACAAAAAGACCCTAAATTCAGTCTCTTTGGCCAGGTCTGAGACATCGGTCATCTCCAGGCCAAATCTCAAGTCTGGCTTGTCGGAGGCGTAGCGTTCCATCGCCTCTGCATGGCTGATTCTCGGGAACGGTTTGCGGAGTTTCTTCTCCGGAGACACCGATTCAATCATTCCAATATAGAGTTCTTCGGTCAGGTCGAGGATGTCTTTTTCTTCAACGAAGCTCATCTCCAAGTCCAACTGCGTGAACTCCAATTGACGGTCAGCACGCAGATCTTCGTCACGGAAGCATCGGGCGATCTGGAAATAACGTTCTACGCCAGCCACCATGAGCAATTGCTTCATCTGCTGTGGCGACTGCGGCAGAGCGTAGAAACTTCCGGGTTGCATTCGGCTGGGCACGAGGAAGTCGCGGGCGCCTTCCGGGGTGCTCTTGATGAGAATCGGAGTCTCTATCTCCAGAAAATCCCGGTCATTCAAGAAATTGCGAATGTATTTAACTACGTTATGCCGCAATGTCAGGTTGCGCAGCATGGGCGGGCGGCGCAGGTCCAAGTATCGGTAACGCAGACGCAGGCTTTCATCAGCCTCAGCCTCATCGTCAATGTAGAAAGGAGGCGTTAGCGAACGGTTCAGCACTGTGACTTCAGAGGCCATGACCTCCACTTCTCCGGTGGCGATGGCCGGGTTGCCGCTGCCGTCTGGTCGTCGGTTGACCGTGCCTTTAATCTGCACGACCCACTCTGGCCGAAGCTCCTCGGCAATGCGAGTAGCCTCCGCCGCAGTCTCAGGATTGAACACCACTTGGACAATCCCGGATCGATCTCTAAGGTCCAGGAATATGATTCCGCCGTGGTCACGCCTCCGTCCGATCCAGCCAGCCAGGGTTACTTGATCGTCGGCATTTTCGCTTCTTAGGGACCCGCAGTCCGCGCTACGCAGCACGCAATTCCTCCATCAACTCTAGGTGTCTATTGGTGTAATGATACAGCCGGGATAAAAAGCCCGGCTACTTGGTTTTGGATTCACCAAGTCTAATTGCCGGGGAAGACTTGGAAAATATCTTGAAATGGATTTTCCGGTTGGTTGGTCAGCCCAGCCACCGCTTCTGCCAAGGCTGAGGGTGAGTCCACTGGCGGCAGGCACACGGTATCCAGGCACACGTGGGCCCGGGCAATCGTGTCACCTTCAGCGGCACTCACTGTCTTGATATCTAAATTTGGCTGAGGGAGCTGTGCGGCTGCGGCTATAAGTTCTTGGCAGCCGAGATCTTCCGGGTTCCCCTCAACGGTCACTTCAACCATGTCATTCTTGAGCATATGAACCGCCAGACCATAGTCTGCGGCAAACTCGCCGTTCTCGCGGAAGCTTTCAACAAAGGCGCTCAAAGTGGCCTCTGCAACCTGCCGGTAGTCGCCATTTCTGGTCGCTTGGTGCAGTCGGATCAATGCCTCGGCCGCAACGGTGTTATCGGCCAGGGTTTTCTCTCTGATCGCCAAATGGCCAACTGCCTCGGGATCTTCTGTAATGTCGTAGAAACCGCCGCCTTCTTGGTCGAAGAAATTCTCTACCATCAACTGTGCGACTGCGACGGCTCGTGTTAGATAAGTCTCGTTGGCAGTCTTGCCGTGAGCCTGGACCAACGCGGTCAGTAGCCAGGCATAATCCGAGAAGAATGCCGGCGCATCTGACGGCCCATCGTTTGAGTACACATGGCTAAAAGAGTCAGATTGGGCCATCGAATCCAATCGCTCCAATACCTGCAGAGCTATCTTTTGAAGCTCCATGTTGCCCAACTTCCAAGCCGCATCCAGAAGTACAGTTACGGCGAGGGCATTGCTGCTGACGTAACAAGATGGGTCCGAGTCAGGACGGCCTTCGACAGTCCTGTGGTCGGCACTCAGGGAGAAATATTCGGAATGAGCACCTTGGCTGCCCCTGAATCCGGGCACAGCGGGGTCGTATAGCTGATCCATTAGATAACTGATGGTCTGCTTGGCCGTATCACGGTATCGAGGGCGTTCCAACAAGATGCTGGAGTCAAGGAATTCCCGGACCAAATTGAGATTGTCTTCCAGAAGTTTTTCGTGCTGTGGTTGGGTCCAGTCTGCCTCGGCACAGTGCCTGAAGAACCCGCCATCGGCAGCATCCAAGACCTGACCTTGGGACATGCTGTCTAGGGTCTTGATTAACATGGAACCATAAAAATCTTCGCCACTGGTGCGGTAGAGATGGTTTACAAAGCGCACTATCGAGGCATTTGGGAACTTGGGCTCGCTGCCAAAACCGCCGTTGGTGGAGTCATAAGCTCCAGCGACGATGCGCGAAACCATGTCCACAACCGACACATCCAGTTCGGGCCCCGCAACGATTCGGCGTGCGTGGGTCCGGCGTCGGCCCAGTAGTTCTCTGGCTTCCGTGTAAAGGGTAGTGCGGTCGTTCTTATAGGCGTCAATAAACTCCGCCATCATGGAAATCAGCTGGTCGGGAGGTAGGTAGGTGGCGCCGCCGACCAAACCGCCGTGCCCGGTGAGAAAACCAGTGGTGGGCCAGCCGCCCACGTTATATCTGGAGTTGATATCCGGACGGTGGTCATTGTCCACCCGAATGGCTACAAAGTTCTCGCTGAGAATCTCTTGTACATCGGGGTCGGTATAGGTGGTCTCATCCATCACGTGGCACCAGTAGCACCACACGGCGGAAATGGACAGAAAAACAGGTCTATCTTTTTCTTGGGCTTTGGCAAATGCAGCGGAACCCCAGGGTTGCCAGTCAACCATATGCGCCTGGTTTGGGTTGGATGAAAAACGAAACTCGGACAATGGGGCCGCCTTTGTGAAATTGCCAATCCAGTCACCCGATGAACCAGGCATGTTGGTCTGGATTTAATTGGGTGGAGAGGCGTAGAAAGTGCTTAGCAACGTTAGCATAGGCACCCTTGATTATCAATTGTGGAGCTTGTTAGAGGACCAACAGGTGAATTTTAAACGATCACCAAATCCGGATGATCCATCTGATACCCGGAATGGGAGATGGGCACGCTGAGGGCGATTTTGGCTTGGTCCATGATTTCAGGGCTGACGTTGGTCAACTCAACCACCGCACCGTTTTCCATCGACGCGATGGGAACGCCGTCGCGGTACACCAGACGGTTCCGTCCCAATGCAGGTACTCGCCTCCCAGGTGAGGTGATTCCAGCAAGGTTCAGCGAGTCGCACGCAGACACAGAAATAAATCGACCATCTGCCTCAGTGTTCTTGGTCTTGCGCAACTGATCAACGGCTTCCGGCAGAGCGAATTGCTCGCCGATGTATCCCGAGACAAACCGACCACCCCTAATCTCCCCTCTGGCTTCCAATCGCCGCAGCACTCGCACCAGGTCTCGCCAGCGGTAGGTGAGGCCATCACGGGCCAGCAACTCTGGAAATATGAGGCCGTAACGGTCCAAAAGTTGTCTTGCGATGGGTTCACTGCGGTCGTCCACGGGGTCGAAAGGTTCTAGCAATGACCAACGACTGTACCCACGCCGCCGGTTCAGGCTGGTGCGGGAGTTGTCCCGGCCACCGCGTCTGTTGTTTCTGCGGGGCCGACGCACCGTACCGCCCAACCGTTGGCGCAGTGCTTCAACGCCGTCTACAGTGGCCCGTCCCGTTGCTGCCAGCGTCCAGAGCGCTTCTTCGACATCTGATGGCAAACGCTGGGTCGCCGTAACAATGTCCGACAGGAATGACGCCCCCCGGTTTTTCAGGACTTCAGCCACTTCCTTAACCGCACCGGTTAGTTGCTCTGAATCGGGGTCGGTTGGGCCCAGAATCCAGTCTAGCGAATCGCGCAGCACCATTGTTATTGGCGTAGCTCTGGTGAACGATGACCGGCTCAATGGCATTGATTCGTCGTTTGGTTTCTGGGTGGTCTTTGACGAAACACGGCCCCAGAGGACTTCTCCGCCCAGACAAAGTCGGTCCAGCATGGCTGAGCTGTAATCTGAAACCCTGGGCAGCAGAACTTCGTCTTCGATGGCACCTGATGCTGACTCAAATCCCTGTAGCTGTTCGATCGCCGTCAGCAGGCCTCCCTCCCCTTGGAGTCGTACTGCCGGGTCAACGTGCTGCCAACGCAGAAGGAATCGCATGAAGGCTGCCGGCGGTACCGGTTCAACCTCCCGTCGGAGTGTGTCAATGGTGGAGCGGTGTATTCGGAAGAGTATGCGGCGGTCGCAGAATTCTTCTTCCT
The DNA here is from genome assembly GCA_012959605.1 of Dehalococcoidia bacterium. Classification (GTDB taxonomy): domain Bacteria; phylum Chloroflexota; class Dehalococcoidia; order Lucifugimonadales; family UBA3495; genus UBA9611. The sequence goes on along the minus strand of DUCU01000129.1, from coordinate 35,987 downwards.
CTATTTCGGTTCGGAAACTCCCTCTGAGGACAACACCTTCGTTCTTCAGTGTCGCCAATCCGTAAACGACGTCGTCAAGGGGCAGTCCTAAAGCCAGGACCAATTCCGTGGCGGTCAGGGGGCCGGAGCATTCCACCCAGCCGCGCATCACCCAATAGATGTTGTCTTCTCTGGCGTTCTTATTTTCGACAGAAGCCTCTAGCAGATGGGCTGGTGGAACGGGTGAGAAAGAAGCTTTCGGGTAGACCGGACGCAGGAGTGACAGGCGCTCAGCAGCCACCCAGTAGTAGACGCTGTCCGATTGCATTCTATAAACACGACCTGCGGCCATCAGCGATTCAAACCAGAGGGGAATGGCCCCCATGCAGTTTTGAGCGGCGCTGGCGAGGGCTGTCGACTCTGCCAACACTCCCAGAATCAAAAGCGCATCGTGGAGTTCGTCGGCGTCCTGCATTCGAGGCCAGGCGTTGATCGATTCCTGCACGATGGCTGCTGGATTCAAAGCGCTCAAGTCCCGCGAGTCCTCAGGCAGAGCGCGCCGCAGAGATACTGCCCTGGCTCGACGCTCTTCCAGCGGCGCGTCATCCAAGAAGGCGTAGGGCATGGCGTTCAGAATCTGATGGGAGAAAGCCGACGGCTGGACCGTGTCCCGGCCAAATATCTCAATGCTGCCGTCGTTGATACCGCCTAGTAATTCCTTGCAGCCTTCAACGTCCATGGCTTCAGTCAAACAATCGCGCATGGTCTCAAAAACCAGTGGATGGTCGGGGATCTCAATATCGCCCGGAATTGCGTTGTCCTGACAGGCCACCTGAGCAGGAAAAACCGAAGCTAACAGGTCTTCAGAACGCATCCGAATCAGGGGCGCAGGTACTTTGCGGCCACCGGAGTGACGCAATATCGCCAGCGATCTGGTCGCGTTCCAACGCCAGCGAGTGCCAAACAGTGGAGCCTGCAGGATGGCCTGTTGCAACACGTCTTGAATGGTCCGTTCGTTCACGTAGGTGAATACGTCGTCGACCGGCATGGACAGGCCGGGACCAAGGGCAAAGTTCAGACCATCATCGGTGGCGGTTGCCTGCAATTCAAAATCGAAGGCCCGACAGATCTTCTTGCGCAAGGCCATGCCCCACGCGCGGTTAATCTTGGCCCCAAAAGGCGCATGTATCACCAGTTGCATGCCGCCGCTCTCATCGAAGAACCGCTCGGCCACAACCTTAGCCATGGACGGGACAACTCCCAAGACTCGCTTACCTTCTTCAAGATAAGCAACCAATTGACGGCTGGATTCTTCGTCGACTCCTGACTCTGCCATCACCCAGGCCTGAGCTACTGCATGGTCATCCAGGCGTTGATCTATGCCTTCCCGCAACTCGGAGGCTTCCTGGGACAATTCCCAGGTGCGGCCCGGAGCTTCGCCAAGCCAAAACGGCACTGATGGCGGCTGGCCCTGGGCGTCTTCCACGCGAACCTTGCCGCTTTCCACTCGGCGAATTTTCCAGGGAGTGTTCCCCAACAGAAACACATCGCCGGCCAAGCTCTCAATGGCAAAGTCTTCATTTACGGTCCCGACAAAAGTTTCTTCGGGTTCAAGGATCACGTCGTAATCGGCGTTGTTTGGAATTGCACCGCCGCTGGTCATGGCCGCGATGGGCGCGCCGCGTCTTCCTTTGACCTTCAGATTGATACCGTCGCGGTGGAGAAACGCCCCGCGACGTCCCTGCCGCAACGTGAACCCCTCGGAGAGGACCTCCACTACGTGGTCAAACTTCTCTCGCGGCAGTTCGCGGTACGGGTAGGCGCTGCGACTCAGGGCGAACAGGTCATTCTCGGTCCATTCTTCTTGAGCGCAGGATGCCACAATCTGCTGGGCCAGCACGTCTATCGGCCAAGGCGGTATTACTAGAGTGTCTAGGTTGCCTCGTTTGACCGCCCTGGCCAAGGCAATACATTCTGAAAGTTCGTCTCGAGTCAACGGAAACAGTCTTCCCTTCGGCGTGCCTCCAACTTGGTGACCAGAACGGCCTACACGCTGGAGCAACACGCCAATTGACCTGGGAGAACCAATCTGGCAGACCAGGTCTACAACTCCGATATCGATTCCCAGTTCAAGTGAGGCCGTGGCAACACAGACCTTGACCAGTCCTCCCTTGAGTTTCTGTTCGGCGGCCAAGCGGGTGGTGCGAGAAAGGCTGCCGTGATGGGCGACGACAGCGTCTTCACCCAGTCGCTCGGAAAGTTGATGGGACAGCCGTTCCACCAACCTCCGAGTATTAACGAAAACCAACGTGGTTCCATGTGCGCGTACCAGGTCGGCCACCGAGTCCAATGCCTCGCCCCACATCTCATGGGAGGCAATGGGGCCCAACTCTCGCAGTGGCAATTCGATGGCCAGATCTATTGTCCTGGCGTGACCGGTGTTCACGATCAAGCAATCAGGTTTGTTGTCGGCAGATATGGAATTACTACCCACCAAGAGCCGACCAATTTCTTCTATAGGCCGCTGGGTGGCCGAAAGACCGATGCGGACGATTGGGTTATCTGCTAAGGCGCAAAGTCGCTCAACTGACAGCGAAAGATGGGAGCCACGTTTGTCGTCTGCCACCGCGTGTATCTCATCAAGAATCAACGTTCGGACACCGGTCAGACCTTGGCGTCCACTTCTGGAAGTAAGCAGTATGTAGAGCGACTCTGGGGTGGTGATCAGGATATGGGGCGGGCGTTTTGCCATCTTGGCGCGGTCGTAGGCCTTGGTGTCCCCGGTGCGCACGACCGCTCGAATCTCCGGCAACGGTGTTCCAGCAGCTTCTGCCAGTACAGAAATTTCTTCCAGTGGTGTGGACAGGTTTTTCTGGATGTCGTTGGAGAGGGCTTTCAGGGGTGATACGTAAACCACCTGGGTGGTATCTGGTATCTCGCCGGCCAGCCCCTGCCGGATCAGACTGTCGATGCAGGTCATGAATGCGGCCAGGGTCTTGCCCGACCCAGTGGGAGCCGCAATCAGCGTGTGGCGACCCTCCGCAATGGCTGGCCAGCCGTCAACCTGGGCGTCGGTTGGCTCTGAAAACCTGGTATTGAACCACTCTTGGACCAGTGGATGAAACTGTGAGAGGGGCATGGAGAAATCTTAGCACAGGGCGGATTTTTGAATTGTTTACATAATGGCCAGTTTGTGGTCATAAAGCCACCCTAAAGTGTCAATTTTACACGGTTATAGTGACTGTTTTCCGGTTATGATTTTGGGGTATGCTATGCATCCGTCACCTGACTGCATGGGACTTCAAACCAGCCGATTCCCGGCGTATCTAACCATAAATAAACGAGGCACAAATGGCAGAGATTCTAGAGTGCAAACCCAACCCTTTCAACGGTATGGTAATCGTTCCCTCCGGATTGCCCGCCGACCCAGAAGAATTTGATGCCAGGCTTGCCATATCAATGGAGCAATGGACCGCCGATGGCTACCTGACCATCTGGCTGGAGATACCCAAGGTTCAATCGGCGTTGCTTCCCAAGGCCATTGACCGGGGATTTGATTTTCACCATACGGGCGACGACTATATCCTGCTCACGTGCCTTTTGGTTGCCGGCTCTCACATCCCACCATTTGCCACCCATTACATCGGAATTGGCGGGGTAGTGCTAACTCCAGAGAATGACCTGTTGGTAGTACGAGAGAAATACGGTGTTGGGGGACGAAAACCAACTCTAAAACTGCCCGGTGGAGCGCTGCTGGCCGGTGAACACCTTGGACAGGCTGTAGAACGAGAGGTCTTTGAGGAGACCGGCGTCAAAGCAGTGTTTGAGTCCATTGCCTGTTTCCGGCAATGGCACGGCTACCGTTACGGAAAATCAGATATCTACTTTGTTGGTAAACTTCGCCCATTGAGCAAAGAGATCACCATGCAGACCGCCGAGATTCAAGAATGTCTCTGGATGCCGGTTGATGAGTTCATCGGATCTGAAAGCATCAGTAACTTTAACAAGCAAATTGTCCGCGCAGCTCTGGAGTCTGATGGAATCGTGCAATCTTTCATTGAAGGGTTCGGTGGCCCGGAAAGTCGCGAATACTTCATGCCCAAACACATGATTGACGGCACCGGAGTGGTCCCGTTCCCCACTGACCTAACAGTCTGAGTCCAGACTGCTATACCCCGGTTTGATCTAAGTTCGAGGTTTCCAAAACGAGTTCTTCGCAACGCCTTTGTCTTTCCCCCAACTAAATTGCCAATATGGTGCTGCCCTTAATCAATTCGTAGCAGTGGCAAATGCTACGCTGCCAGGCGCCGGGAACGAGAACGGGTTCAGGCATCAAAAAAGAAGGAGGGGGAGTGACGGTCCCTCAAAACCACCCAAAAACCTGGCGGTCCTGTGTTAATGGAGCCAACAACTGACACATGCACAATCGGTCTGATTTAGTGGCCCATAAAGGTCATTCTGATGGCACCAACCTGGGAATGGTCCCAGTTCTGGCAGTCCTGATCGCCAACCAACTGCAGGTCTAACCCTAGGCCC
>DUCU01000129.1:31056-31462 GCA_012959605.1 Dehalococcoidia bacterium | reverse complement strand
CAACTGACACATGCACAATCGGTCTGATTTAGTGGCCCATAAAGGTCATTCTGATGGCACCAGACGTACTGCACCAAGTTGTTTCAGTCTGAGAGAATGGATTCATAGCAACTTTGATGAATCCCCCCAAAGCAGAAAAATCCTCTTGGGCCTATTACGCGATTTTAGGCACCAACCTGGGAATGGTCCCAGTTCTGGCAGTCCTGATCGCCAACCAACTGCAGGTCTAACCCTAGGCCCAACTTTCCGTCCCCTCTGAATTCTTGCCCCAAAAATAAAAGTTGCACAGAATCTGCACAGATAGCCTAAAGAAGAAGCCCCCTGACATGTAGTCAGAGGGCTTCTTTGTGCCTAGCAAGTGGTGCGCCCGGCGAGATTCGAACTCACAACCCCTGGGTTCGAAGCC
>DUCU01000129.1:30382-31046 GCA_012959605.1 Dehalococcoidia bacterium | reverse complement strand
GGGAGCTTGTTAGGAATGAATCGAGTAAAATTTCTGGTGGGGCGAGCGACGGGATTCGAACCCGTGATCTCCTGTGCCACAGACAGGCGCCTTAGGCCTCTTGGCTACGCTCGCCGCGATGAAATTTTAGATACTACGTCTTGGTTGGAAATATCCCAGGGACACGGCCAACCGGACACAGTTTCAAGTAGGCTCAAATATGTTAGCAAATGAGCGTGGCTCTTACAAGGAGTATCAGCGATTGGCCATAGGCTCAAAACGCTGAATTACGGAAACGGCCCAATCGTTCCATTGTAATAAAGCGGCTTGGCTACCTAAAATAGGCTTAGACCAATACGCTAAAATCCCGCTCTCAAATACCCAATATTAAAGATTAGACCGATATATTTTATTTATTAAGGATCAAGACTATGGGTTGGAAAACACTCTTGTTGGCCTTTGGATTGCTGGTTTTGCTGGCCGGATGTTCCGGTTCATCGAGTAGCGACAGTTCTGAAACAACTAAAAAAACACCCGAAGCTACCGCCTCATCCAGCGCTGCTGAGACCAGCGGTGCAGAAGACAGCGGCGAACCTTTGGAAGGCGGACGCTTTGTGCGCCTGTTCGTTGACCCGCCCACTCTTGATCCTCACCTTACAACGGACGCTACTTCCGCACAGATCAT
>DUCU01000129.1:7154-30321 GCA_012959605.1 Dehalococcoidia bacterium | reverse complement strand
GCCGACTTGGCTGAGAGTTGGGACATCTCAACCGATGGCCGAGTCTATACGTTTAGGATTCGCCCAGACGCCACGTTCCACAATGGTAAACCGGTAACAGCTGAGGACGTTCGTTGGTCACTGGAAAGGGCTACCAACCCGCTGACCGAAGCCCCCAATGTTGACCAGTATCTGGGAGACATCGTCGGTGTAGACGCCAAGTTGACCGGCGACGCACTGGAAATTTCCGGCGTCCGCGTCATCAACGAGCGCACCATTGAAATCACAATCGACGAATCCAAGTCGTTCTTCTTGGCCAAGCTCACTTACCCAACGGCCTTTGTTCTAGACCAAGAAAACGTTGATGCCAACCCCAAGAGCTGGTTCCGGGAGCCCAACGGGACTGGACCGTTCAAGATGACCGATTACAAAGTGGGTGAAACGCTGGTACTAAGCCGCCACGAAGGCTACCACTTGGGCGCAGCAAAACTGGCTGAAGTCGAAATGATTCTCAGCGGCGGCACGTCAATGCTGATGTACGAGAACGATGAAATCGATATCGCTGGCGTCGGTTTAGCCGACTTGGACCGGCTACTTGATCCCACCCATAGCTTAAATGCTGAGCTTTTACGGGCCGCTCCGTCTTTCAGCATCCAGTACATTGGCCTGAATGTGAACGAACCACCCTTGGACGACATCAATGTCCGCAAGGCCTTGAACCTGGCGATCGACAAAAACGAGATTGCGACCATCGTTTTGGGCGACCAGGTTGTGCCGGCCACCGGCATTCTGCCGCCCGGTTTCCCTGGCTTCAACCCATCTATTTCCGGCTATGAGTTTGACCCGGAAAGGGCTAAACAACTGCTGCTTGAATCCAAGTATGGCGACAACCTGGACGACATGCCTCCCATCACTATCACCACGCCAGGCAGCTTCGGCGCCAACGTGAGCCTGGATATGGAAGTTATATTGGCGATGTGGGAGAAAAACCTCGGGATTAAGACCGAGTTCCAACAGACTGAATTTGCCACGTTCTTGAAGGACTTGAACAAACGGCGTTTCCAGATGTTTGATATTGGTTGGATTGCCGACTATCCAGACCCCGAGAACTTCCTAGACATTCTGTTCTATAGCGATTCCAGCAACAACCACACGAATTACAGGAGCCCGAAAGTGGATTCACTTTTGGAACAAGCTCGGACCGAGGGCGACGAAACGCTGCGCTTCAGCATATACAGCGAAGTTGAACAGACCATCTTGGATGACGCGCCCTGGATCCCCCTCTGGTACAGCGGCGAGCGATATCTGTTGGTGAAACCCAATGTGCACGACTACCTGCAAACGCCGCTGATTATCCCCAAACTCAGGCACGTTTACCTGACAGACAAGTAGGGTAGGACTACAGATTGGGGACTTATATAGCTAAGCGATTGTTATGGCTGCCAATCATCCTATTGATTGTGTCGTTCATTACCTTCGCCCTAGGTAGATTTGGTCCGGGAGACCCGGTTGAAGTGCTGATGGGTCAATACGCCGACGAAAAAGTCGTTGAGCGTATCCGAGAGCAACGAGGCTTCAACGACCCTATTTTCATCCAATACGGTCGCTATCTGAGTAACGTAGTCCGTGGCGATTTTGGCGAAAGCTTCAAATACCGTGGCCGGACCGTTAGCGAACTCCTGAAAAAGAAAATGTGGGTATCCGCTCAGTTGAATTTTGCGGCGCTCTTCCTATCTGTGTCTATTGGCATACCCTTGGGTCTCTTTGCCGCCCTGCGTCAAGGGACATTCTGGGACACGGGGACCGTTGCCATGACGCTGCTTGGCCAATCCATACCCGTTTTTCTCACTGCGCCGGTCGTGCTACTGGTGTTTGCCTTAAAGCTGGATATTCTTCCCACCCACGGATGGGGAGGATTTTTTGACACGAGAATAATATTGCCCGCAGTGGTCATGGGTGTGCCGGGCATCGCCATCATCACCAGGTTGACCCGCGCCAGCACTCTGGAAGTGATCGGGCAGGACTATATCCGCACGGCCCGCGCCAAGGGGTTGTCCGAATTTGTGGTGCAGCGTCGGCACGTCCTGAGAAACGCCATGATCCCGGTGATTACCATGCTGGGATTCTCCCTGGCTGGAATAGCATTTACCTCGTTCATCGTGGAGCGGTTCTTCGGCATTCCTGGCATTGGAAACCTGTTCATCGAGTCCATATTTTCTAGGGACTTCCCGATCATCAACGCCGTGATAATCATTGGCACCACGATGTTTGTGATTGCCAACCTGCTAGTTGACATGTTGTACCCCTGGTTGGACCCCAGAATCAGACTGGGGGGCGAATATGCTTCTTAACGAGGTAGAGCAACCAGGCCTTGGCGAAAGAGACCAGGTTAGCCGTAGTTATTGGGCAATTTCATTCCACAGGTTGCTCCGGAAGAAAATCGGAGTTGCCTGCCTCTCGATAATCGTTGTGATGTACGGGGCAGGGATATTGGCTCCGGTGGTCACTCCGTACGACTACAACGACCAAAACCTGTCCATTGCCAAGCAGGGCCCCAGCATAACCCACCCGTTTGGGACCGACCGGCTGGGACGCGATCAGATGACTAGAATCATCTACGGACTGCGTACCACTGTAATCATCACCATAGTTACTCTGGTAACGGGCAGCCTGGCCATTGGCATCACCATGGGGTTGTTGGCCGGTTATTTTGGCAAATACATAGACACCTTGATAATGCGGGTGGGGGAGGTGACTTCGGCGTTCCCTGAGATTTTCCTTGTGTTGATAATCATCTCCACCGTCAAGGCGCCGGTCACCAAATGGGTCAGGGAGATAGAAGACGTCGTAAACTTCGACATTGTGAGTCTTGGCGTCGTTGACTATCTGGTTCTATCGATGGCCTTGACCATTTTTTCTTGGTTTGGGATGGCCAGATTGGTACGTGGTCAGGTCTTGCAGGTCCGGGAGAACCAATACGTGGAAGCCGCTCGGTCTATTGGCGCGACTACGCCACGAATACTATTTCGGCATGTTTTGCCCAACGTCATGGGACCCGTAATCGTCACGGTTTCAGCCGGACTGGCTGCTGTGGCCGGATCAGAGATTCTGCTGAGCTTCTTGGGCATTGGTATTCAGCCGCCAACGCCAAGTCTTGGGCTGATGATTTTCGAGAACGGTAGCATCTCAGTGCTGCGGTCCAACCCGCATCTTTTGCTGTTCCCGGTGCTCACCCTTTCAGTGCTGCTGTTCACTTTCAATCTGCTGGGTGATGCAGTGAATGACGCCTTCAACCCCCGAGCCCGTTGACCCACCGGTCGGCTAAACGATAGGCACAACTCTACCCAAGTAGAAACGAGTGATTGTTTAAAGTCTGGCTAGCGGAAGGGCCAGCGACGGCGCAATCGGGGTAATGCCACTAATCCCAGCGGGCTACCCAGCAACAACAGCATGCCAATCCCAGTTGGATCGCCGCCTGATCCACTGGCCGCTACACTGCACCCTGGCGAATTAGAACCGTCCACCGGCTGCTCATCACCGTCCTCAGCGTCCCCGGTTACTTGGTCTTCTGCCTCCGGTGTGCTTTCCGGCAAACTGGTACCTGCAAAAGAGTCTGGCGCGTCACCAGAATCTTCCGGAGATGCGTCTTCGATGGCAGTGCTTTCTGACGTATCGCCTAGTTGGGTTTCCAGTTCGTCGGGAGATGGCAGCGGTTCCAGACCCATGAACGTGCGCCAGGCAGAATCCAGTCCAAATTGGTCCAGCCCGTATACCTCCAACAATGCCAGGTCGATGTCCAAGGTACGTTGTAGCACTGGGAACAAAGCTGCCATGCGCCCTTCCCCGTAGGTGTCAATCATGTACTGGACCACCGAACGGCCTTGGCCATAGGCAATGATGATATCTTCCGGGGTGCCGCCAAAAGAATTCAAATACCACAGTGGTTTGATCCTGCGGGTGTAGATTCCATAGCGGAGGGCAGCATCATAGTCATCAGTGGGGTCTATGTTTCCGTACTCGGCTAGACCTTCATTGAGCCAGGATGGCACCTGGCTGATAGCTGACCCGGCAGCCTCGCCCACTAGCAGGTGAGTAAATTCATGGGAAACAGTCCCGGTCACTGTTGGGTCAAAACCATGGACCAACAGGACACGCTCGTTGCTGAAGGCCATTCCCTGGGTCTGTAAGCCTTCACTGACGGCCTGGGAGCGGAAAGGCAACGCTGAGGCCATATGCCGGTAATTATTGTAGGAAACGATTCGTAGCGGCTCAGTGGGGGCAATGCCAAGCACTGGCACCATCTTTTGCAGATTTTGCTTGGCCGCCTCAAGAACAATATTCGCGCGATCCTCCACATATTCACCGTAGTAATAAACGGTTATTAAGTCTTCAACAACTGTCAGCCATTCAAACCGATTGTCTTCGTAGACGAATTCTTTGGACTCTGTTCGTACCACCGCGCCGGCCTTGTCCCGGACCTCAAATGAGTACTCGATCTTGGTTCCAGGCGGATAATAATCGCCGCCGGAACCGCTGGGGAGAACGGACTCGCCAACTACGTTGTCACCGGGGTCACCAGCCTCGAATTCTACCGATCGGTAGGCGCTGCGGCCGTGTTGGTCCACTTTGCTGAAGAACACGCGAATGTCATCGATACGGTCAACGCTGCTGGTAATTACGGAGAACTTTATCCCGTCCGGGAATTGGCTCTCCGCTTTGGCCTCAACCACCAGGATGTTACCCTCGTCGGCGCGGGTGACCGCAGAGCTAGAGAATATGAAACCGGCAAGCACAAAAAAGCTGGCTATGAATACGAAAGTACGCAAATATTCCTCTATTGCCAAGTTTACGTTAGTGCTATGCCAATGTCGATTCTGCGGACTTGTCTAGCGCTATTTTTACACCTGGTTAAGTTGTTGGTTTATTCTCTTTGTGGTCGTCTTGACGGTGTTTTTCAATACCCCTAAAATCAGGAAGCGATTCACATAGACACGCAAGCCCACCAGCGTGTTTATTTGATGACCCTGAAATAGAATCTCCTAAATTTTTGACCTTTACGTGGTGCAGATACATGCCAACCGTTGTCGGCCGAGTTATAGACCTCAACTTTGAACCCTTTTATATCGATATGGAGCGCCGTGGACTCGTCCTAAAGGATGTGCGCCTCAAAGATATACCCCAGGCATTACGAGACGGCGAGATCAACGCCGGACCGGTTAGCCTGGTAGATAGTTTTGAACTAGAAGATATCTGTGACCCTATAGCAGGTTTCTGTCTTTCAGCATCCAACAAGGCCGGCAGCAACCTGCTGTATTCCAAGAAACCCATTGAAGAACTTGTCGGGGCGACGATTGCTGCGGGTACAGCAGATACGACCACTCGCAGATTGTTTGACGTGTTGCTGGCTGAGAAATTCAATGGCAACCCTGGTTCCTACGTGGAGATGGCAGACGAACATGACGCCTTTGTGATCTCCGGGGACGATGCTCTGCGTCGCCGACGTGGTTCCAGGGGCTACTCTCACCGGTATGACCTGGGCGAAGAATGGCACACCATGACCAACCTGCCATTTGTCTTTGCCCGGTGGATAGGCCGTAAAGAGATGACCAAGGATGAAACCCTTTTGGTGGAAGATACTCTTTACGTCGGTCTGGAAGACGGTGTCGACAGTTTGTTCCACTTGTCTGAGCCCAAAGATCATCTGTTGATGATGGCCAGGGACATCGTGGAATACATTATGGGATACCGATACTTCGTTGGGCTGTCTGAACGTAAATCCATTGACCTGTTCAAAGCCCATCTGGCCAAGCTATCTTCCTAACTCGTAAAAAATCCCGGAGAAAACTACTGGAGGTGCAGCTTTGGTGAAAATCACCGAGGGCTGCTTCGAAGCCACCGGCCACACGTCGATCATCTGCGATTTCTCCCCGCCTCGTTCCGGTGACACGGCAATCGTGGACGAGTCTCAGATAGATGCCAATTTCATCTCGGTTGCTTACAATCCGGGACGTGCCGTCAGGACCAACTCGGTTATGTTGGCCGCTGCTATTCAGCGGACTGGCAAAGACGCCGTATTTACCATGGCAACCCGCGACATGAACAAGCTGGCCTTGCAATCCCAATTGCTTGGCGCACAAATGCTGGGTTTGCAGAATGTAGTGGTAGTGCAGGGCGACCCGTTTGGTAAAAACGACCAGCCCCGTGTAGCTTCGGTAAACGACTATCAACCCACGGGATTCATCAGCAGCATAGCTGAAATGAACCAGGGACGTGACTTCGAAGAAAGCAACCTGCGCACGCCCACAGATTTCTGCGTCGGCGCGACTGTAGACCTCGGCAAGCCAATTGAAGAAGAAGTGAAACTAGCAGTCCGCAAAGTCCGAGCTGGTGCAAAATTCTTAATCACACAACCCATCTTCAATGTTGACCATGTGGGTCGGTACCGAGAATCGTACGGTTACCATGCCGATAAAGCAGGCACCCACCCAGTCTATTTTGGGCTGCAAATCCTGGAAAAAGACGGCGTTCTTTTCAGCTCAGTCCCAGAATCAGTCAAGGCCGAGTTGGAGTCTGGACGCTCCGGAGTCGACATAGCCCTGGAGCTTTACGAGAAATTCCAAGCAGCCCGCCTCAACAACATCTACCTGATGCCGCCCATAAAACGTGGTGGCGCTCGAAACTACGAGGCCACCAAAGAGTTCCTACGAAAAGCCAAACAGACTTAACGAAAAAGCCCGCCAGTTAAAACTAGCGGGCTTTTTATTTGCCGATAGGTTAAAGCTGTTAACTGGCAGCTACTATGGTGCCCACGGAACCGGAGCCTCGCTGTCGAATTGATCTGTCACCACATCAACAACCGCCGGGCGACCCGATGCGATGGCCTGTTCGATCGCATTCTGGATATCTCCAGGTTTGGTAACTCGAATTCCGAAAGCGCCCATGGACTCGGCTACTTTTGATAGGTCGATGTCAGAGAAGTTCCAGAGTTCTTCCGGATTTCCTCCTTCCAGGCCCTCATAGGCCCGCCGGTCGCCGCGCATGTCTTGCGCCAACGCATGGTTGTTGTTGACCACTGTCACTACGGGGATATTGTTCCTTACCGCAGTCTCAAGCTCGGCTATGTGATACCAGAAACCACCGTCGCCGCTGAAGCAGACCACGGGACGGTCAGGAAGGGCAGCCTTGGCGCCCATCGCCGCTGACAATCCCCAACCCAAAGAACCGGCGCAGCGGATGAATCCTTGGCCGGGTTCGTTCATGTCTACCATGGAACCGGTCCAGATGCCGGCGTGGCCGGTGTCGGCTACTAGCATGGCATCGGAAGGCAACCACTTTGTTAGTTCGTTGCAGAGTCGTTCCGGGATGATGGGAATCGCCTCAGAGTTGGCACGTGGGGCAACTTCGTCTCGCCATTCTTTGACTAGTTCCTGGGCTCGAGACACCCAAGCCGAACGGTCTCCAACCGGCTCTGAAGCCTCGATTAACCTTCGTGTGCTGGCCTTAGCATCACCTTGCAGTGCCACTTGAGCAGAGTAGGTTCGGCCCAGTTCTGAAGGGTCGATGTCGATTTGAATCACTGGTGTTCCGATGGCCGGTACACGCCACTCGTTGGTGACCTGGCTGCCGGTATGGCTGCCGATGTACAGGACCAGGTCGGCCTCATGGACCACCCGGTTGGCGCACCAGCGGGAATAGGAACCGACAACCCCTACAGCCAGCGGGTGATTATCTGGAATTGTGTTCTTCGCGTTCAGGGAAGTCGCCACCGGGATGTTCAGCAACTCGGCGAGTTCCAGCACTTCTTGCTTGGCACCCGACGATGTGACACCGCCGCCTGCGATAATCACCGGACGCTGGGCGTTGGCCAATACTTGGGCTGCTTCACGAACTCTTTCCGGTTCCGGCTCTGGCCTGAATGCCGGGCGCGCTGTGAACGACTCTTCGAGCAGAACTTCCAGATCAGCTTCTCCGTCTTCAACCACGTTGCCACTGATGCCCTGGAAGTCCAGATGCACCGGCGCCGGAGCGCCGGTGGTGGCTTCGCGGAAGGCCTGGCGCAGCAGCCCGGGCAGGTCGTTCACTGAATCGACTTCTGCGCTGAACTTGGTTACAGATGCAAATGGCTTTGAGTGTTCGAGTTCCTGGTAGGCGTTGCGGCTCTGCTGCAAGTTGGACTTGTGTCCGGTCAGGGCTAGAACCGGTGACAGACCTAAGTAAGCATCTTGTAGGCCAGCAGCCAGGTTGACTGCGCCGACTGACTGGGCCATACAGACCCCGACCTTGTTGGAGGCTCTGGCGTAGCCGTCGGCCATGTAAGCAGCGGCCTTTTCGCCGTGGGTTACCACACGTTTGATACCCACCATATCCATCTCGGCCAGAGATCTACGTAGGACCGCTGGCACGAAGAACACGTGGGATACGCCATAGGCTTTTAGGGTTTCGGCCAGGTATTTGGCCCCGGTCATTTTAGGCATGGTTTCCCTCTTGAACGTCAAAATTACAAGATGCTGGGCAAGGGTAAAACGCGCTGATTAAATGCCGCGCTCGTCAAAAACTTCTTTGGCAATGCGAACAGCGTTGGCACCAACGGGCCAGCCGGCATACATAGTGGTGTGCAGAATTACTTCACTGATCTCAGACTTTGTTACGCCGTTGTCTAACGCCCGGCCAATGTGACCTCGGAGTTGATCGGTCCGATACAGCGCAACCAGGTTGGCGACGGTAATTAGGCTGCGGTCACGCTTAGAAAGCTCCGAGCGTTCCCAAACATCGCCAAATAGCATGTCGGCTGTTAACTCGGCCAGTTTTGGTGAAACTTCTTGCATGGCGTTACGTGGTGTACTCATTTGTATTCCTCTCTTGTTGGTTTGATCAACTGATTACGGGGTTGGCACGGGTATGCCCGGGCCCCAATTGGTACCGAATTCTGCCCGTTCAATTCGTTGTGCGGTGAACGTAGAAGCTTTCTGGGCGGCCAGCCAAACGGCGGCGTTATTGATTGAGTCGGGTTGTTCCATGGGTATATGGGCGGTCCCGGGCCAGTCGCCGCGGCGGTTCATCCAGGTGTCCACACGTCCAGGGCTAAGCACATTGACCGCAATATTGTGCTCTCGAACTTCTTCGGCAATGCTGAGATAGGCCCGGTCTAGGGCGGCTTTGCTCATTGAATAGCCCACGCGGTTTTCACGGTAGCCCATTGATGCGCCGGAGGTGATGCAGAAAATGGATCCGCCACCTTTCTGTTCGATCATCTGTGGCAGGACGTATTTGCAGAGAAGAATTGGGCCACGGATGTTGACCGTTAAGCAACGATCTAGCAGCTCTTCTTCCAGGTCTACTACCGGAGATTCACAGTCGACACCGGCATTGGATGCCACGATATCGATGCGGCCAAAGTGTTTAACAGTGCGCTCCGCCAGGTCGCGGAGATCTTCTGACTTGGTGACATCGCACGTAATCGGCAGCGCCTCGCCGCCGGCTTCGGCAATCTGCTGGGCCGTGTCGTTGATGGTGCCTGAACCGTATTTTGCGAAAGGCGAGTCCGGTGGGGCCTCGTTTTCCGTCCGAGCGGCCACCACCACCTGTGCGCCAGCGGCGGCAAAGGCCAGAGACATAGCCCGCCCGATACCTCGACTGGCGCCGGTTACGACCGCCACCTTACCTCGTAGTTCTCCTGTGGCAGCCATGCTTACTCCGTTAGTCCGCCTGCCAAACTAGTGGGATTGGCGGCGGAGTTTTTTAGCTTAATTTGAATTTTGGGAGGGTGATTTTTTCGTCCAGAACCTCAAAGACCACTTCCACGGCCAAGCCAATTTTGATGTTTTCTGGTTGTGGGTCGTCAATTACCAGGTTACTGGGCATGCGGGGACCTTCTTCTAGTTCAATAATCACCGGAACGTAAGGAGCCTTGTCACGGAACGGTGGAGTGGGTCCGCGGTGGACGATCGAGAAAGTGTGGATGATGCCCTTGCCACTGCTCTTGATCCAGTCTGTATTTCTGGAGAAACACTCAGGGCAGATGTCCCTGGGGTAGAAGTAGGAGGAGTCACACGATTTGCAATGACGCAGCCATAATTCTTCCTCTTTGCATTTTTCCCAATAAAAATCGGATTCCGGTTGGGGAACGGGCGCCGGAATTGGTGGCGAGGATTGCTGTTGGGTCATGTCCCACTCCTGTTGATCGCGTACTGATTGTGTACGTAGCCGGCTCTGGATTCATGCTATGAGAAGGCCACCAAAAGAATAGGGACAAATGCCACAGGCGTCAAGAACATCATTTACGCGTAAAGATGAAAGACACGACATCTAATCAGCCTTGAGTATTGCGCCATTAGTTGGCCTTCTAGTAACGTTACCCGTGAATGCAGTTGATTCACCAGGGCTCAAAGAATACAAAAGAGTATCTACATAAAATGCGAATTGCAGTCATGGGAGCCGGCAGTACCGGCGGTTATTTTGGCGGTATGCTCGTTCGCGCCGGGAACGAAGTCTCTCTCATCGCACGCGGAGCTCACTTAGAGGCCATACGGACCAACGGTCTCAAAGTAGTACGGGACGACGAGGAATTCATAGTCCGATGCCTTGCCACTGATGACCCGGTTTCGGTTGGAGAGGTGGACTTGGCCCTATTCTGCGTAAAGACCTATCAGAGCGAAGTCGCCTTGCCGTTCATGCAGCCAATGGTTGGCCCCAACACCACTGTGCTGTGCCTGCAAAACGGCATTGACAGCTACATCACGGCTGCCAATGTGCTGGGATCAGGTTCGGTGCTTCCAGGAGCCGCATTCATAGAAGCTGGTCTGTTGGGGCCGGGAATAATCAAGCAGACCGGTAGTTTGGTGCGAATAATCCTGGGCGAGACCGACGGCTCAGAGACAGAACGTTGCCTGGAGATTCGAGACACCTTCATCGCTGCGGAAGTGCCGGCTGAAGTGCTACCGGACATCACAGCGGGTCTGTGGGGCAAGTTTCTGTTCATTGCCACCATGGCTGGGGTTACTTCCTTGGCCCGGGCAACCTTGGCAGAACTGATGCCCCAACCACATTGGCGGAAAGTTGTCTTGGCCTGCTTGGCTGAGATCGACGCGGTAGGTCGAGCCAGCGGCGTGGCGCTGCACTTAGACATGGTCGCCAACACGACCAGTTACATAGAAGAGCACTTAGCCGACCTACAGGCGTCCATGCACACTGACTTGATGGCTGGTCGTCCACTGGAACTCGAGGCGCTGAACGGCGCGGTGATCCGGGCCGGAGCAGAGTCGGGAGTCGCCACGCCAATCAACGACGCGATTTACGCCATGCTGCACGGCTTAAAAGAAGGGATCAACTAATGCTCGAACACCAGGAGACTCCAGATAGCCATGATTTAGGGAAGCTGGTCAAATGGCATGACGGACTAGTCTCGGCGACCGGCAGTGAATTCCCGGTGTGTGCCCTATTTCTGGCCTCCGGAGAAGACATTCGTGCGCATAACATATTCCGGGTTTTCCGAACTGCGTTTGAGGAGCTAGACGCCGGGTTCCACGACTTGGTCATTTTTGGCCAACACGGTATGTCCAGTACCTGCGCCGCGCTGATACCCGGATTAGGTCTTTCAGATGTTCAGACTCCGTCTCTGGTGTTGATTAGCAATGACAACGGAATCGTCTTCCATACCACGGGTCTGCCGTCTGGCGCCCTTCCTGATGGAGCAGCTGAAGACGATCGAGGTGACATTCCTTGGCGGGCGGCTCTTACTGCGATTACCGCAACTGCAAAAGAAAAAACAGTGCTTGCCTTAGATTATTGTGAAGGGTTGGTCAGATTTGATTTCTCCGGTGGGACATTGGTTGAGACAATCGAGAAAGTGAAGCTACAAGTGGAAGAAGCCTAGTTAAATAGCCGCCGCCAGAACCACCCAGGCGCCCCAGATAACCAGCAGAACGCCCGTGGTCCGTGAGGCTTTTTCCCCGCCGGGAATGACTTTTTCCGCCAGCACAAACGCGGCTAGTGCGGCTATCCACACCAGGTTCATCACTCCCAATACAAACAGCAGGGTCATAAGAATCCAGCAGCAGCCCAAGCAATAGCGTCCGTGCAGCAAACCCATTTTGAAAGCCCCGCCGGTGCCCTCTTTCCAATCGGACATCAGGAAGCTCAACGGGCTGCGGCAATGGGTCAGGCAGACATATTTCAACTGGCTCCATTGGAACACCCCGGCGGTGATTAGCAATGCCCCGCCCAGGTATCCGCTGGAACTTCCGCCCATCATTGATGTCATTAGCGACGCTTGGTGCAGGCCCCAGTTGCCAAGAGTTGCCCCTAATGAGAAAACACTCCAGATCACCAGGTACCCGGAAAGGAAGACACCAGTGGCGACGAATGGCCGCGATTGCTCTTGGCGGCGGCGGTTGACGGTTGCGAAAAGCAGGATCATGGGTGCGGCACTGGGCACCATCATGGCCACCATCATCACCGCCCACATTACGAACATCAGGAAGAAATCCACGCCGGTCCAGGATCTGACATTGCCAGAGTCTATGCTCATGGACATTCCCATTTCCGCGTTGTTCTGGGCCACGTAGATGGTGTATCCCCAGGCGATGGCCACCACGGCCACCACGCCGGCAATAACAATCATCCGGTCACGTTTGATGAGCGACTCTATATGCTTGGAAGTGTTCACTAGAATTATCTAAAACGGTGGCTGCAAGAAACGGGAGCTGCAATATTCGCAGCCCCCATTTTGGGAATCCTAACTTTATACGCCGGGTAATCTACCCCGGACTATTGGTTGCTCCACTCAACCGGAGCAAAGAAGGCGCTCTGGCCGGTGTAATCAAATTTGATGTCGCCGTGATCAACGTGCATCGTTGAGGTTGTGGCCGAGTCTCCATCGTCCCAGATCAGTCCGCCGCCCGGGAACACGATGTGGACTTCATTTTCTCCGCCGGTGACGGGGTTGATTAGAGGGGTCAGCTTGACGTCCAAAATACCGTCGATGCTGAAGCCACTGTTCCGGCCGTTCACTTCCATATTAATCTTTTTCAAGTGCGGGCCGTCCAGGGCAGTAAGGGTGGTGGCTAGAATTTCCCAAGGCATCCCGCCCGCCTGTCCGGTCAGGATGGTAGCAATTCCGGTCACTTGGTCATCGCTGGCTGATTCATCAATGAACATTGCGGCCGAGCCGTTACCTTCATGAATCGCCTGGGGCCATTTGACGGCCAAAACAATTTTCATGCCGGCCATGTCGGTCTCGCCGAACTTCCCTTCACTCAGGTGGATTCCAATGATGCCTTCACATTTGCCATGGTCGGGAAATCCGCCAAAGTTACAATTGCAACCGGCTTCGCAGTTGCAAGACTCTAGGAATGTTCCTTTGATCCGATAAGGTGTTTGGGTTTGCGTCATTTTGGCCTCTAAAATGTGTTGTTTTATCGATCTAAAGCCGAAGGCTGGGGCAATTTAGAGTACCTCCAATACCCAGCGCCGTTAGGAACTGAAAAACGAATTGTATTTTACAGCTTGACCGTGTGTCCAGCGATGCTATAATTCTTCGCGCAGGAGGTGCCCTATTGGAACCGTTTGATTATTTATCACCTAGTAGCATTGAGGAAGCCGTTAAGACTTTGGCTTCCAAGGGAGACCAGGCCCGGATCATGGCCGGAGGAACCGACATGCTGGTGCAAATGCGCGCCGGACGCCGGACCGCCCCCCTTGTCGTAGACATCAAGGAAATTCCCGATTTGAATGTCGTCTCCTATGACGCCACTAATGGCCTCACACTTGGAGCGGCAGTCCCTTGTTATAAGATTTACCAGGACGAGACTCTGTCAGCAGCCTACCCAGGGCTGATGGACGCTGCCTCTCTGATTGGTGGAATCCAGATTCAAGGTCGGGCCACCATTGGCGGTAACATCTGTAACGCAGCCCCCAGCGGAGATTCGATTCCCGTTGTGATTGCCTTGGGCGGCGTTTGTAACATTGCCGGACCGAATGGAACTCGTCAACTACCCGTTGAAGAGATGTGCACGGCCCCTGGACGAAACGCCCTGGCAGACGGAGAAATACTAGTCTCAGTCTCCATCCCGGCACCCCAGGCAAAATCCGGCGCCAGCTACCTGAGGTTCATCCCCAGGAATGAGATGGACATCGCTGTTGTCGGAGTTGGCTCCAGTGTCCAGCTTGATGCATCGGGACAAAACTTCGTCTCCGCTCGCATCTCACTGGCATCTGTAGCTCCAACCCCAGTGTTTGCCAAGGAAGCCGGAGATAGCCTGGCAGGCAAGCCTGTGAATGAAGAGACAATCCAAGCAGCCTCTGAATTGGCACAGGCTGCTGCCAAGCCCATTTCCGACATGCGCGGCACCATTCGCCAACGCACCCACCTAGTTGGTGTGTTGACACGCCGCACTCTCAATATCGCCATCGAACGAGCCAGGGGAGGTTAACCATGGCTGGAGTCACCCAAGTACAGACCACATTGAACGGTGAGGTAATCAACTTTCTTTGTGAGCCTCGCCAGAGTCTGCTGGAATGCCTACGGGATGTTCTCGGCATGACTGGAACCAAGGAGGGTTGCAACGACGGCAACTGCGGCGCCTGCACCGTCATCATGGACGGCAGAATCGTCGACTCCTGTCTGGTCCTCGGCGTAGAAGCTGAGGGCAAAGACATCACAACCATTGAGGGTATGGCCACTCCTGAAGGGCTGCACCCGCTACAGCAATCGTTCTTGGAGAACGCGGCACTACAGTGCGGTATCTGCACACCAGGATTCCTGTTGGCCTCCAAAGGTCTGCTGGACCAGGAACCCGATGCCGACGAGGGTCGCATCCGTCACTGGTTGGCCGGCAACCTATGCCGCTGTACCGGTTACGACAAGATAGTCCGCGCAGTCCTTCAGGTTAGCAAGGCCAAATAATCGGCCTTTATCATTGGCACTCAACCGGAGTTTCTAATATTAAATAGGGACTCCGGTTTTAATATTTTGTGGAGGTAGCGATATGACCTCAAACCAAGTTCTCTCGGAAGTTGAATATAACGTTGTCGGCACGCGTCCGGTGCGTCCTGATGGCGTAGACAAAGTCACCGGCCGGGCCCGATACGGCGACGATACCAATTTGACCGGCACACTACAGGCCAAAGTCTTGCGCAGCCCCCATCCTCACGCCAGGGTCAAGTCGATTGACACCAGCAAGGCTGAAGCTTTCCCCGGCGTACGGGCAGTCATCACTGCCAAAGACCTACCCTTTGCCTCTCTTTCTAAAGAGGAACTGGGCGGTGACTACACAGCGCTGAAGTTTGCCACCGACCACATGATGGCCAGTGACAAAGTATTGTTTAAGGGTCACCCAATTGCCGCAATTGCTGCGGTTAACGGCCACGTGGCCCAGTCGGCGATGGATTTGATTGAAGTTGAATACGAAGTTCTGGAATCAGTCGTTGATGTACGCGAGGCCATGAAGCCTGGCGCTGCGTTGCTCCATGAAGACCTGCGGACCAATGACATGGGTGAGACTGCCGACACTCCCAGCAATATCTCCACGCACATGAGCTACGCCACCGGAGACCTTGAAAAAGGATTTGCCGAGGCTGACCTGGTGATGGAAAAGGAATACACTACCGCCACCGTTCACCAGGGTTACATTGAACCCCATAACACGACGGCATTTTGGAATTCAGACGGCCAGCTAAACCTCTGGACCAGCACTCAAGGCTCTTTCCAGGTCCGGGCCACAGTCTCCAATATCCTTCGTCTGCCGGTGTCTCAGATTAAAGTCACCCCTATGGAGATTGGCGGCGGATTTGGTGGCAAGATCACCGCTTATCTGGACGCCATTTGCGCAGTACTCTCCAAGAAAACTGGTTCGCCAGTCAAAGCGATCATGACCCGGACTGAGGTCTTTGAAGCTTCAGGCCCGGCCCCAGCATCCTGGATGCGGGTCAAGATTGGCGTAAAAAACAACGGCAAAATAACCGCGGTTGAAACCGAGATGGCCATGGATGCCGGTGCTTATCCCGGATCACCAGTCATGCAGGCAATCGTCTGCGCCTTTGCCTGTTACGACGTGGAGAACGGCAAAGTGGACGGGTACGACGTGGTCGTCAACAAACCCAAATCTGCTGCCTACCGCGCTCCCGGTGCACCCCAGGCAGCCTTCGCCGTGGAATCTCTGATTGATGAGATTTGCGGAGAACTCAAGATCGACCCCATCGACTTCCGATTGTTGAACGCGGCCAAAGAAGGCACGCGACGCATCGAGGGTCTGGTGGCCAAGCGCATCGGGTTGGTGGAATGTCTTGAAGCGGCCCGCGACCACGACCATTACAAGTCCAAGTTAGAAAATGGCACCGGACGTGGCGTGGCCTGTGGCTACTGGCCCAACCGTGGCTTCCAGTCCAGCGTGGTGATGACCGTCAACTACGACGGCGTTGTTAGCCTAATCATGGGCTCGGTGGACATCGGCGGAACCCGGGCGTCCATTGCGCAACAGACCGCTGAGACCCTGGGCATAGCTTATGAGGATGTGAAACCCACCGTCGTGGACACTGACTCCATTGGCTACACCTTCATCACCGGCGGCAGTCGAACAGCGTTTGCCACCGGTATCGCAGCCATTAGCGCCGCTGAAGATGTTAAAGAACAGATGATTTCCCGGGCCGCCAAGATCTGGGACACATCTGAAGATGACATTGAATTCGTCGCTGGCATGATTTCTCACAAATCTGATGAAGAGCTAAGGCTTTCGTTCAAAGACTTGGCCCGCCAGACGGCAACTACAGGCGGTTCCATTACCGGTCGATCAAGCGTTGACCCCTCAGGTGAGGGCAACGGTCATGCAGTGCACATTGCAGACGTTTCCGTTGATCAGGAAACCGGCAAGACTGACGTCACCCGGTTCACAGCGATCCAAGATGCCGGAAAAGCCGTCCACCCCAGCTATGTCGAAGGACAGATGCAGGGAGGAGCGGTTCAAGGCATTGGATGGGCCCTCAATGAAGAGTATTTCTTCGACGACACTGGCAAGATGCTGAACTCCAGCTTCTTGGACTACCGGATGCCGACCTCTCTTGACCTGCCGATGATCGACACTGTCATCGTGGAGGTTGCCAACCCTGGGCATCCTTATGGAGTCCGTGGAGTCGGTGAGGCGGCTATCTGCCCACCGATGGCTGCAGTGGCCAACGCTGTGACCAGCGCCACGGGCAACCGGATGCGTAGTTTGCCGATTACCCCAGGCAAGATACTTGAAGCAGGCTGGGACAGCGTCAAAAGCTAACCCAGCTTTTAACCAGGCTCGCTAAAGGCCGATTGTTCGGGCAGTAATTCCCGGATGGTCGGCCTTTTTGATTCCAGTTTGGGGTTGACAACCCACTCGCCATATCAGAACCTGAAGCCAGCAGACCTACCCGCTCTGCCAATGAAAAACGCTTTTCGAAGGAGCCGGGATTTTGGCCACTATATTCATACCAACCATGCTCCAAAAACTGACATCAGGTATCAAAAAACTGGAACTAGATGCCAGCAACGTCCGCCAGGTTGTGGACCGATTGGATGAGATGTATCCCGGTATCAAAGACCGACTGGTAGAAGATGATGAGATTCGAGAGAGCTTGGCTGTGGCGATAGATGGCGACGTGGCAATCATGGGTATGCTGACCAAGGTTGGCGAGAATAGCGAGGTACACTTTGTCCCGGCAATTGGCGGTGGCTTCTAGTGGGGCTACTCTGCAATCAGTCTAGCCAACCTCGCATTGACTGCCCTCAAACCAGACACTTACAATTGTTACCTATGCTTGGTTACCACCATTTGGTGGGCCGGGCCTGTTAGCGAAAAGGATCAACTGATATGAATGCCAAATCCCGGGTTGAAACCCCGGTTTCGGCTGGGGGCGTGGTCTACCAGATGAACGCAGGACGGCTGGAGACTGTGCTCTGTGGCCGTAGCCAACCCGTGCGCTGGAGCCTGGCCAAAGGCACTCCAGACCCCGGCGAGACACTTGAAGAGACTGCCCTGCGCGAAGTCAGAGAAGAGACCGGCTTGGAAGTGAAAATCGACGGCTCATTGGGCAGCATCGAATACTGGTTTGCTGACCGAGAGAAGGATGTTCGCTATCATAAGATTGTTCACTTCTATCTGATGATTCCCGTGGGCGGGGCAACGGACCAACACGACCCAGAGTTTGATGTGGTCCAATGGTTTGACGCCAAGCAAGCGGTAAAAACTTTGGCCCACGCCAATGAAGCAAATGTGTTGCAGAGGGCACTGGACCTGATTGCAGAAAGGGACAATACCGGACCCGAGGAGAGGACCTAAGTAGATGGCCGAAGCAGGGGATGCTCCTTACGCAAGATTACAGGGAGCAAGGATTGTCTTAAGAGACAAGAAATTTGAGGACGCCGAGAACGATTATCGATGGCGGAGCGACCCGGAACTAGCTCGTTTGGACGCCGCCATCCCATTGACCATGTCATTCGAACGCTATTTGAAACTGTTCGAAGACCAGATGAAGTACCCGACGCCCGGATCCCACCATTACTCTATTGAAACGTTGGACGGCCTTTTCATCGGCAATTGCATGTATTACGACATGGATACGGTAAACCGTGAGGCCGAACTGGGAATTGTCATCGGAGACCGTGATTATTGGAGCGGCGGCTACGGCTACGACGCTGTGACCACGCTGTTGGACCACATGTTTAACGCCCGGAACCTGAAACGGGTTTATTTGCACACGTTGGAGTGGAACGGCCGGGCACAAAAGAGCTTCTCCAAGAGTGGGTTCAATCCCGTGAAGCCGGTTCGGAGAATGGCCCACGATTTTTTGCTGATGGACGTGCTCCGAGAAGACTGGTTCTCCACCTCAGCCGAGCGACTGGCCGCCCGGTTCCGAACCTCAAACCCAGATGGCAGCCAGCCTTCATCCTCGGGTCAGACCACCGCAGATTAGGCGACGGCTGACACAGCCTCGGACAGATTTACTGCCCCCGTGTATATGGCCCGACCTACTATCACCCCTTCAACTCCAGTGGGCACCAGTTCCCTGATGTGCTCCACTGACGCAACGCCACCGGACGCTTGTATCGACAGGCTGGTTTCATTGACCAAACGCGCGTTGGTAGCAAAGTCTGGCCCGGTGAGTGCGCCGTCGCGGGCGATGTCTGTGTAGAGGATTCTGACGACCCCTATCTGAGCCATTTCCTCAGCCAGTTCAAACACAGTCTTGGTGCTGGCCTCTTTCCACCCTTGCAACGCCACCACGCCATCTTTAGCGTCAACTGACACCACCACGCGATCGCTGCCATGTTTTCGGCAAACGGCTTGGACCATTTCCGGGTCTCGCACCGCAGCGGTTCCAATGACCACTCGGTCAACGCCAACCTCTAGCCAGGCATCGGAGGCGGCCAAGTCTCGGATGCCACCGCCGACCTGCACAGGTATATCAAGGGCGCGAACGATAGCTGAGATCACTTTCAAATGGACCGGAGCGCCTTGAACAGCGCCATCCAAATCGACTAAGTGCAACCGGTGTCCACCCTGCTCCTGCCATTGCAACGCCATGGCTAATGGGTCGTCGGAGAACACAGTTTCTTGGCCGAAATCACCTTGAAATAGGCGCACACAGCGGCCCGATTTCAGGTCAATAGCGGGGATTACTTCCATATCAAGTCCGTGGTGGAGTTGTCAGCGAACAGCTAGGACCAGACGGTCTTTGGCTAAGCTGAGGCCAGCCCGATAAAATTCTTGTAAAACCGCAATCCTGCCGGGCCACTTTTCTCAGGGTGGAACTGAGTGGCCACCAGATTGTCTTTGGCGTAGATGCTGCAAAACGGGATTCCGTACTCGGTGGTGCCGCTAACGCCGGCCGGGTCTTCCGGTGCGGCGTAATAGCTGTGGACAAAGTAAAAATAACTGTCTTGGAAAATGCCATCCAACACTGGGTGTTGGTTGTTGAATCGAACATTGTTCCAGCCCATGTGAGGCACTTTCAGTCCGCCTGGCAAATGTTTGGCGTTGCCCTGGACTACTTCTAGACAGGGCTCATTACCCTCTTCGGTACGGTCCATCAGCAATTGCAGTCCCAGACAAACGCCCAAGAACGGCCGACCCGAAGCGATGAAATCTCGAATGGGTCCCACCAAATTTCTTTGGTTCAGTGCGTCCATGGCAGCAGGGCCGGATCCAACACCGGGCAGAACCATCGCGTCGGCGTCCTCGAAATCAGAAGCATCACCGGTCACTAAAGGGGCCACCCCCTGGGATTCCAGCGCTCGCGAGACGCTGCGCAGGTTCCCAGACTCGTAATCAATTACCACCAGTTTCATAGTGCTGTGTTCTCTTAACTTAGACGCGGTCTAGGTCGCGCGTTCTACGGGAATGTCGCTTGAACCAGGCTTAGGTAGCCCGTTCGATGGGAATATCACGGTCTTCGTACCGGGCCAGGACAAACAGCAGGTCACCCAGACGGTTGAGATAGGCCATTATCAAACCGTTGGTCAGGACATCGGCCTCGGCCATAGCGACCACCCGGCGTTCTGCGGTGCGAATCACGCAACGGGCAAGGTCAATAGCGGCTGATGCCTGAGATCCACCCGGTAGTATGAACACTTTGGGCATCTCAAATTCCTCTTCCAAGGAATCGATGGTCTCTTCCAAAGACGTCACCATTTCTGCAGTGACCGGCTTGAAATGCTGTTGGAACAGCTCATATTTGTCTGGATCAGTGGCCAACTCAGCGGCGATTGTGAACAAATCGCGCTGCAATTGGCGGAGCAAGTCGTTCACTTTAGGGTTGCTGGTCATAGCCCTAGCCAGACCCATCGCTGACACTGCTTCGTCGGTGATCCCATATGCTTCGGTGTTTAGTCCGTTTTTAGAAACTCGCCCGCCATACAGCAGGCTGGTCTCTCCGGCGTCGCCGAATTTGGTGTAAACTCTTTTCCTGAATTCGTCAGATGTATTCGATGTAGAAGAAGACACGCGCAGCACCTTTGAAGTAACAATATAGAGGGCTGCCAAAATCGGGTTTCAGGCGTGAGATTACCCAAAATTACGACCTGTTGGCAAGACAAATTGTAGCATAGAGGGGCGGTGGGGGATATACGGAGCGGCGGATATTTCTCCAGGAAGCCGACGCAACCAAAACACTCAACAGACCCATGTAGCCTGTATACTATCGTCCACTCCTAGAGGCCACCACTCCAAACGAGGTGCTATGTTATGCCGCCGGAAGTGCGGGTTATTGGAATTGAAGGCATGCCTGAATTCAAAGACGGTGACGACCTGGCCGGGCCAATGATGGACGCCGCTCTAGCGCAAGGCACGCCAATCGAAGAATCAGACATCCTGATTGTGACCCAGAAGATCATCTCCAAGGTTGAAGGCAAGGTGGTGAAAATCAGTGACGTGGAAGCCTCGCCATTGGCTATCTCCATCACTGAGGGCCACAGGCGCGATCCCAGGCATACCGAGTGGGTGCTCCGGGAGTCCAAACGCATTGTGCGAATGGATCGGGGCGTGATTATCTCCGAGACCAAGCATGGGTTCTATTGTGCCAACGCCGGCATCGACGCGTCGAACATCCCCGGAGACGACACTTTGGCGCTGCTGCCAGATGACTCCGACGCTTCGGCCAGACGGATTCGCCAGGCAGTGAAAAACCGGCTCGGGATCACGGTGGCGGTGATTGTCTCGGACACCTTTGGCCGTCCTTGGCGCAATGCAGCAGCAGATATAGCCATTGGCGTTGCAGGGATAGATCCTATCCACAGCTACGTGGGGCAGATGGACAGTTTTGGCCACGAGATGTTCACAACCGAGATTGCAGTGGCCGACGAATTGGCTGCGGCTGGAGAGCTGGTTGGCGGGAAGGTGGCTGGAGTCCCGGTCAGCATCATCCGCGGGTATGACTACGAAATCGCGGAAGACGCCAGCATTCAACGCATCTTGCGCGGCACCGAGAAGGATCTGTTCCGATAGTCGCCGCCCGCTTTAATCCGTTACTTCTACAGGTAAGCTGCCATCGGTAAATAGCGAGAGTTGACGTTCTTTTTCTTCGGTCGGCAACTCATCTTCGGACTCGTCTTCAAAATTGGCCACGCCCACGCCAATCAGGCGAAAGGTTCGCCCCGGTTCCAGTTCTGCTTCCAGCAATGCCCAGGCTGCTTCTTTGATGGGCTCTTCAGCGTCAGTGTGATAAGGCAGCGTGACTTGGCGCGCGAACGTGGTGAAGTCTGCTAGGCGCAGCTTCAGCTTTACGGTGCGGCCCTTCAGATTGGCTTTTTCTAGCTGATGGGCAACGCCCACGGCTTTTCGTTCCACTACGTCCCGGAGTTCTTCTTCCCCGCCTAGGTCATTGGCAAAGGTCGATTCCGACGAAATCGATTTGGTGGCGCTGTGAATATGGACAGCGTCATCGTCCAATCCCATTGCCTTGTCACGGACATTTGTAGCCCGTTTGCCGAACATCTTAGCGAACCATGCTAATGGTTGGTCCGCCAGCTCTCCAATCGTCTCGATGCCGTCTTTGTTCAGACGTTCTGCGGTCTTGGGGCCGATACCCCATAACTTGTTCACGGCTAAAGGAGCCAGAAATTCGGCCTCATCTCCGGGTTGTACCACAACCAGTCCGTCTGGTTTGTCCAAGTCTGAACCAATTTTGGCCACAGTCTTGCAGGTGCCTACTCCAACGGAAACGACCAGACCTGTTACCGCAAACACTCGTGCCTTGAGGTCTAGAGCCACCGCCAACGGTCTCTGACCTGCTTCGACAGCCGCCGTTATATCAAGATAAGCCTCGTCCATGGAGAGCGGTTCCACAAGGCCTGTGAGTTCTCGGAAGAGATTCATTACCTCGCCCGATTTCTCTTTGTATCGATTGAATCTGGGCGAAACTATTATTCCCTTAGGACAGCGATATACAGCGGTCTTCATGGGCATGGCCGAGTGGACACCGAACACTCGCGCTTCGTAGGACGCAGTGGCCACCACTCCCCTATTTTCCGGGCGTCCGCCAACCAGCACTGGTTTGCCAACCAGTTGCGGATTGTCTAGCTGCTCAACGGCAGCATAGAAGGCGTCTAAATCGGCGTGAATGATATGCCTCAACAGCCAAAACCTCGTACGGCACTAATTATTTCCAGCCAGACCGTTTTATTTTACTGCGGTTAGCGGCGTTGGTCAGCCAGTCAGTTCCATAAGATTTT
>DUCU01000129.1:0-7052 GCA_012959605.1 Dehalococcoidia bacterium | reverse complement strand
AGGTATGTAAACGAACGGCGGTTGTTCGGTCTTTAGGAATCGCAAACCATTGAGTCCTGGATTCCGTTGTTCCTGTTTACAATCCTCTTTGGGTTGTTCATGGACTACCACGTCTTCTTGCTATCCCACATCCGGGAGCATTACGACCAATCAGGGAACACCAATTATGCGGTGGCCTTTGGAATGCGCTCAATTGGTAGGTTGATTGCCGGAGCAGGCCTATTCATGGTTGCTGTGTTCTGGGGATTCTTCACTGGTTCACTCGACGGACTGCAGCAAATGGATTTCGGTTTGGGTCTAGCAATCTGGCTCGATGCAACCATCGTCTGGTGCATAATGGCCCCGGCATCCATGACCCTTCTGGGCAAATGGAACTGGTACCTGCCCAGATGGATGGAGTGGATACGCAATGTCCGCTTTGAGCCAAGTGACGATGCGCCTGTCGCTGCACCCTCAGACGACTAAGCAATCTCGTAATCGGTATTTAATCAGAGGCGTCCCGATAAATCGGGACGCCTCTTTTTTGTTCCTCAACTCGTGGCGCAAGCCGGACTCACAAGATACAATATGCCTCTGTATTGGTTACCCCGCAGCCTAAGACTGGCAACGCATTCTTGGATTGGCATTTTCGTTTTAGAAGGAGACTTGATGGCAACGATACTTGAGGATTACATCGCCAAGCACCCCGGCTCTGCCCAACGGTACGTCGAGGCCAGCAAGATATTCCCGGGCGGTGTAACCCATGACACCCGTTACGCCCAGCCGTTTCCTCTCTATATGACCCACGGAGAAGGCTCAAAAAAATGGGACGTGGACGGAACCGAGTACATCGATTACGTATCGGGGCACGGCGCGCTTTTGCTGGGGCATTCCCATCCGGCCATCGCCGAGGCCGTATCCAAACAGATACTCCGAGGTACCCACCTGGGGGCCTCCACCGACGATGAAATCCGCTGGGCCAAGGCCATCCAGGCCTTGATGCCTTCCATTGAGAAACTGCGCTTCCATAGCTCCGGAACAGAAGCTACTCTGATGGCCATGCGTCTGGCTCGCGCCTATACCGGCAAAACCAAGGTCATTAAACTGCAGGATCACTTCCACGGCTGGCATGATTACGCCATGGTCGGGTCTGACCGTTCTGCACCCGGCATTCCGGAAGCCAGCTGGGGAACCATGATCGTGGTTCCGGCAGGCGACCTGGGTGCAGTCGAAGATGCGATTAAACGCGACCCCGACGTTGCCGCGATTATTCTGGAGCCGACCGGCGCGCACTTTGGCCAATTACCCTTTGACGCCCCCAATTACCTCAAGGAATTGCGAGACCTCACTGCCCAAACCGGCGTGATTCTGATTTTTGACGAGGTAGTGACTGGATTTAGGGCCGCGCCCGGCGGGGTCCAAGAACGCTACGGTGTCAGGCCAGACCTCACGACCATGGCCAAGATTGTTGCGGGTGGCCTTCCTGGAGGAGCGGTAGGCGGCAAGGCAGACATTATCGACATGATTGCCCACCGGAATGAACCCGATTGGGACAATAACCACCGCGTGTATCATCCAGGCACGTTCAACGGAAACCCACTCTCCGCTGCTGCTGGCGCTACCGCGCTGGAGATGATTGCATCGCAACCAATAAATGAACAGGCTGATACCATGGCTGCCAGGCTGAAGAATGGCATCAACGAAGCATTGGGTGCGCTGGAGATTCCTGGCCACGCCCACGGTATCGCCTCCATGATTCACGTGATATTGGCGGACTGCGATTGCGACCGAGAACTTTGCACCATGTCCCACGACAAAATTGGCGAGACCAATGGCTCTGCCGCAGTTACGGCAATGAAGCGCGGCCTGCAAAACCGCGGAGTGGACATCATGAGCCGAGAGACTTTCTTGGTATCCGGCATGCACTCTGAGCAGGACATCGACAAGACCCTCGAGGCGTTCAAGGAGACCATGGCGGCAGTGAGAGCCGACGGTCTGATTTAGCGAAACCGGCCGACTGCATTCGATCCTGGTAGAATTCACAAGTCCAAATGATTACCCATTGTAAGAGGTGATTGATCATGCCTAGTTTTACAGATAAGCTGACCGTTGGCGGCAGCGAAATGGACATGTACGCCGCGTTGCCATCGGGAGATGGACCGCATCCAGCAGTGGTGATTGCCTTTCACGTAGGCGGGCTGGACGATTTTGACCGAAAGATGGCCGATCAATTGGCCGAGGCCGGCTTCGTGGCGGTGGTTCCAGACCTCTTCCATCGATACTCTGCAGAAGTGATGAGCGGACCGGTCATGGAGCGCCTGGGCCACCTACAAGACCCGGATATCATCGCTGATATGAACGCGGCGGTTGATTTTCTGACCGCTAATTCGGCAATCGACAGTGACCGCATCGGCGTTACTGGATTTTGCATGGGCGGACGTATTGCCTGGCTGATGGCCGCAACAAATCCCATTTTCAAGTGCACAGTGCCGTTCTACGGCGGCAACATCCAGGGCAACTGGGGGCCGGGTGAGGCACCGTATTCCATGGCCAGCAACATCAACTGCCCAATGCTGTTCCACTTTGGGTCCACCGATGGCAATCCTTCGGTAGATGACCGAGATAAATACCATTCTGAGCTGACACGCCTGGGTAAGGACTTTGACTTCCACACCTATGAAGGCGCGGGCCATGCATTTATGGACTACACAAATCCCGACCGTCATCACGAAGCAGCGGCAGCAGCGGCCTGGCCTCGGACGATTGATTTCTTTAACAAGCATCTGAAATAGTGCTGGGCTGCCGGGCCTTAATTGACTTGCTGGACAAATAACCCCCACTCGAGCCCTACCCCGGAGGCGCGGGAGGGGACTGGACTGGGTTTTTATATTTGTGGGTGCTACTGAAACAATATTCGATTGATGAGGGGTTGTATGCCGTCTTTTTGGGAAAAAATACAAGTCAACGAGTCCGAGATGGATGTCTATACCAGCGTGCCCGAGGGCGAAGGCCCCTTTCCGGCGGTGGTGGTGGCCCATCACGCCCCCGGCGTAGACAAATTCATGCAGGACATGACCAATAAATTGGCCGCTTCAGGTTACGCAGCCGTCGCTCCTGATCTGTTTCACCGCATCACCGCCGAGATGGTGGAGAGCGCCGGCAAGTCCAAGCGTGACCAACTGGATGACTCACAGATAGTGGAAGACATCAATGCCACCGTGGATTTTTTGGTTGGGCACTCGTCGATCGACGCGAACCGCATCGGCGTTACCGGGTTTTGCATGGGCGGTCGCGTCACCTGGCTAGCCGCCTCGACAAATTCAGCCTTTAAAGCCGCTGCGCCCTATTACGGCGGCAACATTTTGGTGCCGTGGGGCGGCGCAACCGAGGCCCCGTTGGCGGCGACATCCGGGATGAGATGCCCGGTGTTGTTCCACTTTGGCGAGGTCGATGAGAACCCGTCACAGGATGACATGCTGATTCTGGACAAGGAACTGAGCGCCTACAGCATCCCGCACCAGTTCTACACCTATCCGGGTGCCGGTCACGCCTTCATGAACCCGGCCAATCCGGCCCGTTACCAGAGGGCGGCGGCAGAGATGTCATGGCCGCGAACATTGGATTTCTTCGATAAACATTTAGGTCTCCAACGGGCGGCAGGCAGCGACGAACCCGCCTGCGCCTAAGTCGGTTAAAACTTTTGGTAAAAACGCTAGAAAAGAACTTTAGGAGTAACTATGCCCCGAGTATCATTGGATTTGGAATTAGCAGCCGACCTGGGAGTCGTTAAATCTGACGGTTGGCGATTCGCCCCCGGGATGGTCCCAGGCGAGCCGAACCAAGGCCTGGTCGCTGAGATGGGAGATAGCCCCGCTCGACTGGCCGATTACGATGACTCCGCCTGGGAGAAGAACGCCAACATCCAAGAAAGGCACTCTGTTGGTTTCACTTTCGCTTGGTACCGAGTCAAGGTCACCATTCCCGAAGAGGTCAAGGGCGAAAAAGTGGCCGGTGGCCGGGTGTGGTTTGAGACCAACGTGGATAACTACGGCGAGGTCTACGTCGACGGCAAGATTGATCGGGACAAATGGGTGGTCACCGGCAATAACACCCCCAAACGCATCCTAATCGAGGATCCGGCAGTCCCCGGAACCGAGCACACTATCGCAGTATTGGTGGCCAACGCCCCTCTTGGCGCACCGGTCGGTTCCATTTTCATGCGGTACGCCACTCTGGCCATTGAACCGGCGCCTGGCGCAACCAGCTAGCCGACTACATACTGATTGATGTTTTACGGCCGGCGTTTCCTCAAAGAGACGTCGGCCGCTTGAATATACGGGAGATGCCATGAGCAGCCGTTCCTTTTTCGACCAGATGGCCGCACCAGAATTTCCCGATTCCCTGGAGTGGGTCAATACCGACCGTCCGCTGACCATGGAACAACTCAGGGGCAAGATCGTGATTCTGGACTTCTGGACTTACTGTTGAATCAACTGCGCCCATATCTTTCCGCAGTTGCGGAAACTCGAAAAGAAGTATGCCAAAGAACTGGTTGTGATCGGAGTCCATTCTGCCAAATTCCCCAATGAGAAGGACTCCGGCAACCTGCACAATGCCGTCCGCCGCTACCAACTTGAACACCCGGTAATCAACGATGGCCAGTTTCGGGTGTGGCAGCAATATTCCTGCCGGGCCTGGCCCACACTGATGTTCATCGACCCTCAGGGCAACGTTATGGGCAAGCATGAAGGCGAGATGTCCTTCGAGTCGTTCGACGGCC
Organism: Dehalococcoidia bacterium; assembly: GCA_012959605.1. Taxonomy (GTDB): domain Bacteria; phylum Chloroflexota; class Dehalococcoidia; order Lucifugimonadales; family UBA3495; genus UBA9611. The sequence continues at coordinate 2,293 of DUCU01000129.1, read as the reverse complement.
TGATTAGCCAGATGGTCACCGAGTTCGACGCCAAAGATTTGATTGACCGTAAGCCACTGCCAACCACTTTTCAACCATTAGTCGACACCGCCCTCAGCTTCCCCGGTAAAGTGCTGGCCGATGGCCTGTCGGACCGGTTGTTCATCTCTGACACCAACCACAACCGAATCGTCGTCACTGGGCTGGATGGCACGCTGAAGCAGATAATTGGCAGCGGTCAAGAAGCGCTCACAGACGGTAAACTGGCAATCTCTGCTTTAAATCACCCTCAAGGACTGGCGCTGGACGGCGAGACACTCTACGTGGCTGACACGGAGAACCACGCCATACGCCAGGTGGACTTGGCGGCAGGAACGGTGACGACAATCGCAGGCACCGGTGAGCAGGGTCACACCAGAGACGGCAGGAGGCCAGGGCGAACCAGTGAGTTATGCTCGCCTTTTGATCTGGTCTGCCATAACGGTACCGTCTACATTGCCATGGCCGGCATCCATCAACTGTGGTGGTTGGGCTTGAAAGATGGCATGGTTGGGCCATTTGCCGGCAACGGCGGCGAAGCAATCACCGACGGGCCTTTGGCTTCCGCTCAATTGGCCCAACCCTGTGGCCTGACCACTGACGGCGTAAAACTCTACTTTGCCGATAGTGAGACCAGCTCGATCCGCTCCGCCGACATTGATCCAAATGGCAATGTGCGGACGATAATAGGCCTCGATTTATTCGTGTTTGGTGACTTTGACGGCTCAGACCATCATGTGCGTCTGCAACACCCAATTGGTATTACCTATTACGACGGCGTTTTGTATATCACCGACACCTATAACCATAAGATTAAACGGGTGTTGCCGGTGACACGCAGCGCATTCACAGTGTTGGGCACCGGATCCGCAGGCCACACAGACGGCCCAGCCTTGGAATCCCAGTTCGCTGAACCCAGCGGAATCAGCTTTGCCAACGGCAAGATGTACATCGCCGACACCAACAACCACGCCATCCGCGTCGCTGATATCGAATCAGGCGAGGTTTCAACGCTAGAGATCAATGGGCTTTAGTCTCTCCACCAGAATCTAATCACACCCGAGAGGTGGTAATTGTAGGGTCGGGATTGTAACCCGCCCTGCTGGGGTAAAACCAACTGAAGGGAATACGCCAGACCGATTCGTCGAACACCTGGATTCTCGCATTCGCGGGAATGACGGGGTGGGCTACTCTGCTTCTTGACGCTGAATTACTAGGATCCGGTCCATGCCGGCCAAGTCTTTCTCCACGCTAGTTGTGCCTTTGGGGAAGTATTCCAACGCCAGTTTCGCCACCACCGGTATCTGTTCAGGGTCCATCTCCAGGAGCATGATGCCGTGGTACTTGAGCTTGTCTTTAGCCTGCACCAAAAGACGCCGAATCAAGTCCAGACCATCTGACCCGCCGTCCAGCGCCAAGACGGGCTCTTGTTGGATTTCTGGCTGTAGTGTGGGGATGCGGTCCGTGGGGATGTAGGGCAAGTTAGCCACAACCAGATCTACCGGTTCCGGCACCGCATCCAGAAGATCGCCAATGGCCAAGGTGACGCGGTCACCTACACCGTGGGCCCTGATGTTGTAGGCTGCCACGTCCAGTACCGCATCTTCCACATCCACGGCAAATATCTTACCGCCCGGAAGATGGATTGCCAGGTTGATGGCGATTGCTCCGCTACCGGTTCCAACGTCGGCTATTATCAGGTCACGCGATTCCATGCCCATCATGGCCATGAACAAGGCGTGTTCGACCAAGCCTTCTGTCTCGGGCCGGGGTATCAGTACTGCTGGAGTCAGCACCACAGTGATGCCATAGAACTCGCGTTGACCCAGGATGTAGGCCAGTGGCTCCCGTTGATACCGGCGTTCCAACAACTCGTCTAAGGCGCTTTGTTGCTGCCCATTAACCTCTGTTTCCTGTTCGCCGAAGAGACTTTGCCGGGGCATCCGCATAACGCTCGTTACCAAGACTTCAGCCTCAAGTCTGGCGTCGGGGATGCCAACCTCTTTCAGTTTCTTATGGGTATCTTGAATGACGGTACGTAGCACTGCCATCGACGTATTGCTATCCTATAGAACCAATTTTAAGTTTTCAGAAATTAGGGTTTTCCCTGATGGAGGCCGGAACACTGGGAGTTTGGCCCGACATAGGTCCATAGCAGGGCTGCTTAGCTGGTGGCTTCTGCCAGGAGACGTTCTTCTTCCCAGGCACTGAGGCGATCGAACATATCCTCTAAACCGCCGTCCATCAGGCGGGGAATGCCGTGGAAGTTGACGTT
>DUCU01000128.1:416-57062 GCA_012959605.1 Dehalococcoidia bacterium | reverse complement strand
CTGGTGACACCGGACGGGGCTTCGGCTGGGCTTTTCCCTTTTTCTGCCCAATAACTTCCCCTAGGGATAGTTGTCGTGGAATGGTCATGTTCCGGCTGAGCCCCCCACTACCCCACCAGTACCCCACCCGGGTATGGGACCCGATGGTACCCCCGGTCTCTTACTCAAAGACCTAACCTCCGATACTAGGGAAGCGCCATCGGAGGTTAGGTTGCTCGTCGCCATTTATACGTCGCCCCGGGCTTATTCCCTTTCGACAGTGGAGGTAGGCGTTCGACTGACTTCTCTTCAGCCATCTCGCGCAACACCTTGGACACTTGATCCGTTGATGGCTGTGGCGCCGGTAGTACAAGTCTTAATTTATTGGTCGTTTGGAAGTCTTCGGTAAGTACCTGGTCTAGGTGAGTAGCTATTGCTTGCGGCGCTAACTGGTCAGAATAACCCAGGAATGAGAATGACCCATCGTTTGACCTTTCGTACAGAAGCTCAGGGACGTCTAAGATACGTCCTTGACCGTGTAGCTTTCTTCGGTTTGTGGGTTGGCCTACCCTTTCTAGCTCTAACCCAACATCCACGCCACCAAAGAATTGATAACCCCCTGCTGCAGCTTCTCCTCCTAAACCACCACCTTTCCTGGTGTGATGAGCGATAACTAGGGTCTTGTCTGACGCTCGACACGCTGCTACCAGGGGCGTGAGAGCCATGTTTATCTGGCCGTTATCGTTCTCGTTTTCCATCATCAGAAGTTTCATCGTATCTATCACAATGACATCAGAGTCACTGCGACCTATATCAGCCACAATCAGATGCCGACCAGCTCCTAAGGCATCCACTATTGTCACATCGTCAAATTCACTGTTGGCCAACTTTAATCTAGCTTGCCAGATTCGCATCGATTCTTCTGAGAAGTAGCGAACCTTATACCCAAGGGTGCACCATTCAGAAACTAACCTACATAGCAGTTCAGTCTTTCCTGCTTTCGGATAGGCCGAGAGTAAGTGTGCAGCACCAAGAATGAAGGGCGATGATTCAAGTTGGCCTAAGAACGGAAGCATCGTGAGAGCCGGACTTGGGTCAGACAATGCTTGGCGTTTAAGGTCGCCAGCGTTGTAGCTAGGTAATCTAACCTCCGGTGGGTGGTCTCTTATATCGGAGGTTAGGTTGTAGCTCGACTGACCGACCTTCTCGGCAATCCTGTGATACTCCAGTTCATCCTTCCGGTCTGTGTACTTGTCATAGCCCAGTGCCTCGTCCCTTTCAGCCAAGGCATCCACTATGGTGTGGTATGACGCGTTCGCCTTTGAGAGCTTGATTCCCAACTGGAATAGCGTCTCTGAGCGGTCGATAGCGCTTACCTGCTCAATCGCCCTCACGCGCCCGTCTTCACTATCCACCGCCGCTCGGCCATACCAGATGTCACCCCCGATGGCCGATAAGACGACCGGTGGCGCATCGTTGGCTACTTCAGGTATCTCGACCGTCGTCTCCACTTTGCTGTGTAGTGCGTTTGACACCCACGGTGGTAGAAGGGCGATATCATCCCCTTCGAGGTAGATCTCCCGTCCGCTCTGGTGCTTGCCATGGACAACTAGGTAGCCATTGGCGAGCAGGTCAATCTTGTTAGATTTACCCCAATGAACCAGTCGAATCAGAGGCGTGTCATCTTTAGCCAAGTAGATGTATGCCGGCCATTGACTCATCCGACATACGGTAGGGACAAGCCCAAGTCCGGAGGCTTCTTGGATTGCCTCGAGAGAGTCGCAGTCGATGGCCACCAAGCCTGAAGAAGCAAGTGCCACTCCGACGTTCGCACTCGGCCATTCTGCCCACCACCCTTCTATGACCGCCCTATCCGTTGTAGCGTCCTTGTCTGCATGAGTGGTCAATGGTGCTTTGCCAGAGTTCTTCTGAATGTGGCCTCTGGGACAGGCACACAATCCATCAGGGTCAGGCCAGCAGACGGGCAGAACAAACCAGCCTTGCTCGGCTAACTGAAGAGCTACTGACAGTGGCAAGTCACTAGCAGTCAGCATGTAACTCACTCTTCAACTTCTTGTTCGCGAATCCATTCGTGTAGGTCATCGGCTAGTACTCTTACCGTTTTACCCTTTCGCACTACCTTTAGCTCGCCCTTGTTAATAGCCAAGTAGATAAAGCTTCTGGAATAACCGGTTAGCCCTGCAGCTTCGGTGATTCGGTATAGCAGCTTCGGCTGTCGCTCTGTTTCCATGCGTGTCCTCCTGTTACTATGGATATTTGTAAGATTTATTAGTACGATTACAAACATAAAATAGGCTAAAATAAGGGTCAATACGGCAATTAGACGAATATATAGGACGATTACATGGACAGCACGCCCACTGCCAGATTACGTGACCTGAAGATTCGTCTTTCGATTGATGATGTGACTCAGATTGTTCAGCGGTTAGGGAATGGGGAAAGCGTCCATCAAATTACTAACCTAGACGGTGCACACGCGAAAGACACAGTCCGGAAGATTAGAGTGCTGCTTGAGGAAGGGCAGCTGGATTTCGTAGTTGACGCTCAGCATGAACAGAACGTTGCTCAAGCTGCGATCACTGAGGGGAAAGAGATTGGTGGAGACCATTGGTCTTCAGATGCCGCTGCATCGGGTGGTTTAGAGCGCACCATACAGACAGTATTGGCAGACCTACCTGAAGTCGAATGGGATGTTGGGGCCCTTCGGGCGGGCGGGCTAGAGACCGAGCAAGCGCTGTCCCTCATGCTGCAACAAGACGAATTAGAGCAGAGGAAGAGTCAATGGAAATCTGCAGACTTGAGAAAGTACGTCGAAGACCACCTACTCGCCGACTACCTTCAACGGTATCGAGACAGGCTACAGAAACCACCGCTGTGGGCTGCTAAATTAGCTGCCCAAGCGAAAGCAGAGGGCATGGTAGATAACAATCGTGTTTTGAGGGAGATAGGGGACAACATCATCCGCTATCAGGTCTGGCATGGCGGTGCATACAGGGAAGCCTTCGAGCAGGCACAGACAGTGACAACGCGGTCTGCTCGGGCTCAGAAAGCACGCTATGGCCATCGGATTGACTATTTCATTGACGGCGGCATCGGTGAAACATTCATGCCACTGTTACCGATGCCAGAACAAGGATAAAGGGAGATCCAGATGGCTAAAAGAGGTTCCGGGGAAGGCAGTATTTACAAACGTTCGGATGGTCGGTGGGCAGGCGTTGTGGACCTGGGTTGGCTGGACGGCAAACGTAATCGCAAGTCTATGTACGCCAAGACCAGGAAAGAGGTTCAAGAGAAACTCAATAAAGCTCTGACTTCACATCAACAGGGGCTGCCATTGCCGTCAGACCAACTGACCGTAGGCCAGTATTTGTTAGCCTGGTTAGAGCATTCGGCCAAGCCCAAAGTCAGACTAAGCACTTTAGAGTCTTATGAAGAAATCGTGCGTTTGCATCTAGAACCAAATCTAGGGAAAGTCCGACTTTCTAAACTCACCCCAATGCACGTGACTAAGTTAATTAATACGAAACTATCAAGAGGGTTATCCCCTCGTCGGGTTCAGTATATACATGCAGTACTTCGGCGCTCACTTACCATCGCAGTGAAATTGGATTATGTTTCCAGGAATGTTGCCAAGTTAGCAGATTCCCCTAGTACACTCCAAAAAGAAGTAGTTCCGTTTCAAATCCAAGAAGCCAGACGCTTCTTAAAAGTCATACAAGGTGACCGGCTTGCAGCACTGTATACACTGGCAATCACAATCGGGTTAAGGCAGGGAGAAATCCTTGGGCTATGCTGGTCTGACATTAACCTAACAAGTGGCAGTATCACTATCAGGCACAGTCTACAAAAGCACGAAGGCCGTTATTGTCTGGTGGAACCGAAGTCAACGAAAAGCCGCCGGACGCTAGTTTTACCAGGACTGGCGATGGAGGCGATAAAGGTACATAAACATCGCCAGTTAGTGGAAAGATTGCGGATGCCTGGCGAACCAAACGAGTTCAATCTGGTGTTCACCACCCGAGCAGGGACTCCGATAAACAGGCACAATCTCACTAGAGATTTCCAAGCTTTACTAAAAAGAGAAGGGTTGCCACGACTACGATTCCATGACCTACGGCATACGGCAGCGTCATTATTGCTAGCCGAGAATGTACAACCGAGAGACATAATGGAAGTATTAGGACACAGCCAAATAGGGTTAACTATGAACCTGTACTCTCACGTAATGAAGCCAGCTCTGCAAAACGCCGCCGACCGGATGGACAGCCTTTTGACAGGATAGCCGACCCCGTGGCTGTCAATTTGGCTGTCAAATAACAAATAAAACGCCGGGTAATAAACTACCAGGCGTTTTTTGTGACTAAATTCGAGTGGGCCGTGCGGGGGTCGAACCCGCGACACCCGGATTAAAAGTCCGGTGCTCTACCAACTGAGCTAACGGCCCATTTTGAGGGTATGCTGAGGCGAGGAGACTTGGCTGAGATATTGTATCACTCGCGCCTGAGTGTGGACACCGCTTTGCGGGTTTATCTACCCCCCCTCTAGTTCTTTATTTATTAGATTAAGTTGTTCTCCAGCCCCTTGGTCAGCTTCTCTGGACCCTAGGATAGGCACCTGGCAAACAAAAAGGGGCGGCCCATTTAATGGGCCGCCCCTTTTGCTTTGCGTCAATGCTATTGGCTAGTGCGTGACCGCGATCGCCTCGATCTCGATCAGCATGTCCTTGTGAATCAAACGGCTGACCTCAACCAGGGTACTGGCGGGGTAATCGCTCTTGAAGAACTCGCCGCGCACCTCGTGGATTGCGGCTAGGTGTTCTTCAAGGTTGGTGACGTAGACGGTTACCTTAACCACGTCATTAAAGGTGGCACTGGACTCGGCTAGGACGGCCTCCATGTTCTGCAGCACCTTGCGAGTCTGCGCGTGGATATCGCCAACACCAACAATGCTGCCGTCCAAGGCCCTGGCCACCTGTCCGGAAATAAACACCATCGTGCCTGCCGGCGTTTCCACCCCCTGGGTCATTATTCCCGCTGGGTAAGAGACCTTGTCGCTCAGAAGAATGGTCTTAGTCATGGTCGTTCTCCTAAAAACTTTGATCTAACGAAACGATGAATCTAGGAGCCTAAACTTAACGCCATTCAGCGTCGGTGGGGTAAATGTTTTTGCTGCCCCGGGCGGAACCCTGGATGCCCTCAACCCGCCACTTGTCGGCGGCAGCCTTGAACACCTGGAAGTGGGGCGCGGCCAGATGGGCCTTGAATGCGTCCTCATCCTTGTAAACTTCGTACAACCAGATGCGGTGATCATCATCGGCGTCCTCAACGGCGTCGAATCGCAGGCAGCCGGGCTCGTTTTCGTTGGCGCCCTTGGCGTCTACCATCAGGGCTTCAAGGAACTCTTCTCGGTGTCCCTGCTCAATCTGGATGGGAACGATTACTACGTACATAATTTAAATCTCCAAAAACTAATTGCGGCATATCAAGACTGGCAGCCGCCTGTAGACAGGCGAATGGTAACGCCTTTGCACGGCAGAGGCAACGCAAGGGCTGCCCATTGCCTATCACCGTTTAGCCTGGTGACATCCTGCCATCAATCGAACATAATTCATCGGTGAATTTCAGTTAACGATCATTGGGCCTTAAGAGGCTTTAGAGGGAGCAAAAATGCCAGAACCACGAGTTGTTAGACGAGAAGAAGTTGAGCAACTAATGCGGGCCCTAGGGGTTTCCGTGGCTAGCAGCATCACCAAAGAAGTAGGTGCAACCGAGATTTCCAGCGGCATCACGACGTTCCAAGAAGGAACCTCCAACACCACCCATTTCCATAACGCTGAGGAGTCGGTGATCGTCATCGAAGGCGATGGCATTCTGATGATCAACGGAGAGGAAAACCGCGTCCGCCAGTACGATGCTGCCTTCATCACTCCGGGCACCCACCACCGATTAATCAACACTGGAAATGTGCCATTTAAGATCGCCTGGTCGTACGCTACCGTGGACGTAACCCGCACGCTGGTGGAAGACTAGCTCCGATTGTGGCCAAAGGGTTTAGCCACAGAAAATTCATACAGAAAACTAAATGAATCTATTACACGTGGAAAAGCCATTCGGCAGCCTGCTCAGTGGGTTTCTACCACTGCCCTAGTTATGAGTGATCCCTGGCTTGCTCGGCATATTTGGTGGAACGTCAGCCGGGTTAGCCATCGCACCTACAACGCAGGTGCGATGGCCGTTTTTGGTGTTTACCGTGGCAATGCTGGCCCGTGGCTGGTGGCTGGCTCCGCCCCACGGCAGCTGGCGAGGGTCCGCCTGGAAGAACCGCGCTACCTACACCCTGGTAGCCTCGACGATTTTGGCGTTTTCACTGTGGGGTCCGCGGTTTGCCGGGAAAATGGGTGAGAGTCCGATTTAGACTTCTGACTCTTGCTCAGTCAGTTCGATATCCTCTCTAGGAGCCTCGTCAAGAGATTCTTCAGGCTCGGCGTCTGGTTTTACGACTTGGTTTGGCTGCAACGCTGACAAGACCATGCTCAACAACACTATGCCCATCATCGTTAAGAACGCGTAACGCAGGCCCACGGTAAACGCGTGGCCAACTCCCTCCGCACCGCCGCGCACTGCTTCCAGATTGGGCTCGTGTCCCATTGATGCCATGGTGGCGGTCACGATAATCGTAGCAAAGGCGATGCTTGTGACGTTGGCGGCGTTCCGTATCAGGTTCAGGAACCCGGAAACCACACCATACTTGGCTATCCCCACAGCGTTCATCACCGAGCTGGAATTGGGCGAATAGAAAGTGCCCATGCCAGTGTTCATCAGTATCATGGCCGGGATCACCATCCATATCGACGAGTCCTCTTTGACTAACGAGAGAATCAACAATCCCGTGGCTGAAGACGCCAGCCCACCGACGGTGAACGGACGCCAGCCAAACCGGTCGGAGAGCACCCCGCTAACCGTGCCCATTATGGCCATACAGATGGCGCCAGGCACCACCACGAAACCCGCAGCTTTAGCGCTGTAGCCAAGCACGTTTTGCAGGTAGAACGGCATCATGAACAGGACCGCAGACGAGCCCAAGAATGTCAGAAAGGCGGCGGATACGCCCAGAGAAAAAGTCCGGCCTTTGAATAGCCTCAAATCCAGCATCGGAGCGTCGGCCCGCAGTTCCCACCAGATAAACGTACCCAACATGCCGATTGCCCCTCCAAAGGCGGCCATGATGGGCAAAGACGTCCAGCCTGCTTTGTTGCCGGTGGTCATGGCTAGGAGCAAGGCCACCAACACGCCGGTAGATAACGCTGCTCCCAACCAGTCAAACTTGTCTCGTCGGGCCTCTTGGGCCGGGGTCCAACCGCGCATCACCCAAATAGTGGCCACCGCGCCGATGATGTTTAACGGCAATGTCAGGAAGAACACAACGCGCCAGTCGAAAAGATCGACGGCCATACCCCCAATTGCTGGGCCAGCGATGGCGCCCACCCCAACCATGGTCATGAACATGCCAATGGCCCGGCCTTTCTCGTTGGCGGGAAACACCGATGTCACAATGGCCATGCCGGTGCCCTGGGTCATAGCCGCTCCCACTCCCTGAAGGATGCGGGACGGGAACAACATCTCCAGTGATGTAGACAGTCCTGAAAGTGCAGCACCAGTGCCCAGAACCATGATCCCAAAGATGTAAATCTTCTTGCGGCCAACCAAGTCGGAGAGTCGGCCCATTGGTAGCAGCAGCGCGGCGATGGTCAGGGCGTAGATGATGACCACCCACTGGATGGTGGGCAGGTCGGTCTGGAAATGGCTGGCGATAGTCGGCAGCGCCACATTGACGCTTCCGTGGTCTACCACCGACGCGAAAATGCCGATGGCCAACGCGCCAAAGACCCAATATTTGTAATTGGGACTACGTGTCAGAGCGGTCCCTCCCTCTGCTGCGACGTCACTCGAAATAGCGTTGGGTTCATGCGTCGACATATGGACAAGGTTACCGCAATTTTGTTTACCCTGTCACGCCGATTACTCGGGCCACAATCCACCATTTAGACGGCTGTTATCATGTGGTGCCCGTGATGACTAACCGTGGGTTTGGTGTAGACCGTTACTCTAATAAATATGAAATTTGAGAGGCGTCAATGTCTAGAATCCCCACAGCCAGCAGGGAGAGCGTACCCCAAGACCAAGTGGACGCATTTGACACGTTGGTAGCGTCACGGGGCAGTGTGCCAGATATCGGCCCAGTGGCCATCATGATAAACAGTCCGGAACTGGCCACCCGAGGCGAGCACTTCCGAGCCTATTTCCGAGGCGATGAAATCACTCTGGAGGCGCCGGTACGAGAACTAGCTATGATACTTACCGCCCGTGAGTTGGACTGCCCGTTCATCTGGAACGCCCACTCCGGTTTTGCCCGCACATCAGGCGTGCCAGACAAATTGGTTGACGACCTCCGCGACAAGAAAGAACTGACAGGCCTCTCTGATAAGGAGTCGGCCGTGATCGACTACGGACGTGAGTTCTTCCGCACTCACAGAGTTAGCCAAGCAACATTCGACGCTGCACAGGCTCAGTTTGGGACACTTGGCTTGGTCGAACTAACCAATATAATGGGCTATTACTCGTCTCTGGCCTTCAACATCAACGCCTTTGACGTAGGCCTGCCAGACACCCTAATCGAGCTCCCCCTCCCCATTTAAAGTCGACCAAACAAAGCCCCTTTCGCAAATGGGGGTTGGGGGGATTTTTGTCCTCTCTCGTGAAACTGACTGGGGAAGCCTATTCCCCAGTCACAACGTCTAGACTTTGATAACCACAGTGTATTATTATCAATACACTGTGGTAGCTACAGATAAGGTGGTATCAGGGGCGGCCAAAACTCTTATCGAAAGGGTCAGCATTTATCTGCCCGAAGAAAGCGCCGAAACCGTTACCCAGGCCTACTATTACGCCGAAGCCTGCCACACCGGCCAAGAGCGTAAAACCGGCGACCCCTACATCGTCCATCCCCTGGAAACCGCCCTCTTCCTCGCTGATCTCCACTTGGATGCCCACACCATTGTTGCCGCACTCCTCCATGACGTAGTTGAAGACTGCGGCGTTACTTTGGAAGAGATTACAGAGCGCTTTGGCCCTGAAGTCAGCAAATTGGTTGACGGTGTCACTAAGCTGACCCGGATGGACGACAAACTCCAGCCACCGGACGACGGGTCCAGCTTCCTCGACGATTCAGAAAATCTTTACGCAGAAAGCCTGCGCAAGATGCTGGTCTCCATGGCCGAAGACATCAGGGTAGTCCTGATAAAACTGGCCGACCGATTGCACAACATGAAGACCTTGGGCGCTCTGCCTCCGGAGAAACGGAAGCGCATAGCCCAGGAAACCCTCGATATTTACGCTCCTCTGGCCCACCGTCTCGGTATCTGGGAGATTAAGTGGCAGTTGGACGACCTGGCCTTCCGCCACCTCAATGAAGACAAATACCGCGAGATCTCCAAAATGCTGGCCTCAAAGCGCGGCGAGCGTGAGGAATACGTAGAGAAAGTTTCAACCGGTCTGCGTGAGGAACTGGCAAATTACGGGATCACCGCCGATGTTACCGGACGTCCCAAGGGCATCTACAGCACGTATCGGAAGATGGAGAAGTACCAGGCCCAAGGCAAGGACTTTGGCGACATTTACGACCTGTTCGCTCTAAGGGTGCTGGTCAATGAACCGGCTGAGTGCTACCAGTCGCTGGGTGTGGTTCACCAGATGTGGCATCCTATCCCGGGCCAGTTTGACGACTACATAGGCAACCCCAAAGAGAATATGTACCAGGCGCTGCACACCACCGTTATTTGTGATGGCGGCACTCCCCTGGAAGTTCAAATCAAGACCTACGAATTGCACCAGATCGCCGAGTACGGTGTTGCTGCCCACTGGGCCTACAAAGAGGGCACCTCTGGCGACCAACGTTTTGAAGAAAAGATGACCTGGCTGCGGCAGCTTCTGGAATGGCAGCGTGAAGTTTCCGGAACCGCTGAGTTCATCGAATCGGTCAAACAAGACATTTTCCACGACCAAGTGTTTGTCTACACACCCAAGGGTCGGATTGTCGAGCTTATGTCCGGTTCCACGCCGGTGGACTTTGCCTACAAGATTCACACTGATTTGGGGCACCACTGTATCGGGGCCAAGGTGAACGGCAAACTGGTTTCTCTGGACACTGCCCTTGAGAACGGCGACACAGTCGAAGTGCTCAATTCCAAGTCGGACCGTGGCCCGAGCCTGGACTGGTTGAACCCGAACAAAGGTTACGTTCGATCAGCCGGTGCCAGACAGAGCGTGCGCCAGTGGTTCCGTCGCCAGGAACGCAGCGCCAATATCCAGCGCGGCAAGGAACTCATGCGGCGTGAGATGCGTCGACTGAACCAGAAGGTAGATGACAAGACCATTCTGGGCCTGTTCAAGGTCGACTCCATGGACGACCTGTTGGCCAGCCTGGGTTCAGGCAACATTGCCGACAGCCTGCTATCCCATCGATTGGCACAGATTGGACTCGAGACAGATGAGCCACTGACCCAAAGGCGTAACGACCTGCCCCTGTCCAGCCCAAGTTCCGGCATCACAGTCTTGGGTGTCGGCGACCTGCTGATCCGCATTGGCCGCTGCTGCAACCCCATCCCTGGTGACCCAATCATCGGATTCATCACCCGTGCACGCGGCGTGACCGTCCACAAACAAGACTGTTCCAGCGTTCTACATGAGGACGAACCAGAGCGTTTGGTCAGCGTAAACTGGGGCGAGGAGCAACAACTCTACCCGGTGCGTATCATGATGAAGGCCTATGACCGCGTTGGTCTACTTCGTGACCTAACAGCGGTAGTCTCCAACGAGGGTGTGAACATCGCATCGGTGGTCACAGAAGAATGGGCGGATGGCACAGTGACCATGGCCCTCACCTGCCATACCACGGGCCTAGACCAGCTGAATAAGCTGTTCTCCAAACTGGACGGTGTGCGCGGTTGTATCTCCGTGACCCGTGACCGCTCTAGCATGCCCATCCCCGCCCGTTAACCCCCTTCTCTTTCCGGTCTCAACTTCTCTCTAGCAGTCCTCCTGCCTGCCTAATCCACCTGGTTCAAATGTATAATGTGTTCTCGCGTTCACTATCGATTGCGAAATATGCAATCTAAAAAATACATAAATTCCTGGAGGTAAAGTCATGCCAGAGAGAAAATCCGTGAGCCCAGCAGGCGCCGGTCCCAATGCTGCCCTGTCGCCTGGAATGATTGTCGGCGACTTATTGTTCGTCTCAGGACACGTTTCAGTGGACACCAGTGGCGACGTTGTCGGCGAGGGTGACGCTGAAGCCCAAACACGTCAGGTTATGGCCAACATCCGGGCCGTGATCGACGCCGCCGGTGGCAAGATGGAAGATGTGGCCAAGATTACCTGCTTCATAACGGACATCGCCAGCTACCCGGCCTACAGCAAGATCCGCTCTGAGACCTGGCCGATCTCTCCGCCAGCCAGCTCTACTGTGGTTGTCGCCGGCCTTGTGCGCCCAGAGTTCATGGTGGAAGTAGAAGCTGTCGTCCGCCTAGCCTAGCGGCACAAGCCGCGTTTTGGTTTTTTTAATACCCATTCCGGCTGAACTCTCAGCCGGAATGGGTATTTGTCGTTTAGGCTTGAATATGGAAACCCGGCATTGCCGGCCTGTTAGCGGTTGCCTTTGGCTTGGTCTGGGAGCCAGGTTGCCAACTCTGGGAACGCAATCACCAGGCCAATGACCACAAACATACAGACCATGAAAGGTAGCACTCCGATGAATACATCGTTTATGGTGCCGGTCTGCGCTAGCACCCCTTCATACTCCGATAGTTCTTTATCAGTGTCCTTGCGCGCGCCATGGAGCACGTACAGGGCCATTCCCTGGGGTGGGCTGATTTGAGCAGCCTCCAATAGAATAACCATGATTATTCCGAACCACACCTTGTCCACCCCGGCATCGTTCAAAACTGGTATCAGGATAGGCAAAGTGGTCAGCATCATGGAGTAGCTCTCCATGAACGTTCCCAGCACCAAGTAGAACACCACCAACAGCAGGATTAACTGCAACTGACTGAGCTCAAACGAGGAAATCCACTCCGCCATCTCCACCGAAATTCTTACCGATGCAAAGGCGAACTGCAGCGCAAAAGCCGCCATCAAGATCAGTAGGATCATCGCCGAGGTTCTTGCCGTTGAGAGAAACGACTCGCGCAGGATGTTGACCATCTCGTCGAAGTTTCGTTTCACCTGTCCAGGTAACACTGGTTTTGCAGATTGAAAGTCGTTCAACTTGGTCTTGGTGCCAGATGGCAGGAAAGGCAGTCTGCTTATCGCTCCCGCGGCCAGGCTGAGAATAAGCATGCCTGAATTCCCGGCAATCGCGATTACCAGAGCGCCGGTCACCCCGGTGGCGGCAGCCTCCGTGGGCGTGGCAAAACCAAAATAAATGCTGCCCAGGACAGAAAACACCAATATTCCGATGGGCACCAGGCTGAGTAAACCGACAAAGCGCAGTCGCCAGGAAACAGATGGCTCTTTGGGGGCGATACCCGGCCAAATCTTGGAGGCAATGCCGATCATCAGCATGAATGTGATGGCCAGGATCGCTCCCGGTATGAACCCGGCTAAGAATAATCTCCCCACGGACTCTCCGACAATCAACGCGTACAGGACTAAGCCGATGCTGGGCGGTATCAGGATGCCCAACGTCCCACCGGCGGCCAGTGAGCCGA
Organism: Dehalococcoidia bacterium; assembly: GCA_012959605.1. Lineage (GTDB taxonomy): Bacteria > Chloroflexota > Dehalococcoidia > Lucifugimonadales > UBA3495 > UBA9611. The sequence goes on along the minus strand of DUCU01000128.1, from coordinate 44,299 downwards.
TGACCAGCCTTTCGTTGTAACCCCGTTGGCGGAAAGAGGGAAGGGCCACTCGGCTAATGGTGGCTGCGGTGGCCACACTGGAACCGGCGCAAGCGGCAAAGATGGCGCAGGACGCGATATTGCTGTGGATCAGACCGCCCGGGATGAAGACGAGCCACCGGGAGAGGACGTTGTACATTCGTTCTGCCACGCCGCTACGGAGAACCAACTCGCCCATCAGGATGAAGAGAGGGATGGCGATGAGGATGAAGTTGGTGCTGCTTTCCCAAGCCCGGTTCCCCATGATGTTCCAGAGGTTCGGGTTGGAGATGTTGAAGAACTTCATGAGTAGGAGTGCAATTGCACCCAGTGCTCCGGCCACGTAAAGGCCGCCTATGAAAAAAGCACTCATCATGCTGAACGCCGCGCCAATTGCCATCGTGTGTTCGGTCTCCGGCCGCGTTGAATCGGGACTGGGGAAGGGGTCTAGTGGTATATCTTGCTGGATACAACCTAAGTACGAGGACTGGGAAAGGGCGGTCAGCTCAAAGAGCATCGCCGCTACGGGACTATACAGTAGCGGTTCCAAGGGGAACAACAATCAAAAACCGGCAGATGACAGTTACTGTTGCGGAGAGGGCCCAACCATAAGTAGAGAGACAGCCCCCAGCGCAAAACTGGGGGCTGAGTTAGTCGTCGGCTGCGGCAGGAATTGTTGGGATCGTTTCTTCCCAGTTGAGGTTCAACACGCGGCCAGTTGGCTCCATAGACATGATGACAAATGCTCCGCCCACACTCGCAAAGGTTGAGACCAAGATGGTGGCGGTGTAGGAGTCAAACAACCAAAACAACGCTCCGCCCAACCAAGCGCCCATGGCCATCCCGGAACCGGCGCCAAAGGCCTGCCAGCCAAAGGATGAACCCATTGGCCCACGACCAAAATACTGACGGTTGATGACTGGGAAGGCTGAACCTTCGCCGCCGTATCCAATGCCAAATATGACTGCAAACATGTAGAACTGCCACGGCTCTTGCGCCCAGAAGAGCATCAACACCGGCAGGCCCTGCCAGACAAAGGCCGTAGCCATGGTGCCCCTAGCGCCCAGGTAATCTGAGATTACAGGCGTCAAGAACCTGGTGGACACGCTAACCAAGGCGAGGGTGCTGAGCACGCCGGCGGCCGACACGTTGTCCATGCCGGCCAACACCGCAATGGGCACGATGTAGATGATGACTATGGAATGGCTGACGCAGCCCAAGAAGTGGATAGCCACCAACTTCCAGAAGGTGGTGGTGGACTGCATGCTGTTCCGGAAAGCCTTGATCCGCAGGCCTTCCATCACCCGGTCCCTAAATACCACTACTTCTTCGGTGGGTGATGCGCCAAAGGGCCTGATATTGATGTCGCCAGGTCGGTTTCTAAAGAAGACCATGAGAGCCAACATCATGATTCCGCCGAGGATGCCAGCGGACCAAAATGCCATCTTCCAGGACGAGCCGCTAATAAGGACGCTAATCATGATTGCCATAATGGCCGGACCAAGTCCGTGGGATGCCTGCAAGAAGCCCACGCCATAGCCCAGGTGGGTGCGGAACCAGTACGATGCGGTGGTGATGATTGGTACGTTGAAACACGCACTGGCGGCGCCGAGGAATATCCCGTAGGAAATCCACAGGTGCCAGATCTCAGAGACCACGCCAGTCATCAGAGCGCCGACGATAAAAGCGAAGATGCCGACCAGGATGACCTTTCTTGCGCCGTAGCGGTCGGTGCAGTACCCACTGAGAGGTGCCAAAAGAGCGCCTGTGATGCTGGCTAGGGCGTACGCCAGGGTGACCATTGCCGGATTCCAGTTGTTGGCATCCTCCAGAGGTACTATAAGGACCCCGAAAGCTTGCCGGATGGAACCACCAGCCATATGCATAACGGCGGCGATGGCCATGATAATCCACGCGTAGTGAATACCAGTGGACAGGCCGAACGCGCCTTTATTTTTAGGTTTAATCATTGGCAAATGATATTTTGCGCCTGTGGTGTACCCATGTCAATTGATATGATGGGCATTACATTATTTAACCTTCTCATTTTGGCTTTATCCAGCCGAAGGGCCTAAATTTCACATCAAGACGGAGATTATGCCGCGTATAATTTCTTGAAAGTTGAGACCGCCTAGTAATTCGAATAAATATAGGCGGAACGCGGGTTAACAAATGGGCGCAGAACAGAAACTGCAAGAACTGGGCTTGGAATTTGGGCCTGTGGGCACCCCGGGGGCGAACTTCCTACCGGCGGTGCGAACCGGAAATCTGCTTGATCCCGTCGCGCTTGCCAACCCTAAGTCCCGTCCTGTTGCCGGTAGCGATTGACTATGGGGAGGCGACGGTCTTTGCCAAAGGCGCGGTGGGTGATCTTGACGCCGGGCGGGGCCTGGCGACGTTTGTACTCGTTGCGGTCCACCGCAGACATGATTTGTCGGATGACTGCCGGGTCAAACCCCTTGGCGATCATTTCTTGGTAGCTAAGGTCGTCTTCCACGTACGCTTCCACCACCGGATCAAGCACTTCGTACTCCGGCAGGCTGTCGGCATCTAGCTGGTCTTCTCGAAGCTCAGCGCTAGGAGGCTTATCAATAATGGCAATGGGAATAACATCATCCGCCGTCCCAAAAGCCGGGCCTTGCCCGTTGCGCCAGCGGCAGAGTTCGTAGACCGTGGTCTTCGGGACGTCTTTTAGCACCGCGAAGCCGCCAGCCATGTCGCCGTACAAAGTGGCGTAGCCCATGGCCATCTCTGACTTGTTGCCAGTGGTAAGCACGATCCAGCCAAACTTGTTCGACACTGTCATCAGCACGTTGCCCCGCACCCTGGCCTGCACGTTCTCCTCGGCCACATTGGCTTCGGTGTCCTTGAAACGGTCTTCCAGCATGTCGGTGAAGGCCTGGTGCGCCTGCTCTATGGGCACTTCCCACAGTTCCATGCCCAGATTTGCCGCCAGCTCTTCGGAGTCACTGACGCTGCCGTCGGATGAATAACGGGAAGGCATGGTGATTCCTACCACATTGTCTTTACCCAAGGCGTCTACGGCCACAGTGGCGGTTAAAGCCGAGTCGATGCCGCCCGACAACCCGATCAGAGCCTTGCTGAAGCCAGACTTGCGGAGATAATCCCCGGTGCCCATGACCAGGGCACGGTAGACCTCTTCTGGGCCGTTCATCTCCGGGGCCAATTGCTCGCTTTCAAGTTCCGACTTGTAGCTAGAGTCTGCATTCGACACTGTCAGGGCTTTGGGTTGTCCCACCGCCTGCAACGCAGCGGCGAATGACCCGGTCGGCTCGGGTTTTTCTTCGGCGATTTCCTCTGGGAATTCCAGGTCGGTGATCAGCAAAGATTCTTCGAAAGCGGGCGCTCTAGCTAGCAGGCCACCATTTGCATCGTAGATGATGCTGCCGCCGTCGAATACCAGTTCGTCTTGGCCACCGACAGTGTTCACGTAGGCGACGGTCAGGCCGTGATCCGAGGCGCGCTGGGCGATCATTTCTTCACGCATGGCCCGTTTGCCGGCGTGGAAGGGTGAGGCATTGATGTTGACGATTAACTCGGCGCCGGTCTGGCACTGCACGGTGGTTGGACCCATTGGGTACCAGATGTCCTCGCAGATATTGACGCCAATCAGCACACCGCCGATGCGATAGACCGGGCAGACGGAGCCTTTCTGAAAGTAGCGTTGCTCGTCAAAGACGCCGTAGTTGGGCAGGAATATTTTGTGGTAAACGTCCACCACATCGCCGTCATGGCAGAGAGCGGCGGCGTTGGTTATCTGTGGGCCAACGTCTCCCAGTGTTTCCTCAGGCGGCCGATCCAAAGAGAGAATGTTCACATAGCCCAGAACCACTGCGATGCTCTCTGACGCTTCCGCAATCTGCTCCATGGCGGCCACGTTATCGGTGAGAAACGACTTTTTAAAAAGAAGGTCTTCCGGGGGGTAGCCAGTAGTGGCCATCTCAGGGAAGGCAACGAGGTCTGCCTGGGCGTCTCGGGCACGTTCCAGGTAGTCCAGAATCTTGGCGGTGTTTCCGGGGATGTCCCCAACTGTAGGGTTGATCTGAGCCAGGGCCAGGCGAAAGGTCCGTGCCATGTATTTCCTCGTGCTGGGTTGTGGCGAGTATACAGACTTCCAAATCGACATGCCAATCAAAATCGAGCCTGCACCAGAGGTTAGACACCACTTTCTATGGGCAGGTGGTGGACAAGGGTTGCCCGCCGAAGCTAATATTTCGACGTAGCGCATTTGGGCCAACTCAGCGTAAGACGGCCCCAGAGGAGATTCATCATGGAATACGCCATCAACCACGTTCATATCAGGGCTAAAGACCCCAAGGCGTCTGCCTCTTGGTACGAGCAGATTTTCAACGCCAAGATTGTTTCAGAGCGCGAGGTCATGCCCGGCACCATCACCATTGGCATGCAGGTGGGCGGCCCCACGCGACTGAACATCTCATCCCAACCGCCGAATTCATCTTCAGAACGGGCCGTTCCGGAACTCAACCGGCTTGGCTTGGAACACTTTGGGTTCCATGTGGAAGACTTGGAGGCCGAGATGGCCAGGTTTGAGGCTGAGGGTATCCGCGTGGTGCTGCCTTTGACAGTAACCCCACAGGGAATCAAGCTGGCCTATATCGAGGGTCCCGACGACGTAATCATCGAATTAGTGCAGGCGGCCCCGTAACAACCCCGGAAAAATAACGGCGAATCTATTTCTAGATAACGGATGGAAGGTTTATTTCAATGGTTCAAAAGATGACCGGAAAACAGGCTGTATTGGAGATGCTGAAGGCGGAGGGTGTGCGACACATCTTCGGGAACCCTGGCACCAGCGAAGGCCCGATCATGGACATGCTGGGTGATTACCCGGAACTCGAATACCACCTGACCCTACAAGAGAGCGTTGCCGTGGGCATGGGTGAGTCCTATGCCAGGTCAATTGAGACTGCGGCCTGCGTCATGCTCCACGTGGATAGCGGCCTAGCCAACGGCATATGCCTGATGCTAGACGCGCTTAACACCGGTACGCCAATGGTAGTCATGTCGGCCAACTATGACGCCCGCAAGGTCAATGAGACCATGACTGACCTGGCAGAACTGGTTCGTCCAGTCACCAAATGGTCTGTCGAACTAGACCTTGCTGACTCGATTCCGTCCGTCCTGCGGCGGGCCTTCCATGAAGCGAACAGCCATCCCAGAGGGCCGGTCTACGTTGGATTCTCAGCCAACGCGCTGGAAGGCGAAGCCGAGATGAACATCGTCCCCTCCAGCAAGATGCACGATGAAACCAGGCCCAGCGCCAAGGGTATTGAAGAAGCAGTGGCCCTGATTGCCGCCGCTAAGAACCCAATCATGATGGTGGGCGACCGAGTATCTGAGGACCACGCCAACGATGCCGCCGTGGAACTGGCGGAACTGGTGGGCTTCCCGGTCTACCAGTCACGGGGCGCAGAAGTGGCATTCCCAACCATGCACCCCCAGTTCTTTGGTACCCATACGCTGCGCACCCCCGCCGGACGGGAGTTATTGGAAGATAAAGACCTAGTTTTGTGCATTGGCATGGATGCCATAGATGAGCTGTTCTACTGGGGCGATGTCATCCTGGGTGAGAACACCAAGTTGATTCACATTGACCCGATTCCAGGCCGAGCCGGAAGGTCAGAGCCAACGGACGTCGGAATCGTCTCGCACTGTCGTATGGGAATCGAGGAACTGATTGACGGCTTGAAACCCCTGATTACGCCGGAACTTGCCAACGACATTGACGGCCGCAAGATCGGCGTATTGGTGGCGGCTGCCGACAAGCGGAAGGCTTTCGATGAGTCAGTGAAAGAGGATTGGGACAGCAAGCCAATGTCCCCGGCGCGCATGATGTATGAGTTGGCCGCCGCTATGCCTGAGAATGCGATTGTGGTTGATGATTCCATCAGCAACCGGGCCACCATGCGGCACTACTTCCAGGGCAAGAAACGGGGCGACATCAGGGCTTTCCGAGGCCAGGCCATCGGCGGCGGCATCGGCGCAACCATGGGCGCTGCCGTCGCCAACCCAGACCGACCGGTCGTCGGCATTATTGGAGACGGCAGCGCCATGATGACCGTCCAAGGGCTCTGGACTGCGGCCAATGACAACATCCCCTGCGTGTTTGTCATCTGCAACAACGGCATGTACCGCATCCTGAAGGTGAACTTCGACCTTTACCAACGGGATATCTTGCAGATGAAAGAAACGGCTGGTGAGAATCTGCCGTATTCCGACTTCCCCACGCCTTTCCACATCTCCAGCATCGCTGGTGGCATGGGGGTGGCCGGAGAGCGAATAACGGACCCGGCAGAGATTGCCCCGGCATTGCAAAGGGCGATAGCCTCGGGTAAGCCGGCGGTGTTGGACATCGTGATCGATGGTTCTATTTAATCCTTTCACTTAAACTCATCCGGCAAAGAAACATGGAGGATATATTGGACATATTTCAGACTGTAGTCGCCAAGGCGTCGGGCATTACCGCTGATAGCGCTTTGGCCAGCGTATTTTCTGCCCGCGCCGACCTTATGGAACTCACCGAGAATTCCCACGAAGCATCGCTCAGGCCCAAGAGCCCTGGCGGGCTGTCTCACGCGGAACGCGCCGGGCTGGCCTGCCGGATGGCCAAACTGAACAACGATTCAGCCCTGGTAACCCACTACGAGAGCTTGTTTGGTGACGGCAGCCAATCTCTTGCGGATACGAGTTTTGACGGCGGCAGCGATGCCAGGCTCAAGGCAATTATCCGGCACACAGATCTAATCACCACCAAGCCAAAAGAAGCAGCAGCGGGCGACGTTCTGGCCCTGCAATCTGTTGGGATGAATGACCCGGACATTGTCAGGCTATCGCAGCTGATTGCTTTTCTCAGTTACCAAATAAGAGTGGTCCATAGTCTCAGGTTGATGGCGGAGGTAGCATGAGCGAGATACTCAAAGAATTCACAACGGTAGTTCCTTTTTGGGAGCCCCGAGTAAAACCAGCGGTGCTGGCGGAAGCCACCCCTGAGCAATTAGAAGCTATGAGGGTGACGGTCTCCGATACCAAGATCGGCAATTACACGCTGGTGCTGGCCCTGGACCCGGAGACTTTGCAACAGCGCACTCCTTTGTTCAACGGCATCATGTTTCATCACGGCGGCCTGTCCCGAGCTGAAACCGAGTTCGGCGCTGTGGCGGCCTCCGTGGTTAACGAGTGCATCTACTGCGCGGCGGTTCACGCCAATCGGTATAACCAACTGACCAAGGACGAGTCGGTGATGGACCTCATCTTTGCCGACCGTAAAGACGCCAATCTAGACGACCGTCAAAAATCGATGCTCAATTTTTCCACCAAGTTGTCGCAATCTCCACCAGAGGCTGATAAGGCCGATGTTGAGCGTATGGTTGAAAACGGACTTGGATTGGATGAAATATTTGACCTAACTTTGTCCACGTCGATATTTGCCTGGGCCAACCGGCTGATGCACATTCTGGGCGAGCCCCATCCCCAGCCCTAAGTCAGTTGCATCAATGGTTGTTTTTTCTATCCACTCATCTGAGAGAGAAATAGAAACGGAAATACGCCGACCTCAACGCAACCGGAGCGCGCAGTGAGCTTTGCCGGACTGCGCGCTCGGTTAGCCCAGCGGCTGCCCTTCTACTACGGATGGGTGGTATTGGCCGTCGCATCTGTTCCGAGCTTCGGCTCACGACCAGTGATGGCCGTGGCTACCCTCTCGGTGTTCGTGGTGCCCATGACCGAAGAGTTTGGTTGGTCACGAGGCCAGTTCTCTGGTGCCGTGAGTCTGGGCGCCCTGTTTGGATTATTGGTCTCACCCTATGCGGGCCGGCTGGTAGACCGCTACGGCTCCGGAATAATGCTTGCAGGCTCTGCGTCGGTGGTGGGTATCTGTGCAATTGGCCTTTCCATGACCTCTCCCGTTTGGTCCTTCTACGCAATGTACGTGCCAGGGCGGGCGGTGTTCTCCAGTCCGTTGGAATTGGGCACATCCACAGCCGTGAGTAACTGGTTCATTAGACGCCGACCCTCAGCACTGGCCTACATGGGCATCATTCAATCTATTGGGCTGACAATCTTCCCGGTGGTTGTCCAGGTGATGATCAACGGCTGGGGTTGGCGGACGGCCTGGTTGGCCCTGGGGATATTCACCATCAGTACTGGCATAATTCCCGTGTTGTTGCTGATGGCCCGTCGCCCTGAAGATATGGGCCTGGAACCCGACCCTGAGAAGAGCCAGCAACCAAGCCGTGAGTCTGCTCCGTTAGGGGCAGAAACTGTAGTGGAAGTGGCGGCCCCATCCGCTAATGTTGAACACAACTACACCGTGCGGCAGGCGTTGCACACTCGGGCGTTTTGGATTTTGGCTTTGTTCTCGGTGTTTGGCTTCATCGTCCAGGCCGGGGTTAGCCTGCATCAGGTGCCCCATTACATCGGCCAGGGCGTGGATATCAGGCTGGCGGCAATCACGGCCAGCGTCTTTGCCTTTGGACAGGTGCCTGGCAGTTTATTCTGGTCGTTTTGGGCCCGGCGATTGCCGCTGCGGGCCTTGTTGGCAGCGGCGGGCGCAATCACTGCCGTGGGCGCCATCGGCACGGGGTACAGCAGCTCTCTATCAGTTGGGTTGCCCGTGGGGTTGCTGCTGGGCGTAGGCGTGGGTGGGATGCACCTGCTGCTGCGGCTCACCTGGGCCGATTATTACGGACGACTACACCTTGGCAGCATTCGAGGCCTGACATTGCCTGCTCAAATCGGCGGACAGGCAATGGGACCCATAGTGGCGGGGTTCATGTATGACGCCACGGGTGACTACCGAGCACCATTCACCGTGTTTGGAATCATAGTTAGCATCGCCGCCGTGATGGTGCTGGCTGCCAAACCGCCAGGCCCGTTGCCCGTGACCAGCGTCGCTACGGAGCCTCTGACGGCACCTACCAGCAGCTAGAAACGCCCGCATCTCCGACATGGTCGAGAGTCTCGACTCCGTTGGATCTAACCTTCCCCCGCAGCGGGGGAAGGTATTTTTATCGCCTGCCTAGCTATTCAGTCTTAGCTTTACGACTATAGACGGCGAACATTGGGTCGTCGGGCGGGCTGGTCTGGGCATTGAGGAAAGTGGCCTGGATGTCCTCAAAATTCTGTGCAGACTCCATGTAGGTGCCCACCAGATCAACCCGACCTCGGTCGGTAGAGTTGCGCCAGATTAGTACTGCCTTGGTGGCAAACATCCGGTTAGAAAAACTGACAATGAAGACCCCGCCCGGCCGCAGAATTCGGTTCACCTGGGCAAAGGTCTCAATGGGTTTAGTCAGGTACTGAGCCGAGACGGTGATTAGCACTGCATCGAAGGAATCGTCTTCAAAGGGCAGCTCAGGATTTCTGTTCACGTCGTGAACAACAAATTCATCCAGGTCTGGATTTTCCATTAATTCGACTTGATTCAAGCCTAATCCGACCATTTTGGCTTTGGGATGGTCGGCGGGCCAGTGGGTGCGCCAGCTGCTCATCAGGTCCAGTATCTCTGAGTTCTCTGGTACCTGTTGTTTGAATAGGTTGCTGATTGCGGCGATGGCTCCCTGGTCTATATGCACAACCAAGCGCGGGGACTGGTAGAAGACTCCGTCGTCCTCTTCATCCTCTCGCTGGAAATATTCTGGTCCAAGATTCGACTGCGTGGCGGCACCTCCTGATGGCCGGATTTGGCGTGTTTCAGCGGCTTCGGCAGATTGTAACATGACCAAATTACTGACCACGCAACCTTTCTAACAATGCTGGTGGAGCGGCCCGACAGCGATTACAATTCGCCCATTCGTCATTAGACATAAGTTGCCAATTTAAACTTAATCAAATCAAAACCAAGTGAGGAGTAATAACCATGGCTGAAGAAACCAAAGAGGAAATGCTAAAGAGGATCTCAGAGAATCGAGGCTATTCCCTGGAGATGCACCGGATTATGGCTGAAGTGGACATTGATTGGGTCACTTCCTACAACCAGTTCATCGACGCCACCTATACGGGACAGCGTTTGTTGGACCGCAAGACCAAGGAACTACTGCAGGTGGCGGTTGAAGCAGCTCTGAAAGCCGACGTTGACCAAATCCAAGCCCACATCCACGTGGCCATCCAAGAGGGAGCCACCCCCATGGAAGTGCTTGAGGCCATGCAGTGCGTAATCATGCCCATGGGCGCCCTGGCCTACCGCCGCGGTCTCCAGGCCTGGTCTGCCGAGACCGGAATCGGCCTAAACGCCTAACCGCCAGCATAGCTGGGTTTTCATGGGATTATAGGCTGATGTATCAGGTCGATAATCCCTATGCATAAAAAATAAAAAGAGAGCGCTTTTGTTTTTGCAAAGGCGTTCTCTTAAGTCCGACCCCCGGAAACGCGGCTGCGCCGCTATTTCTGCCAGTTTACTTTGTTTGTTAGGGTTCCAATGTCGTTGATGGAGATGGAGCAAATGTCGCCGTCCACCATATTCTCCGTTGCGCCGTCGGTGCCCATCCATAGGATGTCGCCTGGTACCAGAGTCAGGTACTCGCTCATCTTGCTGATGAAAGTGCGGACGCCGAAGATGGCAGTGGCAACGTCATACTCGCCCACAATCTTCTCGTTGACCTTGATGATCACATGGAAGTCGTCTGGGTTAAGGTCGGTGACGATCCAGGGGCCCATAGGCTTGAAGGTGTCAGTGTTCTTGGCCCGCCACATCGTTCGGTCGCCGCGCTGCCAGGTGCGCTCACTGACATCGTTGCCGATGGAGTAGCCAAACACGTAGTCCAGCGCCTGTTCCTCAGTGACATTGCGGCAGGTCTTGCCAATGACCACCACCAACTCGCCCTCATACTGGAGCATCTCAGTGGCGTCTTTGGGCACGATTATGTCGTGGCCGTCTTCAACCAAGGCGTTGATGGCCCGGTAGCCAACATCGGCCTGTTTCGGCAGAACTGGTTCTTCACCGCGCATCTGGGCGGCCCAGGTCACATGCTCCGGGTAGTTGATACCAGCGGCATAAAAGGTCGGCGGGATGACCGGAACCTCTAGTTTCACCGCGTCCAGCTTGTGGGTCGTTGAAGTCTTTGTGTAGCTATCAAATGGGCTACCATCAACCTGAGTTACGGTGTCGCCCTCGATGATGCCAAATGATATGTCCCCGCCGGTGGAAAATCTGCACCATTTCATGTTTGTCTTACCTCGTTTTGGGCTGCAAATGCACACTTTAGGCAACCGGTGCTTGGGCAGCCATTAATCTGTCAGGCCAATTTTACACCGCGTTTCAGCCTGGTCAAGCGGGAGACTGTCGGTGCTGGCGCGACCAAGGTGGTAAAATCTAGCGCGCTGGGCCGAAGTTCTCCGGAACCAAGCGTTTGGCGTTAAAAAATAAAGACAATAAATTACAAACAAGGTGGATTAGCCATGCGACTGGAAGGAACGACCGCCCTGATCACCGGAGCCAGCCGGAACATTGGCCGAGAGGTCGCTATAACATTTGCCCGGGAAGGGGCTGACTTGGTCCTGAACACGCGCACCAGCCAGGCTGAACTGGACGACGTAGCCGCAAAGTGCCGCGAGCTGGGAGTAAAGGTCCACACTGTGATTGCCGACGTCTCCGACTCTGACAGTGTCAAAAAAATGGTGGCTGAAGGAATTAAAGAGCTGGGCAAGATAGATATCTTGGTCAATAACGTGGCCATCCGCCCCCATAAACCCATCCTGGAAGTGACTGACGAGGAATGGCACCATACCTTGGGCGTGAACATGCACGCTGCCTTCTATCTGATCAAGGCCGTGCTGCCTGGCATGATGGAACGCAAGACCGGCAGCATCATCGCCCTAGGCGGACAGTCGGCCATTACCGGGCGTCCCGGCACATCAATTGTCACCACCGCCAAGACCGGTGTGGTGGGCTTGTTGCGCGCTGTGGCCGCAGAGATGGCCCCCTACAACATACGCGCCAACATGGTTAACCCAGGCTCCACGGATACCTCCCGAGGCAACCCCGAGTGGTACCCGGAGTTCCAGGCCGGTGTGGAGCGTGGCTCCAACGAACACCTGAAAGATATTCCCATGGGCCGCCAAGCAACCGTGCAAGATATTGCGAATGCCTGCCTGTTCTTCGCGTCAGACGAGTCTGGCTACATCACCGGAGACAGCATAAACGTAATGGGCGGCCGCTACATAAATTAACCCACGCAGTGGGGTTTTCATGGGGCGGCATGGTTGGCGTATTAGCGGCGTTGCCATTCGCGAGCCATATATTGCCACAAACAAAACGCGGTCGCCGTGGAGGGGCGGGTTAAAAACCCGCCCTAGCTTTCGTTAGCCAGTTCACGCACCCGAAACCAACTCCGGGTAAGAAACTCCGGTGGCACAATATGACCCGCCGTCGGAATCTACTCCTGCGCTTTGTCCAACCGCTGCCAGACTAAGGCGGCGGCCCCCACCAGACCCACCGAGTCGCCCAATGCTGCCGATGTGAGCTGGAATTCTTTGTGTAGTTCGCTCATCGCCCGGCCCAGTATTTGTTTTTTGATGGCGGTGAGTAGATTCAACTTCACCAGACCAACGGTTACCCCGCCGCCCAGCACAATCATATCCGGGTTGAAAAGGTGGACCACGTTGGTCAGGCCGATGGCCAAGGCGGACACCACGCCGTCCAATATCGACACCGCCAGCGGGTCATGCCGCTGAGCGGCGTCGAACACCGCTTCGGAATCGACATTATCCGGTTCTAGTCCAGCCAGCACAGAGTCCGGAAACTCACCGGCGTCCAATCGTAGCTTGGCGATGCGGGCAATGCTGGTGCCTGAAGCCGCTGTTTCCAAACAACCCCGAGAGCCGCATTCGCAGCTAAGAGCATCTCCTGACGGGTTCACTATCGTATGTCCGATTTCGGCAGTCAGACCGTTGGCGCCCAGGAACAATCTCCCGTTATCCACCGCGCCGCCGCCAACCCCAGTGCTGACAGTGGCATAAAACAAGCTTTTTACAGGCTGGCCTTGTTCTTCCGATTGCTTGCCAGCGCCAAAGTAGAACTCGCCCATTGCTGCCAGGTTAGCGTCGTTACCCGCCCAGACTGGAAGAGAGAACTTGTCCTCCCAGAGGGCGTTGAAGGAAACACCGTCCAGAACTTTTAGGTTTGGCGGCTGATAGAAAGTGCCAGTAGTTGGTTCCACCGGGCCCGCCACCGCCGCGCCGATGCCGGCTACCGGGCCGCCGGCGTGTTCGATGGCCGTTGCCAGCAACCGTTCAGCGTGGGCCAGGTACTGTTCTTTGGTGCCGTTCTGCGGGTTGGGCTCCCTGGCCTGCCAGAGGATATCGCCCTGCCTGTTGATGACTGCCGTCCTGATCCAGGTGCCTCCCCAGTCCATGGCCACTGCTACCTGAGAAGTGCTCATAGCCCGCCCCTTTTTGTGCGGTTCTTCATCTGGCTAATAGCTCGTTCAACGTGGCGCGGAGAGTTGTCTCAGTCAAAGGGCCGGACAATTTCTTGACCAGGATGCCGTCACGGTCAATGAAATATTTCTCCGGTATGCCCCGGACACCGTAATCGATGGCGATGACACCTTCACGGTCGAATCCGTTGGGGTAGGTATGCCCTTCCTGCTGGAGGAAAACCTCAGCGTCGCCGATATTGTCCCAGACCGACACTCCGATGAACTCCACCGGCCGGTCTAGGAACTCCTGATAGACCTTAGCTAGAATTGGGGCTTCCACACGGCAGGGCTGGCACCAAGACGCCCAGAAATCCACCATCACAACCTGTCCTTGGTAGTCTGAAAGCTTCAAAGAACCGCCGCCAATCAGGTCCTGGTTGAAATTCCGGGCAGTCTCGGCATCGATTTCGTACTCGACAAGGTCGCTGTTGGTCGCCATGCCGCCAGGGTTGCCGCCGGTGCTGATAGAGGCCCAAGCAAGCAGCGCAAGCAAACCGATGAGCGGTACGCCGCCGCCCAACATGACCCAGGTGCGTTTGCTCATTTCAGATTGTCTCCGCTGGAGGCTGCTGAGTCGCCGCCGGAACTGAGGACTCGGTTGAGTAGCTCCTGGCGTTGGGTGCGGTAATCCGACTCTGGAACGTGTCCCTCCTGGTATTGGAGATCCAAGGACGCTACGGCGCCCACTACTGCGGCCCTCTCAGCCGGATCCACAGCCGCAGAGGCCGTTGACTGGCCATTGGGGCCCGAATCGGGGCGATAGCCCCGTATGAGGCCCCACAGGAGCATAAAGGCTAGTGTCACACCCAGGGCGCTGGGTATAGCGATTTGCCAGAACCGGCCCCCAGTGATCGTGTTGGAGAATCGAGTCAAGGCACCTGGCAGCGGCAGACCGGTGATCTCAAGCTGCAATCCCTGCCCCGGTGGCATATCCCTGACCTCGTAGGCCCGGTAGGATGTGTCTTGGATATTCACCGGGGCAACACTGGTGAGATTGGAGACAGCCATGTTCGGAAAGGTCTCCGGGACTAGAACCTGGAAGATACCGGCGCCCTGAACCAGGCTCTGCCGGTAGGAGACGGTATCTTCCTCAAACGGGAACACGTAGGAGAAGTCGATGCTGTGGGCGCCGGGCACCACAGCCGATGTTAGAGCAAACCCGGTGCCGATGGACACGATGTCACCACCGGGCAGGTCTGACTGAACGTTTAACTCGGCAGGGTTTGGTGGCAGAGCAAATCGCAAAAAGCTGATTTGATCTAGGTTCGTAAGGTCCGGCAGCAACGTCCGATCTGACGGGTTCATGACGCGGACAAACTCGATGGCGCTGACCAGCTGGTCATTTTTGTCCACCGCGGCAATGACCATCACGTGCCGTTCCACCTGGATTATTGAGGCGTCGAGAGTGGTCTCGTAGACGGTGAGCATTAGGCCTTCATCAAGGTTGTCGTGGGTGAGTGAGGTGCCGTAAAAGACACCCATGTGGTCCACACTGACAGTGTAGGTGCTGCCGTCTTCAACCTGGACGTCGTCGAACACGAAACTGCCGTCGGGCCCGGGGCTGGCCTGTCCGGTGCCGGCGAGACGGCCGTCTGCTCCGCTTATCAGCATCAATACACTGAGGTCATCCGGTATCTCGGCGCCTGCTGTGCCGTTGACCACCTGACCTCTGACAGTTGTCGTCTCTTGAGCCAAGATAGCCGGGCCGACAAAGGGAAAGAGAGACAACGCGACAGCCAGGACCATTAATAGAACTAGTTTGGACCTCACTACGGGGACATCATAGCTGCGCCGCAATTGGGGCAATCAGATGCGCTCGCCAGCACTGCGGCACTGCAGTCCGGGCAGGCAACAACTCGGCCATCGGCGTTCTCTCGTTCGCCCCTGGCTAGCAGTATCTCCTGTTCCAGCACCCAGGCTGGATCACCGCGGCCGATCTTAAGCTGGTCTCTCAGGACTGTGGCAGCCTGCAATCGATACGCTTGGAATTGCTCCTGGAACTGTGATTCGGGTAGCCGAGCCAGTTGGAACTCCAGGTCCAAGGTGTTGATGGCGTCGAAGATATCGTCTAGGGCTTGGTCGTCGGAGTCAATCGGGACTGAACTGTCGGCAGCAATTGGCTCACGGTCACGCAGAAACGCGTACCCGACCATGGCAAAGCTGAAGATGGCCAGTATTGCGCCAAAAGATATGGATATAAATGTTTCCGCGTCCATGAACTCAGTTTACCAGGAAAGGCAAACCCACTAGGCAGTCGTCGGCCGGGTTCCAGGCGTGAACCGGCGAAGGTTTGGCACTGGGGCGGGCGCACGGACTCGCGTCGGCCACAGTGCCACCACTGTGCCGACCAACATCACCGGCCCGGCCACCCACATCCACCAGATAAGCGGGTTGATCAAGATGCGGAATCCCACGCTGCCATCCGGTAAGTTTTCGCTGGGCACAATGTACAGGTCTTCGACGGGAGTTGACCGGATGGCCGCGTTGGTGGCAGCCATATTGAAGCTGGGATAGAAATCACGTTTGGGACGCACCGTCTCCAGCAGGTCACCGTCGCGGAATATCTGGACGGTGGAGGTAAACTCGGTGCGGTTGCCTTTGGGCGTTTCTACGCTGCCCAAGTAGACCAGTTCATAGTTTTCGACCGCCACCGATTCACCGGGGCTCAGGACCACGTCTACTTGCGTACTGAAGAACGATGTGCCAACGATACCCAATGTCACCATCACCACCGACAGGTGGACGATGTAACCGCCGTAGCGGGGCCGGTTGGCCATGATCAGCTGTAGGAACGCCGTGGCATAATTCTCGCCTGAGCTGCGATGACGGGAACGCATCCCTCGGAACCATTCCATCAGGATTCCGGTAGTCACGAAAGTCGCCAGCCCGAAACCAATTAGGGCGTATTCCTTGTGCAGTCCTAGTGCGGCCAAAATACCCACGGTGGCCAGGCCGCCAATGATGGGTGGCAGCAGTGTTTTTCGGACGCTGGCCATCCCGGCTTTGCGCCACGGTATCAGCGGGCCCACGCCCATAAGGAAGACCAGAGCCAGCATCAGCGGCCCGTTTACTTGGTCGTAGAACGGTCGGGCAATCGTGATTTCTTCGTCGTTGGTCAGCCGCGATAACAGCGGATAGACCGTGCCCCACAGTGTGACGAACGCTATCGCCAGGAGAAGCATATTGTTCACCAAGAACGCTGCCTCTCTAGAGAGCATGGAGTCCAGGTTTCGGGCGCTCTTCAACAGCGGGTACCGCCAGATGAAAATGGCGAATGGCACCACCACGCCAACGGCCAAGAAAATAAGGAATATCCAGCCCAACGAGGACGACCCAAAGGAGTGGACTGATGGCACCGAGCCGCCACGGTTCATGAACATGCCGTAGAGGGCCAGGCCAAAAGCCACGTTGACCAGGACTATGTTCCACATGCGGAACATGCCCCGGCGTTTTTGCACCATGATTGAATGAATGAAAGCGGTGATGCCAAGCCAGGGCATAAATGCTGCGTTTTCAACGGGGTCCCAGAACCAGAATCCGCCCCAGCCCAAGATGGTGTAAGCCCACCACGAACCCAGCAGCAGTCCCGCGGCCAATAGTACCCAAGAGATGATGCCCCAGACGCGGCCGGCATCCACCCATTCGTCCCCGGTCTTCCCGGCCAGCAATGAACCCAAGGCAAAGGCAAATGGGAGGGTGATGCCGATCAACCCGGCCATCAACGCCGGCGGATGGAAGAACATGCCAAAGTGGGTCAGCAACGGGTTGATGCCCTCTCCGTCCAGGGGCACGAAGGGGAGCTTGTCGAAGGGATTGGCCATCACTGCGGTCACGGCCAGGAAGAAGGTCAAAGTCAGCATCAAAACTGCGGTTGTGTAGGGCATGGCGTCTTTGAACTTTTCTGGCGACCGCCAAACCGCGATGCTAGACATGATTGCCAAGACAGTTCCGATGTAGAGCAGCGAACCCTCGTTTCCGGCATAGAAGGCCACCCAGGTGAACCGGTCGGCCATCGCCAGGTCACTGTGGGCCGCCACGTAGGAAATCTCAAAGTCGCGGCTGATAAAAGCAATGACCAGGCTCAAGGTGGCAACGAGCAACGCCAGAGCAGCGGCGTACACGGCCGATTGAGCGCTTTCCACAAGGGCTGGTGACAGGCGCAGCTTACCGGCCACTGAGCCTACAGTGGAGTAAGCCGCCAGTGCCAAAGCTATCCAAAGGCTAATTGCGCCTAGTTCAGCCATCTACTTACCTTGTTTTCCCTGATCAACATTAGCTTCGGGTTCGTCTGTAGCGGTTGAATCTTCAGGTTTTTCCCCGGGTGATTCTCCAAGTGGTTCTACGCCAGAGCTGTTTGGATTGGATGTACTGCCTGTCTGAGAAGCGCTTCTAGTCATGTCCAAGTGGCGGTCAACCAACTGCAGATAGGGTATCAGACCGGAGTCTGTAACCGGCTGGGCAATGACAGGGGCAGTCCCTCGTCTAGTCATGGAACGGAGGATTAAGTACACGGCTATCAGTCCGACGCTAACTGCTGCAACCGGCATTAGCCAGGCAACCAGGTTGGCTCCTGATTTGGGTGGTGCGGCCAGGATATCTTTGCCATAACGCTCAACAAAGAAATCCAGTATCTCGTCGCGGTCACGACCTAGAGACAGCATATCCCGAACAATCTGGCGCATCTGAAATGAGATTTCAACCTGAGCTTGGTCAATGGTCTCGGCGGGGCAGACCGGACACATAATCATACGATCAATGCCCTGGGCCTGACTTTCGCTGTATGACCCTTCGGGGGAAACGGGCTCTGGGGTTTGGGCGTGCAGAGTACCACTTTGGGTAATACCCAGAGCGAAGAAGAGGGCGAAGACGACCAGCAATAGCAAGATAGCCCTGGGGGTGAACCTGGTCGCAGAAGAGGTGTAGGGGCTTAGAGTCAAAGGTCTCATATATCAACCGAAACCGAAAACGCAGCCCCAATACGTTCCGGGTTGTTGCTCAGGTGAGGTTATTTTGGGAGCGAACCGACGTATTCAGCGATGGCGGAGCGTTCCGTCTCGTTCAATAGCTTGCCAAAGGGCGGCATGACCGAGGTTGGGCCAAGGGGCCTGCTCTCGGCTTCCAGCCTGGAAGCGATGAACGCCACAGGCCGGGTGGTGATGTTCGTGTCCACAATCGGTTTGTATCCGTACATCTCGGTAATCTTGGCGAGGACTGGTCCTGTCCCCTTGGCATCGGCGCCGTGGCACATCTGGCAGTTGACCAGGTAGAGGTCAGCGCCAGTGTTGGTCACAGTTGAAGCTGGGGGCGGGTAGAATGAGACTGCATCAGCCACACCAAGCAAACGGGGCGGCTCATGGGATTTGAACGATTGTTGGTAGTGCTGCTCGTAGAAAATATCCACAGGATATGTTCCTTGGCTGCAGCCAACGACCAAGATACCAAATAGCATGGCTATTCCAATGAACCAGCCTTTGAATCTACGCTTACTACGCCCCGCCTTGGGCTGATCGGTCTGAACCTGATCGGCGCTAGGCGAAATGGAATGTGAAATGACCCGGTTAATCATTAAGCCCCCGAGCCTCCGTCTTTGCGAACTACGTCAATAGCTCCGGCCTGGGTGAGCAGAGTCTGAGTCGGGGTTAGCTGATCTTCGTCCACATTGACCAAGACACCGATGTAACCTTCAGTGATACGGGTGTCGTACAAGCCCTGTTTGAACGCGGGTAGCCTGGATTCAAACAAGATACCGATGATTGTGAAAACGATCGCCGTGAGCATTGTGCTCTCGTAGGTCACCACAGCCATGGGAGGCATGGACAGAATCGGTTTACCGCCCTGTGCCAATGGGTAGGCCATCTGAGTCATGGCAGTGAGCATGATTCCCACTGTCAGGCCGACCAAGGCACCAACAAAGGGGAATATGTAGAGACGGTGGTTCTCTTCGCGCTCGCCGAATGCACCCTCAGGGTATGGAGCGTCCGTTAGAAAATCGTAGTCGGTCATTGGAACGCCAGCAGCCTTTAGAGCGTCACCCGCATCGGCGGCGTGATCGGCGCTTTCGAACAACCCTAAAATCGGTAATTTAGCCATTCTGTTTCCTCGAGATGCCTACTATTTAACAGTGGTGCCATTGTTTGCCAAGGACCTAGTCTTCTCTGTAGACGGCTGGAACCGTAACCCGGCCGATCTTTATTTCCGTTCTTAGTATTTCGCCCTCTTTAATGTCGTAGAGCGGTATTAGCGGTGCAACCCTGGCGACTATCAGCATGAGCATGGTCACCATGGCGAACGTGCCGCCGACGATAATCCACTCGATTGGACTGGGGCGGTAGGTGTACCAGTCAAAGGTCAGCAATTGTTTGCGGGCCAAGCCAGGTACGATAATCAGGAAACGCTCCAGCCACATACCGATGTTCACCGAGATACAAGCTAATGACATGATCCAGAGGTTTCTGCGAGCAGAGCGGCTCAGCCAGATACCCACCGGTAGGAAGTAAGTTACTCCAACGAATATCATCATCCAGATATTCCATGGAGTAACCATGAACTGGAAGTTCCTAACCGCGATCTCGTCTGCCTCCCGACCGTAGAAGCCGAACACGATTTCCATTACCAAGAAGTAGAACCAACCAGTGGCCACCACTACAAGGAGACGGGCAAGTGCGTCAATGTGCTCGTGACGGATATAGTTCTGCCATCCGTAAACGTAGCGCAAAAGAATCAGTACGAAAGCAACCGCAGAAACTCCGGAATGAACCGCGCCAACAACGAAGTAAGGGGCAAAAATCGTTGAGTGCCAAGACTTAACCGAGACCGCCATTCCGAAGTCCCAGGACACGATGCTGTGTACGGAGACGAAGACCGGCAGAATCAGTGCTGAGAGCAGTACGCCGGCGATAACCTGTAGTTTCCATTGTCTGGGGTTACCCTGCCAGCCCATGGCCAGCATGCCGTAGATGCGGTGACTGATACCAGTGGTACGGTCACGCAGGACTGCGAAGTCAGGAATCAGAGCAACCAATACGAAGAGGATGCTCGATGTTAGGTACGTGTAAACAGCACTGGGATCCCAGACTAAGGGAGTCCGGATGTTGGGCCAGATGCCGCGAGCATAGTCATAAGGCACAAAGGGCAGGGTGTAAATCCAGTAGACCGTACGCCACGGTCGACCGGTGTGAATCAAAGGCATTGTCATGGCCGTCATCAGAGAGAAGACTGTGAGAATCTCTGCAGCTCTGGTAGCCGGACGCCGCCACTCTGCCTTGGAAAGACGCAGGATGGCCGAGAGCATCACACCGGCATGGCTGATACCGATCCAGAAAACGAAGTTGGTGATGAAGAATCCCCACATCACTGGGCGGTTCAAACCGGTGACGCCAAAGCCCTGGTTGATCATGATTCCAGCGGCACCCATGGCGAAGAGCACGATCATGCCAAGCAGCGAAATCGTCGTAAAGAACCACTTCGGCGAATTGAGAATTGTTAAGAGCAATTCCCGGTTAATTTGTTTAGAACTTAGTGGTTTGCCTTCCTGCATGATGCTCCGTTGAACGGTTTACCTGTGTAGTGTCCGAGCACATCGTGTCCGGTTGGATGCCGGGCTTTGGCATCCATGAGTTATGTCTAAATTGTGATCTGTTTATTCAGGCTTACCTAAGATTTGATATTCGCCTCGGAATAGCTTGCCCCATTTCTGGTACAAGGTGCCTTCCTTCACTTCCCAGAGAGAAAGGACCGGCAGAATCCTGGTTGATAGTAGATAGATGAACACGGCTGCGCCAAGTCCGCCTACCACCATGAATACGTCCCAGATGTCGGGATAAACCGGCGCCGGTACGTGCTCCATGAAGAATGCGTATAGTTTTTCTCCCGGAGCCGCGTTGGCTGACGCCACGAAGATCCGGATGTTAAATAGGAGCCCACCAATCACCACCAGCAGGCCAGCCAAAGCTGGACCCCAGTCGGTGCGGCGTACGGGGTTCCAGACCAGAACCGCGAAGGGTAGTACGAAGCTGAACAATGCGTTCAGGATAAAGACGATCGAGTAAGTATCGCTAATTAGGTATTGGATGATGTTCTGCTCAATCTCCAGCCGGCCGTACCAGAACGTGATGAAGAACGCGAACATGTGGTAAATCCAGAGCAGGGTTATTCCCAGCAACACCTTGCTGGCCGACCAGAAGGTCGACTTGCCGATGTAGCCTTCGTAGCCGCCCCAGCGTCGTAGTATGAACAGCGCTACCAGGATAGCACCCAGGGAAACCTGGAAGCTGGTTACCGTGTAAATCACCGGGAAGATGGAGTCTTTCCATCCAGGAATCAAGCTCTGAGCGTAATCGGAGCTGAATACGAAGTGCATGAAGACAACAGTCATGAAGTAGAAAGCGCCGAGCAATGCCAAGCCAGCCTTCTGTACGTTCCATTGTCGTTTGGTGCCATACCAGCCACCGGACAATCTCCGGTAGAGCCAGCCCTTGAAACCAGTGGCGGTGTTCCGTGCTTCGGCCATGTCTGCCATGGCTGAGGTCCAGAGAATCGCGATTGCTGTAATTACTAGGAATGCTACTCCGAGCAAATCCCAGGCTAGAGGAGCCCCAATTGGGCCTTCGAACCAGATGGTCCTGCGGAGTTCCATTTGACCTTCAACCACGCCGGCCGGATTGTCCAGAGACGGTAGGAAAATCATCATGGGGATGAACATAATCAGATTAAGTATGCCTACGATGGAGAACAGTTCAGCGACCCTTGATAGGGGTCGACGCCAGTGGCTCTTGGTGAAGCGGAAGGCGCAGGCAGCCAGAGGGGCGCCGCTGGTAACCATGAAAATCATGGAGAAGACAGCGTTGTAGTAGCCCCAGGGGCCAATCTCATCAAATCCGTCATCGGCTGCTCGGGCAATAAAGCCGATGACGGCCAGCACGAACAGGATTCCAGTCACCACCAAGGCCGTTTTAAATGCACTGGAGGTGGCTTTAGATTTTTCAGATATGTCTTGGCTTAACGTCGCGGCATCTGGATAAATCCACATGCCTGCGTGCTGGCCATGACCTTTAGCTTCGGTTGCCGCCATTTATTTAGGCCTTTTCCAACGGGAATGAATCGACTTTCTTCAGGTAAATCACATTGGGTTTGGTGCCCACTTCTTCAAACAACCGGTAAACCCGGGTGTGACTCTCATCAACGTGTCCGCCGTGGTGGCGGGTTTCAATCTGCTCGTTAGCCTCGTCAAAGCGCTCTTTTACCGGACCGGTCTCATCGTGTTGATCGGAAAATTGCAGGGCATTGGTCGGGCAAGACTGGACACAGGCGGGCAGGTAGTTGCCTTCTTTCATCTGGCGGTAGTTGAGCTTCTTTTCACCAGTGATACGTTCACCGGTCAGGGGCTCCAGGCCGCGTCGTTCTACGTTGACCTCGCCGCGGCGGAGGCGCTGCACGCAGAAGGTGCATTTTTCCATGATTCCACGAGTACGAACGGTTACATCTGGGTTTAATTGGTTGCGGAATCGGTCCGGCCAATTGGGCTGCCAGTAGTTGAACATCCGGACGCTGTAGGGGCAGTTCACGGAGCAATACCGAGTACCGATACAGCGGTTATAGATCTGTACGTTGAGACCTTCGTCATTGTGGTAGGTGGCGAAGACCGGGCAAACTGGCTCGCAGGGAGCGTTTTCACAGTGCTGACACAAGATGGGGATGAATCTTGCTTTAACGTTGGGAAATTCACCTTCCCAGTAACGTTCAATACGGATCCACTCGTAGGCCCGTCGTTGTTGGAAATAATCCTTGGTGTTGATGGGGATGTTGTTCTCTGCTTGACAAGCCACAACACAGGCCTGACAACCGGTACACCGGTCCAGATCTACTACCATTCCCCATTTATGTTCTGTTCGTTTAGTTACCATCGATCAACCTTGTCTATCTACTCTTCTTGGTATAGGTCTTTCGTTACCCCAGCGGACGCTGTTAGGCGTTCTCTGGGGCAATGGTCTTGATGATGTCTTCAGCGGGCGTCAGGCCAATCTCAATGGCCCTTACATCGCCTTCCAGTTTGGAGATACTGACGCTCTCTCCGGTCTTAGAAACTCTGACCCTAGTTCCAGCCCAGGCTAGTGAGCCGGTGTCCTTGACCCGGGTGGTCTCCAAGATATCCATCACGTTGGAACTTTCTTTGCCTGGCCGGTCAGTGGCGTAATCCGAGCCATATTGGCGGCCTTGTCCAAAGGGAACGCTAATGACGTCGGGCGGCGCGGCCGGTGTGGGGTAGACCACAGCCCTGATGGAGTCTTTGGAAGATTCTATACGGAGGATATCCCCTTCTTTTACATCCAACTGCTCGGCGGTCTTGTCGTTCAATTCCACCCAAGTCTGCCAGGTAACAGTGGACAGCGGATCCGGCGCGGCCTGTAGCCACGGCAGATGCCCGTTGTATCCGTCTAGCAGTGTGTTATGGGAGAACGGGACCAGGTAGAAGGAGTCGGCGTCCATGCCGATTCCAGAGAAATCTGGGCTAGAAGCCTTGCCTGCGATGGTCTTCAGAAGACCAGCGGGAGCTTGGACCGACTTTGGTCCGGTGGATTGTTCATCCCACCAACCTCCACGTTTCAGCAAGTTGTTCCAGAACTCCTCAGCTGAGGAGGCTTCAATGGAGCCACGGTTCAACTCAAACAAAGCGTCTGAGCCTTCACGGAGCATGCTCTTGAAGTTGGCCCAAGGCAACTGAGACTCTTTGCCGAGTTCCTGTGCCACTGTCAGTAGAACATCCGGGAAGCTGAGTGGATCAAGGTCACCAAGCGGGTTAACCACTGGCTGCTGAAATCCAATCATCTGGTAGCCGGGACCCGGTTCTGTGATGTCGTCGCCCCAGTCTTCCAGAGAAACTCTGTCGGGGAGAATCAGGTCGGCTAGTGCACTGGTATCGTCCAAGAAGGGCGAGAAACTGATAACCATGAGGTCGTCAGCCTGAATGATGGCATCTCTAAGTTGGAGAGAGTCCGGCAGACCGTGGATGGGGTCTGTGCCGTGCAGTAGCAACAATTTGGTCTCTCCGCTGCGAATCTGCTCGGTGATACGAGCCCAGTCTTCCAGGCCGCCCACTTTGCTGGTGGAGGGAACATCGTCCCACGGGCTGCCAGGGTTGAACTTGACTCCGCCTTCTTCTCCTACGCTGCCAACTAGGAAGTTCAGCGCGTAGATAGCTTCAAGGTTGAAGAGCCCATTGCTGGAAGCGCCGGCTGAACCGCCGCCGATAGCAATACTAGGTCGGCTGGCAGCAAAACTGCGGGCCAAGTTCTTTAGGAACTCAACCGGGTCGCCGCCAGTCATCTCTGCGGTCAGTCCGGCCATGGGAGCAATTGTCTCGGGCCGAAAGTTGTTCAATGCTTGAGCGTCGCCGCCGGTCAGGGAGCCAACGTTCACTCCAGGGGCAGCGAGGTTCTCTTCAATAATCACCTGAGCCAAGCTCATGGCCAAGTGACCTTCCCAACCGGGTCGCACGGGCAGCCATTTGTCAGCGGCGGCGGCGGTCATGGAAAACCGAGAATCTATCTGATAGAACATGCCCCGGTCACGGTTGTCACCCTGCCGGAACTCACCGTAGCCCCGTAGGTAACGGGTGGGTGAGACCCAGGTGGAGAGAAAGTCCGCGCCGAAGGACAGAATAAAGGCGGCGTTGTCCAGGTCAAAGTCGGGCATTGAGTCCTGTCCGAAGACGTTCTTCACTGCTGCTCGGTAGGTGTTGTTGTCGATGGCTTCAAAGCCCAAGTGTTCGGCGCCGATGGCGGTACTGAACCGGTCTACCAAGAGGGCCATGTGCCCACGGAGCGGTTCAGTTATCATCACCGACGACCGTCCGCGCTCTTGTAACGCGGTGCGCAGGGCGTCCATGGCGTTTGGTTGCCAGGAGATGGCCGAGAACTCCGCAGATGCGCGAGGGCCGGTGCGGCGCATGGGCGAAGAAATACGATCAGGGTGATAAAGGGCTTGTAGGCCTGATTCGCATCTGGCGTGAATCTTGCCCTGGTTGGTCGGATAGAAGGGGTTGCCTTGAATCATCTTGGCGCGGCCTTCCATGACCCGAATGACGATACCCTCGCAAGAGGGACAGGTCCGACAGAGGCTGGCGTACCAGTTATCGTTTCCCCGGACTAGGTCCTCTGGCAACCGCACAGAGCTCTGGATATCCAGTTCGCCGTGTCTGATGCCAAAGCCCTCACAGGCAACGGCTCCCACCGCGCCTAGGCCGGCCCAAGCTAGAAAATTTCGCCGGGTTAGTTTCATCTACCTACTGACCTTGCAATCCATTACTTATGACAGACCGTACAGTCTGTAGGAACGTTGTTGTCCTTGTGACAATCCAAACAGGTTCCCATCTTTAGAGACTGGCCGGTTTTGGGTTTAACTACTGTTTTATTGCCTACATCGCCGTGACAGATAGTGCAAGTCAGGGCGACATCTGGAGTATCGGCTAATACTTCGCCGTTGATTCCGTATTTAATCGGAATATCGTCGTCGGTGAAGTACCTGATATGTGCTTCATGGATGAAGCGGACGTGATCCGGGAGACGGTGAACCCGTTCCCAGTTAATAGGCGTATCGGTTTCAAAGGCAGTACGTACTTTTTCAATCTCTGCCTGAGCGGTGACGTTGCCACCATCAATGTCTTTATGACAGAAGAGACAGGTTTCAACAGCAGGCACCGTGGCAGCCTCGCCCTTGGTCACGTTCCGGTGGCAGAACTCGCACTGGATGTTGTTCTCGGCCACGTGAACGGTGTGCGGGAAAGCTATCGGCTGGGGCGGGGCATTGCCCAGCCCAAACGGCGGGTTGGAGAACCAGGAGATGAGAAGAACAACCAGGACAAATCCCATGATTACAGTTACAACACCACCGGCAACCATTAGCGGTAGCATTTTCCGACTTGGCATCATCTAGTTAGTTGTTTCGTTCATTGTTTTCTTTGGAGTATTGGTAGTCATTGGGTATGAGTAATTCGCTGTTAAGGAGTGGGTTAGACAAAAACCCTGGGCCAAATGTTCTGAACATCTAACTGAGCGTTGATGGCAAGAATCAAGATAACCACACCGGCCGCAAAGACAAGAGCGGCGAACCCTGTCATCGGGACACGGACCTTGTGAGCCGACTCCGGGAGGTGGCCAGTGATGATTAACGAGGGAATCAGAGCGTGGGCTGTTAGCAAGGTGACGCCAAATGTCAGGACAATAGGGAGATAAATCCAGAACCATTGCAAGAACATGTGGATGTTTTGCCAATCGGTGCTATTTAATGCTTTAGGGTCGTCGAACATGGATTCTCGTTGGTTGTCTTATATCGCCATTCTTACAGGCATTCCCACGAAGGGAGCCGCGCGTAAAAATACCCCTACTTAGAGGTCAGGTGAAAAATATCACAACTAGATTTTGGTGTCAAGAGATTTTAGCTATGGCTACGCGTGAGTGCGGGCTCACCAACACAGCATAGCCAAGGCCTTTTGAAATGATGTATCTGGATAGTTTTAACGCGCTTGCAGCTTTGATTTAGGTTTTGGCAAACTTAGGGCATATTGGATGCTTTCTAATGTCAACTAGTCGAATGTTTCATCACTTTCGACTGCCCCGCCAGGAAACAGTGCGTAATCCTTTTTAATCGGACTATTAGGGAAATATCTTAACGGTTCTGCCTGACTAACCGCCAACAGACGTTCTTTTGTTTCGGGCGGGAGTCTCAGCGCCAATCCCATAGGAGTTAGTGACATACAGATGCGACCTTCTGCAAAGAGCAGCAGCGCCACCAAAGAGATGTTTGCACTCTAGGTGGACGTCGCCGGGTACACCTGGAATTTTTGTCAGGAACGCCGATAGCCTATCTAAATAAACATTTGCCATTGGTTTTTAGTCATGGAATGTGATTGACCGCTACGCCGGCGGATTGTTGTTGAACCAGTCCACAATCTCTGAACCAGTCGCTGCCCAGACGCCGTCGTGACCCATTATGTGTCCGAGGGCCTCTTCAAGGTAACCGATGCGAAAGGGCTGGCCGATCAACCACGGGTGCAGGTTCATTGTGAGCAGACGCCCAGAGGTATCGGATTCCCGGTACATCGTGTCAAATGCATCGGTTACTGATTGGGCGAACCGGTCAATGGTCACACGGCGCTGCGACAAGGTAAACAGGTCATCCATCTCCAGCATAGTTGGAAGGGCAGTTAGTCCGTCCCGCATGGGGTAGGGTTGCTCGTCATTTACCCAGTCGGTTACGTAGTCAAAGCCAGCCTGCCGCAGCAGGTCCGGAGTCCGGTTCGACTCACCATAGTCGGTCCCGTGCCATCCTCTGGGAACATTGCCGGTGGCCGCCTGCATCTTGTCCCTTGAGGAACGGATGAACACCGTTTCTTCCTCTACGGACATGTTGCCGGTGATCATCTGGGAGCCAGAGACGCCGTGAGCGATAATCTCGCAGCCCCGGTCTTGGCAGTGTTTCACCAAGAAGGGGTAGCCCTCAGCCGTCTGAGTGTCCATGGCGACCGTGGCCTTGATGCCCAGGCGCTCCAGGGTGTCCAACACTCGGAAGATGCCAACGCGGTGGCCGTACTCCCGGTGGGAGAAGCGAGGGTAGTCTGGGAACGGTCTCACGCCCAGTCCCCCGGCTTGGTCAGCGCTGTAGCTGCCTTCCAGTTGCTCCCATTCAGTATGTTCCAGGGTGATTATCACGCAGAGGGCAATCTTGGCGTTATTGGGCCAGCTAAGTTTGCCTCGGGTGGTTATGGGGGACCAAGCGTGGTGCGGATGGTCCATCCCTTCTCGTCGTTCAGATGCCATTTGGCAAGTCTCCTAAGACCGAATTGGCTAAAGGTTATTCTCCATATTGATTCTAAGGTGAGTCCTTCAGTGGGGTGGTCCTTGAATCGTTAGACCTTGTACTTTTGGGCGTTTTCTACTGACTGGTCATAGTAGTTCTTAATGTAATACTCGGTGATATCGTCAGCCGTGGTCATCCAGACGTCATCGTGACCGGTTATGTGGCTGAGGATGTCGTCCAGGTACTTGATGCGGTTGGGCTGGCCAATCAGGAACGGATGCAAGGCAATACACATCACCCGGCCGCTCTCTGCACCCTCTTTATACAGTTGGTCGAACTGTCGCTTGCAGATTTCCGCAAAGTAATCCGCTTCGTAGTTCACCCGGAACAGCGGCGAGTCGTTCAGTTCAATGGAATACGGGACTGAGATTAACTTGCCCGACTCCACATTGATTGGCACTGGCTGGTCATCGTGCATCCAGTCTGTGTGATAGGTCAGACCGGATTCGGCCATCAAGTCAGGGGTGCGAACCGTGCCGGAAATGGCAGGCCCGAGCATCCCATTAAGTTTTTTGCCGGTATGTTTCAGAACTGTCTCGATGTTGTCCCGGTAGAACTCCCGCTCTTCTGCTTCTGTGTAGGCATAGAGGTAACGCGTGTTATAGATGCCGTGAGTCATGTAATCCCAGTCGCGTTCCACCATAGCGTCGCGAATCTCCGGGAAGTGTTCTAGCACGGCTAGGTTCAGCGACACGCAGCTACGTATCTTGTACTGGTCTAGAACCTCCAACATCCGCCAGAACCCTACTCGGTTGCCGTAGTCACGGTAGGAGTACTGTTGCACGTCTGGGTACGGGGTGCGCGGCCATGGATCGCGGGGGCCGTGCTTGATGGGCATGTATTCGTAGTGCTCCACGTTGGGAGCAATCCACAGAGCCACCCTTTCGCCATTGGGCCATTTGATGGGTGGGCGTTCAATGATCGGGCTGTAATCAACTCGATGCGGAGGAAGGGACATGTTTGAAAGCCTCCTGAAAAAAACCGACTGCAAGCCACATCAATGTGCGCGGACTGGCCGGATTGTGTGCCCAGACTAGGGGAAACCCCTATTACTGTCAATCGGCCTGGCGGCGCTCTTTAACAATGGTCGGATATTAGACGCTCGGGCTGGAAACCACTGGCTCTAGCAAATCCGGGGATATTGACGCAAAATGTCGGCAAACAAAATCTAGGAATTCAAACGGGTGTAAACCGTCAGCCGAGTGTAAACCGCTAGGCGGGTCTAAACTATCAGGAGAAAATCTGATGCCAGCCAGAACAGGTAAGCAGTACATCGATGGACTTAAGGAACGGCCACCCACTCTATATATGTCTGGCAAACAGGTAAAAGACCCCACCACCCAGCCAGGGCTGATGGGCGGGATCAAGACCCTGGCCCGACTGTATGACCTGCAACACGACCCCGAAGTTGGCAAAGATATGACCTATGAGTCGCCGACCACCGGTGATCAGGTAGGTCTGTCATTTTTGACTCCCAGAACCCATGAGGACTTGGACCGTCGCCGCGAGATGATGCGTAACTGGGCCAAGATTACATGTGGAATGATGGGTCGGACTCCGGATTTCTTGAATGTGAGCCTAATGGCCATGGCTGGTGCCGGTAAATACTTTGGCCAGAACCGCCCGGAGTTTGAGAAGAATATCCAGGACTACTACGAGATGGTCCGAGAGAAAGACCTGGTGTTGACCCACACCTTGGTCAATATTCAGCGCAACCGCTCCGGTGCAGCCACAGCCCTGGATGATTCATTGGATGTGGCCCTGTCGGTGGTCAAAGAGACCGATGAAGGGATCATTGTTCACGGCGCCAGGGTGTTGGCCACGCTGCCCATCTCTGACGAGATTGCTGTCTACCCGGCACGTTCCCACCGACTGCCCACCGGAGCGCCTGGCCGGACTTCGTTTGCCTTTGCCCTGCCATGCGACGCACCTGGCCTGAAGTTCCAGTGTCGGGAGTCGTTTGACCTACAGCGTTCCAGCTTCGACCATCCTCTGGGATCGCGTTTTGAGGAGATGGACGCCCTGGCTTTCTTCGACAATGTACTCGTCCCCTGGGAGAGGGTGTTCCTTTACGGCGATGTGGACATGTGCAATAACATGTCGCTGGCCACGCACCAATACCTGCACTCCGGTCATCAAGTGGTGACCAAGAATGTGGTGAAGTGTGAGTTCATCTTGGGGCTGGCCAACCTGATGGTGCAGACCCTAGGCTCGTCAGAATTGCCCCAGGTCCACGCAATGATGGCTGAGATCATCGAAAACCTGGAGATTACCAAGGCCTTGCTGCGGTCCGCGGAAGTAGATGCTGAATTGGACGAGTGGGGTGTGATGTGTCCGGTCGACGTTAAGTTGATGGTGGCCCGGCAACAGTTCATCAACATGTACCCGCGCATGGGCGAGATACTGCACCTGTTGGGTTCTAGCAGCCTGATGGCCCTGCCCACTGAAGAGGATTTTAGCGGACCACTAGTCGATGATATAGACCGGTACTTAGAGACAGACTTCTCTTCGGCTAAAGACCGTGTACGGCTATTCAGGCTGGCCTGGGACACCTGCTGCTCGGCCTTTGGCTCAAGGCAGATACTCTATGAACGATTCTTTCAAGGCGACCGAAACCGCAACGTGGTCATTATGAATACTCGCTACGACAAGGAACCCATGAGCCAGTTCGTCCTAGATTTCTTGAACCAAGAGTAAGGCTGAGGAAGCCCATCCGCCTTAAAGACCTGACGCCCAACCTGTCATCCTGAGGAGAGAAGCGACGAAGGATCTGCCAACTTCAGCTTTGCAGACCCTCCGGCAAGCTCAGGGTGACAATTACCAGTGTTACTCGAAGAAAGTAGAAAGCCTGCCTAGATACCCCAGACCAAAAATCCCTTCTGCCCCTGGGAGAAGGCTGGGATGAGGGCCACGCCGCCCATCAACCAATTCAGACCAACAAAGCCTAGTCGTCAGCCCCAGCAGCTCCCGGAGCCCGCTTCATCCGAAGATTCTGCGCGGACTCCGCAATGGGCACATCGTCTTCCCAGTCCGGAATTAGCACGTTGGTGGTGTCATCTAGCAGAGCTATGACCACAACCCCCACTGTGCTGAAGCCAACGGACAGAACTAGGATGATGTTGAAAGACCCTGTGGCGTAGATGACCAACCCCGCCAGACCAGTGGCCACAGCGTGTCCCATCAGCGCTCCCGTAGTCTGCCAGCCGTAGATCGTCCCCATTGGACCGTCGCCATAATACTGGCGGTTGATGACCAGATAGCCGGTCCACTCGCCTCCGAATCCAAGTCCAAAGACTGTGGCGAACAAGTAGAAGACCCAAGGGTCGTTGGCCCAGAACAGTATCAATACCGTGAACGCCTGAATGGACAGGCTCATCGCCATCATTCTTCGGGTGCCATATCGCTCAGCCAGGATTGGAGTCACAAACCGGCTGATCACGCTAATCATGGAAATTATGCTGACAATGATCCCGGCAGACGCCAAAGACGAGAACACTCCACGTTCAAAGGCCAGGGGAATTACGTAAATCAAGACCACGCCGTGCCCGGCGCAACCCAGACCGTGAATCAATGGCAAGTTCCAGAAGGGCTTGGTGCGCCGTGTGTGCTGGTTGAACACCTTTTGCCGCAGCCTTTCTACCGTTTTGTCCCTCAGCACTGCGGGCGGATCGGTGTCCCTGGTCCCGTAGGGTTGTATCCCTAAGTCGGCGGGTTTGCTGCGCATGAATGGGACCATACAGAGCATGATTCCGCCACCCACCGCGCCAATCAAAATGAAAGTACCCTGCCAGCCAAAACCCTCTATTAGGCCGCCCATGAGTGGGGCCATGATCCCGGTTCCTATCCCGCCCGCGCCCCAGAGCAGGCCGATACCAAGTCCCAAGCGGCGACGGAACCAGCCACTCACCGCTGCCATCAATGGAACCATAGCCAGGGATTGAGTCAGCGAAAGAAATAGTCCAAAGAAAACGAAGAAGTGCCAGACCTCAGTTACCTGGCTCAGCAGAAACATGCTGATCAGGTACATGATGGCGGCGGCAAATAGCATCCAGCGGGAGCCGTAGCGGTCGCCCAGCCAGCCGGTTATAGGGGCATAGATTGCGCCGAAGAAATAATAGCTAGCAATGACTACGCCAATGGTGCCCAGGCTCCAGCCAAACTCGCCGTTGGCATCGTTGAGCGGCGGGACCATGATGCCGGCAGCCATGCTGATGGAGCTAGCAAATATCTGAACAGTGGCCAAGATTCCGATGACAATCCAGCTGTAATGGAGGCCAAAGGGCAACTTGGTTGCTGAGAAGCCTAATTTTGGTCTATCTAGGAGAGCCAATTATAGAAACCAGCCTGCATGGAGGATGAAGTAGGAAGTATGAAAACATGTTGGCATTTCGGATTGCTAATCGCCGCATTATAGCGGATTACCGTTACAAATGCTGGCCAAGCCAAGAAATGGCGACCGGATCGCGATCAGATCATGATATTCATCTGATGAACGATGTTTTCGCCCAGGTCTGTGTTGCCGGAGAGGGTAATTTTGCCGGAAGACAGCGCTTCTGAAGGGTCCCCGCGTCCACACGCCAAGCAGGCAAAGGTTTCTACGTCACATGTGATTCTGACTGTGGGAGACTCCGGTTCCGAATCTATTTCACTGCCACGGCGTCCGTCCGTCACTACTGAGACCACCCGGCCGGCAGGACCGGTGACGTTGAATACCACAGTGGAGCCGTCCGGGGCTTGGGCTTTCCTGGCGACCACAAATGGCATAGCGTTCGTGAACCGGCCCACTGAGTGCGCAGCCACAGGCCCGTCCAGTCCACCCGGGATGTTCAGTGCCCGTCGGATATCTTGCTCGTGAACCCAGGCGTCCATGATTCGAATGCGGACGTGATCAGTGATGGTGCCCGGTCCTAACGGAGTTTGGGTCTCCGCTGCAAAACCCTCATCCGTCAGGCCTTTTAAGAATTCCATCCGTAATTCGGTCAAGACCCGGAACTCTTCCAAAACCTCAAGGCCGGTCCACGAGCGACGAAAGTCGACAACGACTTCGTTTGACTCGCCGACATCATTTTTGACGTGGGGGGTATTTTGCGGTGTGTGGTCGGGGCGGGGATTTCCTAGAATGTCTGACTCAGCGCCGACCAGATGGGATATCTGGTCTTGGACTGACCAACCAGGACAATCTGTGGGGGTTTTCCATTGGACTTCATCAAAGGAAGAGCACAAAGATTCTATGGAACTCCAGACGTGCTCCATCAGGTCTACCACCTGTTGGTTACTCATGGCTCTCCTCCAATGTTTTTTATTAAGAGTGATTGCTGAGGTTAGTGGGCCTCGCCCTCGGCCTCTCAGCGTCGGTTCTCGCGGTCGGTGATCAGGCGTACCGCCTCATCAGCCCCATACGTCCCACGGGTCCAGAGGCATACATGGCGCCAAGCACCACGCCGCCGCGGCCCAATAGAAATTCGGCCGGTTGTATGTAACCGCCTCGGTCTTCAGACCACCATGCGCCAATTAATTCGCCGTCCTATTTGGTGGCGCCGTAGGCCATGGTGAACTTGAAATCATCCCACCGGCCTGTTCCGCGTTGTCGACACTGACAGCGATAATCGTTGTGCCCAGAGCTTCTAATTCAGCTCGGTTTGCTTCCAATTCGGCTGACTGCCGTTTGCAGTAGGGTCACCAGTGTCCCCGGAAAAACAGCAGAACTGTATATCATGTGGGTGCATCATCTGGCAGGGTTAGCGTCCCACCTTCCAGATGATTGAGGGTGATCTTGGGGAGACGATCTCCCTGTTGTAGCTTTTCGCCGATGGTCATTCCTTGTACTGCCTCTCATTTTAGTAGAGGCAGGCCGCTGGATTTGCCTAGCTATTATATGATGCCTGGCGCTGATTTTAGTTGCATGCCCGGGCGGACCGACTTAAAGAAATCTGCCATCGGATTTCCTGCCAGCATAGCCACGGCTCGACCCACCGTCAACAAATTTGCATCCCCTTTTACCCCTGATGTTGGTGAATAATGTCTACTGTCCCGATTTTGTAACCACCCCTTCACCAATACCCGGTAGCCTCGATTGCCGCTTCCCTACGCGTATCCCTAGGGCCATCTAGGTAGGTATCCCTATATCCCTAGGGAATCCCGTTTTTGAAGATGGGAAACCTCCCCCATGTGCACCCTCTGCCCACGGCCTACGATGATGTCAAGTTAAGCAGATCGAGGTGAGGCAACCATGACAACGACAACAAACATCCAGGTCAACAGCAACGGCAACGGGGCAGCACTAAACCAAAACAACAACTTTGAGAAGGTGGCAAAAATGACCATCACAATCACATCCAAGGAATCTTCAACAACAATATCAAAATATTGGCCGATATCTTCGTCGGTGGCATGATGGCCCTGGCCACCATCCTTCCTGGACCCGCCCTAGCCGATTCACCAGCAAGCCCCAACTCTGGATCAGTGATGACATCAGTCGGAATGGAATTCCCCGACATGGATGACTCCATCGCTTCAGTGACCAAGGTTTACACCAGCATTGAGTTCCCCAGCGTAGATGACTTCGACTCCCTGGTTTCCGGTGGAACTGCTTACGTCAGCCTGGAAACTGCCAACGTTGATGACTACGATTCCCTGGTGAAACAAATCACCGTGCTGGAATTACCTTCCGATAGCGAATCGGTCTTGCCTCGACCTCGCACGCATCAAGCCCCATTCCTTCTCAGGGTTCCCTCAGAAGGAATGGGGCTTTTCTTGTCTATGGGACCCAGGAGCGGCGTGAGAGTGAAGGTCGACTTCCGATTAAAAACACGCCAACAGAAAGGGGAATTATTCTATAATCGCCGAAAATACTCAATCCTCATCGAGGAAAACTTTTGTCTGACATTCTCGATACATTGAAAAAACGTGGGACAGGGGATTGTGTTCTAGGCACCTGCCAACTTGACAGGCTATTATTGGGCCACCAAAATCACTAACTACGCTGCTTTTCCGCGGAGCGAAAATGTGACTGAGAGTTGTGACTGGAGGAAGATAGGGTGGTCTACAACACCATAATTCTAGAAAAATCCGAGCATATCGCCCGGCTTACGCTCAATCGGCCAGACCGCCTGAATGCTCTCAACGAAGAGATGTTCTCCGAACTGAACCACGCGCTTGATGACGTGATCGCAGACAAGAGTCTCAGAGTGATGATTCTTACCGGAGCCGGGCGGGCGTTCTGCGCCTCCGCAGACATCAAGGATGAGAGCCGAGGCGGAGACCAATTGCTGGGCCACAAGAACCCCTTTGAAACCTACCAGTTTATCCGCTCCATGCCCCAGGGGGTCACCTCCAAGCTGCATAACATGGATATCCCAACCATTTGCATGGTCAATGGCCTGGCAATCGGCGACGGGTTCGACTGGGTTCTCGCTTGCGATATCAGAATTGGCTCGGAGAACTCCCGGTTCATGAATGCATTCTTGCAGATGGGCCTGGTTTCCAACACCGGAGCCACCTGGCTCTACAACCGGGCCATGGGCATCAGCAAGGCCCTGGAATTGCTTTACACCGGAGACTGGCTCGAAGCAGAAGAGGCCAAACAGTGCGGCGTCCTGGCGCATCTGGTTTCCGCCGACGAATTGGAACAGACAACCATGGAATTGGCGCGGAAGATTGCCTCCAAAGCGCCGGTACCCAACAGGATGGTCAAGGGCCTGATGTACCGGGGTCTTAACCAGACCCTGGATGACCATTTGGCCGAGGCTGCCCAGGCTGAAATACTGACCCTGGGAACACAAGACCATATCGAGTCACTTGCGTCTTTTCGAGAGAAACGCGCCCCGTTTTACAAAGGCGAGTAATGATGAGTTCCCGTGCCTAGCTTGCTGGAAAAATTGAACAAGACGATAGGGCAAGAGATCATTTTGCAGGCGCCTGACGAGATTGGCCGGTCCTCGCTCCGCCAGTACGCCTTGGCCATAGGCGATTTCAACCCATTGTATTCTAATCGAGAATTCGCCGAGGCCCAAGGATTTAGGGACGTGATGGCCCCGCCAACGTTGATCTGCGACACCTGGCAATACGTTGATAGCGACATGGACGAGTTAGGCGACCTTATTGGTCGGGGGCCAACCCGGGAATTGAAAGGCCTAAGGGCTGGCAATGAGTACGAGTTCTTCCAGGCCATTCATCCGGATGATGTGATTTCGGCCCACTGGAAGGTAAAAGATGTGTATGAGCGGACTACCCGGTCAGGTCTTATCATCTTCCAGGTGATTGAGACGACGTTTTATAACCAACGGGAAGAATTGCTGGCGCGGAACACCGAGACCATGTTCTATAGGCCGCCAAGCCCCGAGGGGGAAAAATAACGTGGCTGCGCAGATCAGAAATTTCCAGGACATTCAAATTGGCGACGAGATTACGCCTCTGCTCAAAGAGATCGGCATCGCGCGAATGATGGCCTACGGGGCGGCCACCTGGGATTTCATCCGGCTGCACTACGACGCTGATTACGCCAGGGAGTTGGGCTTTGAGGCCCCGTTCGTTGATGGACAGATGATGGGCGGGTTCCTGGCCCAGCAGGTCCAAGACTGGGCCGGGCCGGGGGCATTCCTGCGCAAGCTGGCATTCCGAAATCGAGTTATGGCCTACCCTGGTGACTCTCTGACCTGTCATGGTGTGGTTACTGAAGTCTCATCGACCAACGAGGGTGGCATTGTTGAGTGCGATCTGTGGATCGAGAACCAACGAGGCGAGAAAGTGGTGGAACCGGCCAGCGCCCAGCTCCGATTCCCCTTGCAGACAGGTGGATAGCCGAATGCTTAGCGAAGGCGCACTAACAGGCCTGAAGGTAGTAGAGTTCACTGACCAAGTGGCCGGTTCGTTTTGCGCCCGACTGCTGGGCGATGCGGGAGCTGATGTCGTAAAGGTAGAACCCCTAAACGGAGACCGTTACCGGAGGAATGGCCCATATCCTGGCGGAGTGCCAGATCCGGAATTGAGCGGACTTTTTCTCTACCTGAACTCCAACAAACGCGGCGTGACCCTCGATATCGAATCATCAAAAAACCGGTCAGCCTTCCTAGACCTCACGTCCGAAGCGGATTTTCTGGTCGTGGGTCAGGAAAGCGGCGAAGTCGAGAGACTAGGCCTGCGCCGGGAACTTCTGGCTGCCGCGCATCCCGAGCTGATTGTCACGTCAATCACGCCCTTCGGCCTAATTGGCCCCAACAGCTCGTATCTGGGCGATGAGTTGATTGCCATCAGCGCTGGCGGAATGGCCTATGCCACCCCTGGAATACCCGACAAGGTTGGCGACCCCCATCTTGAGCCGCCTCTCCGTTCCAACACCCACATGGCCGGATATTTGGCGGGGGTTCAAGGCGCGGTGGCAAGCGTCGCGGCCCTGCTCTCGCGAACGATCCAAGGCACTGGCTGCGAGATCGATCTCAGCATGCAAGAGGCGGTAGCCGCCGTCATGCCCTACGAACTGGCCCATGCTTCTTATGACGAAGCCAAACCACGGAAGCCGAAGGTTTTTGGGGTCATGCCTAACGCCTACCTACCCTGCCAGGATGGCTACGTGGTAGTCATGGCGGTGATGGAAGCCCACTGGCGTAACTTGATGGCACTGGCCGACAACCCGGATTGGGCCGAACTCGAAGTGTTCTCTTCAGGTGTTGAACGGGCCAGGAACTGGGACGCCCTGGAGCCTCTGCTCCTCGAGTGGACTATGGCACATACTGGCGCTGAGATTGCCCAGTTGGCCCAGGATAAAGGAATCCCCTGCTTCCCAGCTTATACCGTAGGACAGATGGTGGACTCGGCCCACGTGACCGAGCGCAATTTCATGATTGACATGGAGGCGACTGGAGGCCAGAGATTCAAGCTCCCCGGTTATCCCGTCCGACTGGAGAAGACGCCGTGGCAGTTATTCCGGCCAGCCCCAAAGCTGGGTGAGCACACAGCGGAGGTACTGGACGAATGGTTGGGCTATTCGCCTGAGCAAATTTTGGCACTGGGGGCGGTGTCTGCATGAGTACTCTGCCTCTGAAGGGAATTCGAATCGCTGACTTCGGCCAGATTATCGCTGTGCCCTATACCGCCCAGATGTTGGCGTGGCTGGGGGCCGAGGTGGTCTTGATTGAGACCGAACAAAGGCTCACGACACGGATCTGGCCGCCCTTCGCCGAGGCGGAGCCCGGCGTTAATCGCAGCGGCGGATTCAATCTGGTGAATACCAGTAAGATGAGCTGCACCTTAAACCTTAGGGACCCCGAAGGTGTGGATCTAGCCAAGCAGATCATCGCGGTAAGCGATGTAGTGATGGAGAACTACTCCAGTGGCACCATGGACCGCATGGGCCTGGGCTACGACGATGTACGACCTCTACGGCCCGACGTTGTATATCTGTCGCTGGGAGCCTTTGGCCGAACGGGCCCCATGAAAGACTTGGTTGGCTTCCACAGCGTCATCAACCTTTTCAGTGGGCTGGCGTCGGTCACCGGACATAAAGGATCTCACCCTCGGATTATGGGAGGTCTATTCCCCGACGCCTTTAGCGGGTGCTACTGCATTCTGGCTATGTTGGAAGCGCTGTACCACCGGGCCAATACGGGAGAAGGTCAGCACATTGAGGTTGCCATGACCGAGGTATTGGCCACATTGCTGCCTGAAGCCGTAATGGAGTATACGCTGGACGGCACGGAGCCTGAGCGAGTGGGCAACCGCCACCAGTACAAAGTTCCTCACAATGTGTTTCGCTGCCAGGGGCAGGAGAAATGGGTGGCTATATCCGTTGAAAGTGATGCCCAGTTTCAGGCCCTGGCCCAGGTAGCCGGAATTCCCGGATGGGCGGACGACCACAGATTCGCGAACGCCGAAGCACGCCTGAAACATCAAGATGAGTTGGAACCGCTGATACAAGAATGGACCATGGGTCTTCAGGTAGAGGACGTTGTCCAAATATTGCAACTATCGGGGGTTCCTGCCGGCCCGGTTTTGGACTCGGCCCAGGTGTTGGCCGACCCGCATATGATCGATCGGGGCTTCGTGCAATCACCTAACCACCGCGAGGTAGGCCAACGTCCTATGGGCACATTTTCGTGGAACGTTGATGGCGACCGGCCAGGCGTACCAATGACTGCGCCGCTCCTGGGGGAACACAACCGTAAAGTGGTCCAAGAACTTTTACAGGTGCCCGACGACGAATTTGAGCGTCTGTTGGCGAACGGGGTAATCAGTTAATTTCCAGGCATGGATCAGCCCGTAACCAACCGGAGAGGACATGAGCAAGAACATCATTGAAGTTGACCCGGCTAAATTCCCCTGGTTGGACCTGAACCGGTACACCTTTTGCATGGGCGCCGAAAACTCCGGCATCCTGTACCTGTCCGGCCAGACCGCCAGCGAGTACGACCCAGCGTCGGGCCGGGTGGTCTGCAAGGGCGACCTGTTGGACCAGACCAAGGTTATCTACGAGAAGTTGGCGGTGGTGTTGGATGCGGCTGGTATGACGTTTGATAACGTGGTGCAGACGGTGGATTATATCGACGCCACGGCGCTGCCGCTGTACCGCCAGACGGGCGCCATCCGGAAGCAATACCTAGGCGACAGCCATCTGGGAGCCACTGGGATCATCGTGGAGCGGCTGCTACGGCCAGACGCCTTTATTGAGGTCAGCATGGTGGCCATGCGCGGGGAGAAGAAACCCATCAACCCAGGTTGGGACCGGTACGGCGAGCTTACTTACGTGCCTGGGGTAGTTGTAGACGATATGGTCTGGACCTCTGGGTTTCTGGGTAGTGAAGTTGTGGACGGCCAGACTATCTACCCTCAAGACACGGCCCGGCAGTTGGAGTTGACCTACGGCATCATCAGGCAGGTCTTGGATGCCGCAGGTGTGGGCCCAGAAGACGTGGTTAAGACCTTGGATTATATCGCGCCGCGGTGTTTGATCCAATACCCAGACACCGGGGATGTTCGACGTGGCTTCTTCGGAGGTCGCTTGCCGGCGTCGACCAGTATTCCGGTCAACCGCTTGTTGCGTCCCGACGGGCATGTCGAGGTTGAAGTAGTGGCAGTGAAGGGAGGGACTAGGGAGGAGATTCAAGTGCCGGAATGGGGTCAACATTACGGTGGGTTTGCTAACAGCCCTGGAGTTAAAAAAGGGCGGCTACTTCAGATATCCGGGCAGTCTTCAGTTGACCACGCCACCGGAAACACCGTTGGCGGCTTTGACATCGTTGCCCAATGCGAGCAGGCATACAGCAACATCGCCCGTATCATGGACGAAGGGGGCTATTCTATGGACAGCATCGTCAACACCATCGAGTGGGTAGCTCCCAACGGCATGATGGATTACCGCAAAGTGGGCGAGGTTAGGCGCAAGTATTTCGATGGCCGGTTCCCCTCAGCAACCGGCGTGGCAATGCACCAGATACTGGGCCGTCCGGAGCAATTGATCGAAGTTACGGCTGTTGCCGTGGTTTAGTCTCGCTGTCGATTCCGGATTTGACTGCGGATACTGGAATCGGATCTTCGGCTGCAGTCGTAAACTCTAAAGGACGGTGCGGATGGGCAGGCTTGTCCAGATAACGCACCAATCGTCTTTAAAGATTAGGAATCCGAGCTACTGCGCGGTCCTACCGAGATTACCGGTCATCTTTGGAGAATGTTCGGGAACGGGCTCAAAAACGAGATTCCCGTTAGTAGCACCGGTACGAGCAATTCGTGGTCAAAAAATCGGGTGTTTACCTGAACTATTCGGATTCAGGTTCAGTGCTGTCCGAGTTCTTGGCGGTATCAGCGGCACCATTGTCGGTCTCTGATTCCCCTGACGACTCTTTTGCGGCGGCGGCTTGCTGCTGTTCCATCCAGTTGTTGAACCAGCGTCGGTATTCGTCCAGAGCTGGCGGAGACACGTAGAAGACCTCAATGTCGCTGGGGAACTGCACCTGATGGCGTTCACTGATCAACAGCAGGCCCGTCTCGTTTTCCCCAAGTGTGCTGTCGATATTGGCGGCTATATGGTCGTAGCGCTGCCGGTTGCTTTCAGAGTGCCACTCCTGAAGTTTTGATCCTACGCTGGCGCTGGCCAAGGGAATCATCATGCAGCGTTGCAGGTCTAATGTTTCCAGCAACACGTCCATATCCTCAGTGGCTTCCAGCACGGAGCCAGACTCGGTCTTGCCGGATATGAAGCTGTGGCTGCGCAGGTCGGCAGTGCCCAGTTGGGCTAGGCCTTCAGTACCGCCAACAGTCAAACTCTCGTGATAGATGTGATGGAGACCGCCTAACGCCTCTTGCAGCGCTTCAACCTGGGTCTTCATCTGCTCCCAGTAGTTCTGGAGAACGGCAGTGCCTTCTGCATCGTCGGCCTGGGGGCCGTAGATTAAAGGCACTAACAGAAGTTTGCGTTTGCCGTCATATTGACTTGCCGGGGGCCGTTGTACCCGTCCCAATTCCTCTGCCATGTCCTGCCTCCCGGTAAGTTGATGTTTTAGGTTGATGTTGCGTAAATAGCCTTGCTGGCGTTCCGTTCCAGTACCGATTGTATTGACCTGCTCAGGTCGAGGCAAGTTGACGTGTAAAAATCAAAGACCAGTTTGGTAAACTGCAGTTAGAACAGACGTTGCAGAATATTGTCCGAAAAACCTAAGGAGATAGGGAAATGGCTACAAATTTCCGTTGCGCCAAGTGCGCCAACACGGAGTATGAAACCAGCGAGTTTAGGGCAACCGGCGGATTCCTATCGAAGATATTTGATATACAGAGTCGCAAGTTCACCACTGTGACCTGCACTCGCTGTAAGTACACTGAGATATACAAGGCGGAGAGCGGCGCTCTGGGCAACATCTTTGACCTGTTCACTTAATTTAAGCATCTGGATTAAATTTCAATGACAGCGATAGAGCCAAGTGCATTCTGGGAATTCGTTAAGTCTAGGGGAATCACGTTCGTTTCCGGAGTTCCGGATTCAACATTTAAAAAAACGTACGATCATATGGTTGATGATCCTGAGATCAGGTACGTTCCGGCGGTGCGAGAAGACGTGGCATTGGGGATAGCCAGCGCCGCATATTTTCAGGGCGAAGTCGGGGCTGTAATCATGCAAAACTCCGGAATTGGCAACGTAGTGAATCCATTAACGTCCTTCAGTTTGATGTACCATGTACCAGTGTTGCTGATAGTTGGCTGGCGCGGGTACGGCGGACCACCAAACGACGCTCCGGAACACTGGGTGATGGGAACTAAATCCACAGAGATTCTTGAAACCCTCGAATTACCATTCGAAATTCTGGAGACAGAGGGGTTTGAAGATTGCATCGATCGGCTTTTGGCGACAATGAATGAAAAATCTGTTCCAGGGGCATTGTTAATTCGTCCCGGAGTTGTCCTGTGATTAGCCGTATCGACGCGATCAAAATCATTGCTGATCATGTTGATGATGACGAACTTGTAATCAGCACCACCGGAAT
The DNA here is from genome assembly GCA_012959605.1 of Dehalococcoidia bacterium. GTDB lineage: Bacteria > Chloroflexota > Dehalococcoidia > Lucifugimonadales > UBA3495 > UBA9611. The sequence continues at coordinate 1,506 of DUCU01000128.1, read as the reverse complement.
GATCTCAAGAGAATTCTTTGTTACACAAGACCGGCCCGGTAATTTTTACATGCTTGGGTCCATGGGCCTAGCGTCTTCATTTGGTCTGGGTCTGGCGTTGCTCAACCCCAACCAGAGAGTGGTTGTCATTGAAGGTGATGGAAGCACGCTGATGAGCATGGGAACTTTAGCTTTAATTGCCAGTGAAGCTCCGCCCAATTTTCTGCACATCATCTTGGATAACGAGAGCTATGAATCGACAGGGGCCCAACCTTCAATCACGGGTCAGATAGATTTAGCCGAGATCGCCGCGAGCTGCGGATACCGACATGCTGAACGGGTGGAAGGTGCGGAACAGTTGGCCAGAGCGTTGACCAACGGTGAAGGGAATCATGGGCCACGTCTAATCTTGGCTAAAGTTGGAATAGCTCCAGTGAAGAATATATCCCGCGTTACCCACACTCCGGTGGAGATTCGCGATCAGTTCCACGGGGCCGTGGCTCAAAATATGGCCTAGCGATTAAGCCAATTTGGCCAGCGGAATTAATCCTTACGAGTTGATACTTTTGTTTTCGGGTAATTGTGCATGGGCGTCAATTCATGGCAGAAGAGAAATATTTGAAGTGCTAGATATTTCATAATTTGAAGCGATAGAGGAATGATAATGGGAGAGAAATTACTACAAGGGGATCGTCTTCCAAAGGTCACCTTCCAGCTGCTGGATGGAGGAACTATCACCTTACCCGACGACGCACCTACCCGGTACACAGCGTTGCTGTTCTACCGAGGCCATTGGTGACCTTACTGCAATCGGCAGTTAGCCGAGTGGGAAGCGAACAAATCTGCGCTGGAGGAACTGGACGTTACCATCTATGCCGTCAGCGTTGACACCAAAGAACTGGCCCAGGAAGTCGTCGACAACAATAAGTTGACTTTTCCTATGGCTTACGCCGCAACCAAAGCCGACGGCGACATGCTAGGATCATGGTGGTCAGAAGACAGAGGCGGTTACATCCAGCCCACAGAGTTCCTATTGGGCCGAGGCGGCACGGTGCTGGGCGCAATGTATGCTACGGGCCCAGTGGGACGCATGGGAGCGGACGAAGCCATT
>DUCU01000128.1:0-392 GCA_012959605.1 Dehalococcoidia bacterium | reverse complement strand
ACCTACCGGGAGAACATTCGCCGCAAGGACGAAGAACAGGCAGGCTGACTTCGCGAGAATACAACGGAGTAGGGAAATTGTCCGTGCACATATGGTGCACATCGGCAAAGAAAAAGGCCCGCAGATTTTAGTCTACGGGCCTTTTCCGTGTCTGAATGTGGCGGAGAGAGTGGGATTTGAACCCACGATGAGGTTGCCCCCATACCGGTTTTCGAGACCGGCGCTTTCGTCCACTCAGCCATCTCTCCGAGGGTGAATATTATAGCTGATGATTCGTAGGCGGCGCACCTGATTATGAGTGTACTTTGAATTTGTGAAAATAGGCACTAAATCGCCTCTACCCCCATACTTGCGAATAAAGATAGTTAAGAATATTGATAATTAGGGTTGCC
>DUCU01000127.1 GCA_012959605.1 Dehalococcoidia bacterium | reverse complement strand
ATCGGGGTTTCCTGATGCGTCGCGGTGGTAGAGGGCCATCATGCCGGCCATGGCGCCAAACAGACCGGCGATCTCATCGGCCAAGGGGATGGGCGGCAGGTTGGGCGGGGTGTCCGGGAAGCCGGTCATGCCGATATAGCCACTCATGCACTCTGCAATGGTCCCAAAGCCCGGTCGGTCTTTATACGGGCCGGTCTGGCCAAACCCGGAATAACGCAGCATTACCAGCTTGGGGTTTACGGCCAGTAAATCGTCCGGCCCCAGTCCCCACTTTTCCATAGCACCTGGCCTGAACCCTTCTATAAGAACATCGGTCTCGACAACCAGTCTCTTGAGCAAATCTTGCCCCTCTGGCGTGCCGAGGTTCAGGGTGATGGACTTTTTATTGCGGGAGTGGACCTTCCACCACAGCGAGACACCGTTGGCGAATGGGCCCCAATTGCGGAGCGGGTCTCCGGTGCCGGGTCGTTCCACCTTGACCACCTCGGCCCCAAAGTCTGCCATTAGACTGCTGGCAGTGCCTCCGGCAACGATGATTGAAAGGTCCAGGATTTTTAGGCCCGCTAGAGGCCCTTGGGCTGTGGTCAAATCTACCCCCGATATTGGCATGAAATTAAGACTGGGACGAGTGGATTAATACTACCAGCCAGTCTGGGGCTGGAAAAGTAGGAAACATCGTGATTTAAAACCGGCCAACAGAACCGGTCAATCTTGCCTGTAATGGCGTGGGTTACTCTGCTATAATCTGGAACGATTCCGAAGGGTAACTTCGGCAGGTTCAATCTGCCCACGACAGACGCCAGAGTTTCCGCTCGCGTCGTTATCAGAGCATTCGTTAGAGATTTTAGGCCATGTTAGACGACTATTTTAGGCAATATGGGCTCATCGCCATTTTTTTGGTGGTGGCCGTTGGCGTCCCCATCAGCATGTTGGGGATGTCTTCCATGGCCGGCCGTATTGGTCTTCGTCCCAACAAACCCACTGAGGTAAAGTCCGACACCTACGAGTGCGGGGTTGAACCAATTGGTGGCAAATGGGAGTTATTCAACTTCCGGTATTACATGTTCGCCATTCTCTTCGTCATCTTTGATGTCGAAGTTGTTTTCCTGTATCCCTGGGCCGCCAAGTTCCTGCAATTGCCGTTGTTCGCGCTGATTGAGATGGCAGTATTCGTGGGAATCTTGGTTGTGGGTCTGGCCTACGCCTGGCGTAAGAATGACCTGGAGTGGGGTTAGGTAGCGCTGATGTCTTTGGAAATATCTAAAGAGGGCGGCCCGTTGCAGGCACGTACTTGGGATTTGGATCGACACGAAGGATCGTTGGTTCAGGAGCTCATGGACGCGTCCGTAGAACCTCTGGCCGAACCAATAATTGAAGTACCAGACGACTTGAAAAACAGCCTGATGGTTACCTCGGTTGATGCCCTGGTCAACTGGAGCAGAAAGTCGGCCCTCTGGCCGGTGACCTTCGGTCTAGCATGCTGCGCCTTTGAAATGATTGCCACGGCAATGGGACGATTCGACATAGCCCGCTTTGGCATGGAGGCCTTCCGCGCCTCACCTAGGCAGGCTGATCTGATGATTGTGGCTGGCACAGTGACCTGGAAGATGGCTCCGGCCATCAAACGCATCTACGACCAGATGGCCGAGCCTAAATGGGTGATTTCTATGGGCGTCTGCGCCACCAGCGGTGGACCTTACTACGGTTCTTATAGTGTGGTGCCCGGCGTGGACCACATCATCCCGGTCGACGTCTACGTCCCAGGCTGTCCGCCACGCCCGGATGCCCTGCTCTACGGGATTATGGCTCTGCACGAGAAGA
>DUCU01000126.1 GCA_012959605.1 Dehalococcoidia bacterium | reverse complement strand
TTGTCGGCATCGTCGGTGGAGCTGGTCTTTGGGCAATGTGGGCTTGGATTACCCATTATATTGGCACCACCATTCTGAAAACTGACGCGACAGATGCCGACTGGGGGCAGCTAGCCCGCACGCTGGGTTTCGCCCAATCCCCTGGCGTTTTGAAAGTGGTTGGTTTCATTCCAGTGATTGGCCCGCTAATCTTCTTCCTAGCGTCAATCTGGCAATTGGTCGCAATGATAGTCGCGATCAAGCAGGCGCTTGACTACGAGTCCTACGGGCGGGCTATCGGCGTCGCACTGATCGGATTCATCCCTTATATCATCGTATGCGCAATCATCTTCTCATTGGTCTAATCTGGCCAGGCTAATCTTAAGGAACTGCCCAATAAAGAACCGCAGCTTGTCTGACTATCAGACAAGCTGCGGTTCTTCTCGTTAATCCAGGCGCACAACACACTAGGTTCGAAATTCGGACGATGTTTTAAAGCAGAGTTTTACCAAGAACTCCGCAATATGGACATGATTGGACCGGCATCCGACACGGGGGTTGGGTTGGTAGCCAGAGCGCGGTCGTGCAGTGTGGCCGCAGCAATCAGTTCTAAACCCTCTTCAGGCACGCCGACATCTCGTAGGCGACCCGGCAACCCTAAAGATACTCGCAGGTCTTCCACCGCGTCCGCTGCCGCCATTGCCGCTTCCAAATCGCTCATTCGCGCTGTGTCTACACCCATTGCCTTTGCAATCAACGCCTGACGATCTGCCGAGGCCTCAGCGTTAAACCGCATGGTGTGGGGCAGCATGATGGCATTGGCGTCTCCGTGGGGCACGTCGAAGAGGCCGCCGACGTGGTGCGCTGTGGCAGTGTTCAGTCCCAAACCGCCAACACCGGCTAACGATGCCAGTGACGCCGCCGTCTTGGTATTCAATAGGCAGTCCTCGTCAAGGTTTGGACACTGTGGCAGATATTCTACTAGCATTTTTAGGGAGTGAAGGGCCATTGCATCAGAGATTGGGTTGTGGCGGGTGGAGTAAATCGTCTCCACTGCTATCCGCATCTGACCCATGGCTGTCGATAACAAAATACTCATAGGAGTGGTCGCCAGAGCCTGGCCATCGATCACTATCGAACGCGGGATAGTTGAAGGATCAGCAACTACTACTTTTCTGCCCAGGTCCTTGTCGGCGAAACCAGCGCCTCGGCTCAGTTCGGCTCCTCCCATAGTGGTAGGCACGGTGACGATCGGAACTCGCTCTTTGGACAATTTGGGCAGTGTTATCTTATCTGGCGGTTCAAATATCACCTGGTGGTCGTGGATTCTCCCACCTTCGCCCAATAACGTGGCAATGCCCTTAGTGGTGTCGTGGGTGCTGCCGCCTCCAACGCTGACCAAGATGTCCGGCTTTACGTCTGCGGCCAGCAACATCGCCTCGTCCAGCGTGTGCACAGGCGAGTGAGGAGACACTCCAGAGAACAGACCGACAAATCGGTCTCCCAGCGCCGCTTGTACCCGCTGGATAACGTCTGATTTCTCCAGTACCGAAGGGCCACAAGTCACCATTGCCCTGGTGGCACCAAGGTTGTCTAAAACACTCGGCAGACTGCTGATAGCATCGGATGCACAGATAACCTCTTGGGCCACGCTGTTGAAACTGAACGACAAGTGTTGTGCCACTGGGCCACCTCCACTATTTGTTTATTCGTTAAATCAGATTCCTCGGTCCAGCCTTTCCGCCTCAACGGCAAACCAGAGGGCCATACCGCCGCTGCGGTCGTCAAAACCGAAGATTGCAGGGCGGTCCAGGTACTCACGAACGTTGTTCTGGACTCCGGTGCTGGCACAGCCGTCGACTATATTGCCAACATCGTCGACCCTCTCGGCAATGCCCTGCCAGGCCAGGTCAACCGCGTCGCGGAAGTCATTGGAAAGGAAACCCAAGCGAATGCCGCGGGCCATCGCGTAGCCCATCATGCAAGTGGCGGTGAACTCCAGATATGAGCCCTGTATATCCAGAACGTTGTTCAGCATGCCCGATGGGTGCTGCAACCGACGCAGCGACTCCATGAGTTGCCCGTACATCGTAATAATCTCAGGTCGTTGCGGATGGTCATCTGGCAGGTAAGTGAGGGTTTCAGCCAAGCCCATGGCGGCAAAACCGTTGCCACGACCCCAGTAGTAGGCGGCCGAACGGCAATGCCAGAACAGGCCGTGGCTCTGTTGAATCTTTCCGCTCACCATGAAATCGGCCAGAATATCGGTATATTTCGCATCGCCGGTCAGTTTGAAGGCCCGGCCCAATATCGCTCCGCTCATGAACATATCTTCGGTGCGGAAATCAGGGTCGCAGGGTTTGGGAGCGCTGCCTTGGCCGCGAGATTCAAACCGGTCTGCCGCTTGAATGACCAGGTCGTTATAGCGCGGTTCACCGGTAGCGTCAGCTAGTTCGTCGGCCCAGACCACCGATGCCAACGCTGAGGGGGCTAGATCCTCGGGCACGCCCTCCGAAGTAAAGCCCTCCAGTAGTCGGGCAATGTCGGGCGCAGGGTTTTCGCCCGTTGGTTCCAGTTGGTGGATACGCAGCCGACCGCTAATGGGAACTCCTTGAGTGTAGACAATGGGTTCAAATGTCCGGCCGTAGGCGATAGCCAAGACGTTGGCTATCTCGATCTTTGACCGGTTGCGACGGATATCCAACGATTTTCGAGCATCCGATGTCGTGAGTAGGTCAAGTTGCCGCAGCATACTAAACAAGCGACTCAATTCCCGCGGAAGTTGTTCGTCGTTGGCGGTTAACCGAATTCCAGGAATAGTGCCCAGTCCGTCTGGATGGCCAGTGCCCAGGGCCGCAAGCAACCCCTGCTCTCCGGTGACGGGCTTGGCAGCCAGCCCAGGTGCCAGAGCCTGCCCCGCCTGGTTGACCTCCCATTGCAGCGACTCACCCGAATGCAATTCCAAGACCAAGTCAGGCGCTTGAAAACAAATCCAGCGCCAGAGGTAGCGTTTCTCCGGGTCTTCCGGGTCGTAATAGAACTTGCCTTCAGGCGGGTAAACACCGGATGGATTTCCGCCGGCACCGTTGCTTGGTGCAGCATTCAATCGAAGACCGTCGGGGTTGGCACAAGGAACAGCGCTGAGGGCGATTCGCAAGGAAAGGACGTCACCGCCGCCGGCAAATAATTCCAGGGCATGGAGCGCCATGTCCACATCGGCGTTGTGACCAGACAATCCGCCGACTAGCAAAATCCGAATTCGAGACGTCTCCACGGAGTAGGCGTTCCGGTCGATCAACGCCGGAATTTGACCCATGGAGCGGGTGACACCGCAGGCAGTGCGACTCCAAAAGCCCGGGCGAGCCCTCAGCAGCGTGTCAATGGCATCTTTAATAGTTTGTTCTGTGGACAAAAATACCTTCCTCGGAACTGTTATTAGTTAATTAAAATACCTTAGATTATTTAAAATCCGCTCACGTTATTTGGAAACCAATGAGAGCTTTATCAGGTCAGCGGAGTCTGTCAAAGCGTCTGGGCTCAAAATCATGGTAATCATCTTTTCGCACATGGCCTTGGGCGCGGGATGGGCCGAGTGGGCGGCGCAGTCCCTGAATTTGTCCTTTAATTGATCTATCGATAGCGGATTATCTGGAGAACCAAAGGGAGATTCAAGTTCCGCCGACGCCGTTTTTCCACCGACACAAACAACTTCGATCTCGGCCCAGCCTTTGGCCACACCCTGCCTGCTCTCGGCAGTCACCAATTCGGACGCCGCTAGCACTTCGGGGTTGGTAAAAACATTGATCTCATCTATTCCCACTCCGCCCAGGGCTAGGGCGCAGCCAATCAGGTAGCGCACGCTAAACTGGGCTTCCACTTGGTGACTGGGCCTGGCGATGCCAACAGATAGGTTGTAACGAGAGTCCAATGTCTCAGGGTCCATTCGGACAATTATGGACTCAATTTCATTTTTCCCCAATTCTAATTCGTGGTGCAGCTTGACCGCCGCGTCGATGAAGGCATGGGATGGCCGGACGCATGGATAAGGCTTAAAACTGATGCGGTCGCCCAAGAATTCCTTGCCAAGGTCCTTGTCGATTATTGAGAGATCATAGCCGTCCGGTTGGTACATTGGGAAGAAGCCGTAACGTCCGGCAAACACGTTTTTTGCCCCAGTGAATCCCTCTTTGGCCAGAAACGCAGATAGCACCGCGCCGTGGGCTGCTTGGCCTGCTTGAAACCGCTTAGTGAGTGCGCCGTCGACGATACACTGTCGGTTGCCCGCCGCCTGGCTATAGGCGATTCCAAAAGCATGGACCATTTGCTCTTGATTCAACCCAATCAGCTTGCCCGCCGCCGCCGTGGCTCCGAAGATTCCGAAGCTGGCAGTGCGGTGCCAACCACGGTCGTCGTGGGCGGCCAAACCGAGACGGCAGGACACGTCCAACCCCAGGGTGGCGGCCAACATCAACTGCTCTCCGGAGACACCGCCGACAGACTCAGCAATAGCCAGACTCGCAGCAAGGACCGACGTTCCGGGATGCACGTGGCCGCCTTTGTCATAGGTGTCGTCAAAATCCAGGGCGTGACCCATGGCCGAGTTGATCATTGCTGCATGATGGGCCGGCATCTTGCCACCGATTACCGCCAGGCTGGATTCTTCTAAACCGCCCCAGCGTCCGTTCACAGAGACCAGTTCATTGATGCCGGGCGCGCCGCTGCCACCAAGCATGGAGCCAAAGGTATCCAATACATCCCGTCTTGTGGCATCCAAACTTGCCTCCGGAACCTCGTTGATGCCTGTGTCTATTACATGGGCAGCCAGGGTTTCGGCTGGGTCAACTTTTGTTTTTTTAGCAGCCATTTGGCGGCATAACTCCAATAATCTTTTAATATGTTTATGCGGGCACAAAAACGGCCCAGGTTGTTTGCTCACTCCCTGGGCCTTTCAACTCGTGCTATTTAGGTCTTATTTTTGGACGATGTCCACGTTGACGGTCCGTTTGGCTGAAACCGTGAATGTTAGCGAGGCGGAGCCGCCGCCGTCCGTGCTGGACATGACCTGGATATTCTCCGGTCCTTCCAGGTAATTGATCTCGTCGCCTTCGAGGCGAAATGGACGATCGTGTCCCGGATAGAACACATTGGACGCAGCCACCATTTTCTCAACACTTTCTTGGGCGTCGGCCACGTCCCAGAAAACGTTGTAGGGAAGACCGCGGGCGATGCTACCGCTCTCGGGCAGGGCATCACCGGCTATTAGCACATTCTCGCCGTTAATCTCGACCAGAATGCTCATGTGGCCTTTGGTGTGGCCGGGAGTCTCGATGATTGATACACCTTCCACAATGGTGTCGCCTTCAGATACGGATTCAACTTTCATGTTGCGCATCATGTCGGCCATACCTGCCGCGACTGCCAAGTCCCATTTGTTTGGGGAGCGGGCGTAGTCAATCTCGGTCGGGTTGACCAGCACTCGGGCGTTGGTGAATAGGTCGGTGTTTTGGCAATGATCCCAGTGCATGTGGGTTAGGATCACAATATCGATGTCATCGGTTTCTAAACCTTGAGCTTTCAGGGCTTTGACCAGGAACGGCCGACGAGATGAAGGGCCGGTGTCGATCAGGATGTTGTGGTTGCCAACCCTGAGCAGTGAGTTGGTGGAATAACCGACCGAACCTTGGTCGGTTGCGAGTCCAAAGCCATATGTGAGTACGTCCAATGTTGCCATGTTTTAGATGTCCTTTTGGATACCAAGCAGGTAACCGGTGTTTTGAGATAGTTTTGTTTTAGAGTCAGATTAGCGGAAATTAGGCATAACCTTTTCTGCAAAGAGCTTTAGCGATCTGGATACCTGGTCAAAGTCGAGACCACCGGCATCCAGATAGCTGACGAAGTTTGTCACATGGTTGTCTTCCAGTTCTTTAATCGCTGCGGTGACTTTCTCCGGGCTGCCGATGGCGGCCATGCCTTCTATGCCACGCTCGGCCACTAAGTCCTGTTCAATGAACGGGTCGCGGATATAGTTTTCATAGCCGCGCAGTCCGCCGGGGGCATTGGCCAACTCGGAGACTGGTCGGCGCAGGAATTCTCCCATGTCACCTGCCCATTGCAGGCGCGGAGTAAGCAGGTCTATCGCTTCTTTGTCCGTGGGGGAGACGTAAACGTTGCGCACGGCGGCAATTTCCATGTCATCCGGCGCCACGCCCTCTTCAACCATCCGGCGGTGGTAGAGGCTAATCAGGTTCTGGTCTGAGTCGGGGGAGGCGGGGAAGAAGCTGCTGCCAACGGTAAACAGACCCCATCGGTTGGAGACTGCAATTTCGACTGACTCAGGGCTGTGGGTAACGGCCATCAGAATCGGCGGTGTTGGCTGTTGCACCGGCTTGGGGATGACCATGACCTCTGGGAATTGGAAGAACTGGCCATTGTAGGAAAAGCGGTCCTCAGTCCAGGCCTTCACGGTGATATCCATCCCTTCAATGAACCGGTCTCGGGACTCGGCAATATCAATACCGTAGATATCGAATTCCCGCTTCTGATAACCGCGTCCAATGCCCACCACAACCCGACCGCCAGAGATGACATCAATGGTCGCCAAATCCTGAGCTAATCTCAGTGGCGCGTGCCAAGGAACGATGGTGCAAGCAACACCAATCTGGACCCGCTTGGTGCGGGCGGCAATGGCGGCCAAGAGGCTGTGTGGCGAACTGATAATGCTGTGCTCGCTAAAGGCATGTTCGGCAATCCAGACCGAGTCGAAACCTAGATACTCGGCAAGTTCCGCACCCTTCAGGATATCTTGATAGACTTCCACATCGGTTCTGGTCACCGGGTTTGGGTTGTCTTTCTGGTCGCTGTATTGCTCGTGTAATTGGGGGCGCTGCCCTACAAAAAAAGCTCCGAATTTCATATGCCTAACCTGCTTTTTTTATCTCGGCGTAAACCGCGCCCATGCGGACCACAGAATCGTTTTCAACGTCGGTGAACCATCGCAACAGTGACCGAGTTAATGGATCAACTGCTTCGTCGTCCGTGGCGGCTTCGTACCGCTCGCGAACGCCAGGGGTTGCCTGACGTAGTCGTGTTTCGTTCAGCCAAGCAATTTTTTCGGCATCTGAAATGTCAGACTTAACGACACGAACTTTCTCATCAAAGTCTGGGTCTGATATCTCTTCGGTTTGGAAACCGAGTTCTTTAACACGGCGGTCAAAGATATCTCCGTGGCTATATTCCCTGGCGGCCACAAAGGAAAGACATTCCTTCAGGTCTTTGTTGTCGGTTTTATTCGCCCAGGCTTCTAGGTAAACCCCAGCCCGGTTCTCTTGAAGGCGGATGTCGTTTAGAAGGCTAACGTACTCAGGTTTGGAGGTCATACTGAACTGCTCCTAGGGAAGATTTAGCTTTAGATCAGAGGTCACAAACAGGCGTGCCAGCCCGGCTGCAACGTGGAGTTTAGTGCGCCTGGTTAGGGGTGTCAATCGGGCGTGGTGTAGGCACGTGACATGCTAGAATACCGGTGTTCATACATCGGCCCTCAAGTGGGTCTAAGAAATCGCCGCAGGAGTCACGACTGATGGCAGGAAATAATACGAACTACGAAAAAGAAGGCCAAATAACCCGGGCGCTAGGGGATTTTGCCGCCAACTTGGATTACGAAGACCTTTCGCCAGAAGTGGTCGACCGGGCCAAGTATTTCTGCCTAGACTTTGCCGGTGTCACTCTGAACGGATCGACTACCGACTCTGCGAAAGCGGTGGTACGGGCGTTGGAGAGCGTAGGACGCTTCGGCCCGTCCACAGTCGTTGGCACCAGCCAGAGGGTGCTGCCTGAATACGCCGCCATGGCCAACGGCACCGCCTTCCACAGCATTGAGATGGACGACGTGAACAACGAAGCCTGTCTCCACCCTGGCGTCACCGCCTTCCCGACTGCCTTGGCGATGGCGGATGTAGCCCAGGTGAGTGGCAAAGAGTTCATCGCTGCAGTGGTGGCCGGCTACGACGTAATCATCCGGCTGGGCCGATCGTTGAAGGGCGCAGAGCATTACGCGAGAGGATTTCACCCCACGGGCACCTGCGGGGCTTTCGGAGCGGCTGCGGTGGCCGGGCGTTTGCTGGGATTAAAAGATGACTCTTTCGTCCACGCCCTGGGCATCGCGGGCAGTCAAACCTCCGGTAGCATGGAATATCTGGCCCAAGGCGCTTGGACTAAACGACTGCACCCTGGCTGGGCATCTCACAGCGGCATCTGGGCGGCGTTACTGGCGAAAGCTGGTTATACCGGCCCGACCACCATTCTGGAAGGACGTGATGGCTTTCTCCAGGCCTACTCCGGAGACCCTGACCCAAGTTTGGTACTTGCGGACTTGGGCGCTGAATATCAGATCACGCGGACCAGCGTTAAACCGCACACCTGCTGCCGATTTAAGCAGGGCCCCATCGACTGCCTAATTGATCTACGGAACTCATACAGCATCAACCCAATGGACGTTGCCGAAGTCCGAGTTGGCGTGCTCAGCGCTGGCATGAAGCTGGTCTCAGACCCCATAGAAGCCAAGCGAACACCGGTCTCAGTTGTGGATATGCAATTCAGCATGCCATTTGGCGCAGCGGTGGCATTAACCCACGGTCGGGCATCCCTGGAAGAGTACCAATTGGGTATGCCAGATAATCCACAGGTCAAACACATCATGGAGCGGGTCCAGTGCGTCACAGACCCGGTGCTGGACGCGGCATTCCCGAAGCAGTTCCGTGCCTGGGCCGAAGTGGACGTTGCTGACGGACGAACCCTGCGTAGCGAGTTGGAATACCCCAAGGGCGACCCGGAAAACCCGGTGACTTGGGACGAGATGAAAGAGAAGTTTGTTGCGTTGTCATCTCCAGTAATCAGTGCGGAGCGACAGCAAGAAATCATCGCAGCAGTGGAGGCTTTGGACCAGATTAGCGACATGCGCCAGTTCGCCGATTTGTTATCTACGGAGTAACCGGCAAGAAGACCGGTCGCTCCGACAGACCAATGGTGAACCGAACTTCGTCGGCCATCTCACGGATGGCATCGACTACCACGTCTGGCCGGTCGCATTGAATGCAATGTCCGCTTCCTTCGGCAATGAACTGCACACCGGTAGTGGATAGCTTGGCCAGTTCGCGTTGTGAAAAGAGCCACGCGGTAATCAGTTGACGGCCGATGTCAGGATCAATGATATCCGGTAAGTCTTGGTCTCCGGCGGTGAGAACGGTCAGCGGGGTGTCTCCCAGGTTCAATCTCTGCATCTGATTCAGACTGGCTGGAATATCGACTCCCTCTGGGTTGGCGGTCAACGCCCTAAAGAATGTTGTCATCGTTTGCTCGCCAAGTATCGAGGCGGCCCGTTCCAGGTTTTCCGCGTGAAGACTGTCTACAAGGACCACCCCAAAGGTTTTGTCAGGGTGTTGTGTCGCATAGAGCTGTGCAATCAAACCGCCGTAGGAGTGCCCCACCAGAATCACCGAGCCGCTGATTCCTGATGCCGAAATCAACGTGTGCAGGTCATCTACAGCAGTCTGGCTGGTGGGTGTGGTGTCCGTGTGGTCGCTCTTGCCTAGTCCGAACCGGTCGTAGCTACAGACCTGGGAGAACTCGGAAACCTGTTTTTCCACCTCAACCCAGTCGTGGTTGTCGGTGGCGAGCCCTGAGATTAGGACTACGGCGGAGGTGCCTTCACCGGAACACCTGACGTTGAGTTGGTAACCGTTAACATCTACCAGCCGTGATTCTGGGTTGTAGCCACCGCAGGCCACGGAGAGCAACAAGGCAAAGAGCACCAATAAATATGGGGAATCAGACCTGGAAAACCGACGACTTAGTAAATCGACCATAAATAAGTTGATGTAGTTCTGGGCAGCTCAAAGCACTAAACGAGAAGAAATCAGGGCAGAGCGAGCTCTGTTGCCAGGGTCTCTGGTATCCATTTACCCAACAACTCTTCCAGATCGTCTCGGCATTCCTCCAGACGGTGCTCGGCGCCTTCGTAAAGCACCAATTCCTTGGGTTCTCGGGCCATGTCGTAAATCTGCTGACCACAACTGAAAGCCAGTCTGGTGTCAGCCTTGCCGTGTACCACCAGCAATCTGCGCGGGGCCACCTGTCCGGCCATGCCCGCGCCGTAAGTTTGGGGAGACAGGGCAACAACACCCTTGATGTGCCCACTGTTGGCGCCCGCGGCAATAACCACCGCGCCACCAAAGGAATGTCCCACAACCACCACTGGCTTATGATCGGCGCTTTTCAGGTAGGCCACGCCTGCCAGCAGGTCCATAGCGCATTCAAAGACGTCGTTAGGCTGTCGGTAATCCAATCGCAGCGAGGTTATACCTTCGCCGACGAATTTCTCAGACATACGGACGTAGGTGCCGGGCCCGGGTCCGCCGAACCCGCCGCTAGCCCCACAGACCCAGATGACCGCCCGGTCGGTGTCCGGAGCGCGGTGCAAGATTGCGTTGAAACTTCCCCTACTGGTCCTAAAGCGCAGACCTTCACCTACGTCACCGTCCGGGAGGTCAATCCCAGTGACGTCTTCTATGCGCATCAGTTCTTCTTGAGATTGTGGTTGACCTTCTGGCATATCTAAGCTTCCACCGACCGACAGGTCGGGTTTTTGGTTTCGAGCTTTAACTACGAAGTATTTAGTCTAGGAAATCGTGCAGTACTGAAATAAAACCTTCAGGGTTGTCCTCGAACACCATGTGGGCGGCACGCTCCAC
>DUCU01000125.1 GCA_012959605.1 Dehalococcoidia bacterium | reverse complement strand
GCAAATCCGCCAAGAATGGCCCTCCCAAATACACTTTGTCGTTGCTACGGCCTAGTTTGACCTTGGCCTTTTATCTTCCAACCCGTGGCTACGGCCTAGTTTGACCTTGGCCGACAATTACCCACTTATAAGAAGTCAGCTCTTTGAGCCCCATGGGGCCGCGAGCGTGGAACTTCTGCGTGCTGATACCGACCTCAGCCCCCAGGCCGAACTGACCACCATCGGTGAATTGTGTGCTGGCATTGACGTAAACCGCCGCTGCATCGACTTCATCAAGGAACCGGTTGGCCGCCGCTTCATCTTCCGTGATTATCGCCTCAGAGTGGCCAGAACCGTAGGTCTCGATGTGCTCCAAAGCGTCTTCCAAGGAGTCCACCACCTTTACCGCAGCCGTGAGCGAGAGGAACTCTTGTCCCCAGTCGTCCTCGTTGGCAGGAATCGCCGTTGCGGGTGCGTCGGGGCCCAAGATGCTGAGGGCTCGACTGTCGCAGTGGAGTTCCACGCCTGACGCGGCCAGTTCTTTCGCCATCAAGGGTAGACCGGTGGCAGCAACTTCTACGTGCACCAGCACCGTATCCAAGGCGTTGCAGATAGACGGACGCCTGACCTTGGCATTGTGGACGATCTCCACGGCCATCTTCAGGTCAGCGGCCCGATCAACGTAGGTGTGACAAACTCCTATACCACCGGTAACTGCCGGCATGGTGGCGTTCTCAGCCACAAATCTAACCAGGCTGGCGCCGCCCCGGGGCACCAACAAGTCGATATATTGGTTCATTTTAAGCATGGCGTCCACGAGGGTACGGTCCGGATTGTCCACAAACTGGACGGCGTTCTCGGTGACTCCGGCATCCGATAGGCCTTTTCGCAGCAGGGCCACCAACGCGGTGTTGGAGCGAATGGTCTCTTTGCCGCCCCTCAGGATGCAGGCGTTGCCAGACTTAAGACACAGGCCAAATATGTCCACGGTGACGTTGGGCCTGGCTTCATAGATACTGCCAACCACGCCTAAGGGAACCCGGCGGCGGCTGGTGACCAGTCCGTTGGGCAACGACGTTGTTTCAATAACTTCACCGATTGGGTCCGGCAACTCAGCTACGGTCTGAATCTCGGCGGCGGTGGCACTCAATCGGTCGCTGGTTAGAAAAAGCCGATCCAGCAGAGATTCGTCCATTCCGTCGGCTTTGGCTTCCCGGTAGTCCTCTTGGTTGGCCGCCAGCACGTCCGCCTGGTTGGAACGCAGCAGTTCTGCCAGGTTCAGCAATACCTGATTCTTGTCATGGGTTGGAAGGCGAGCCAACTTGCGGGAGGCTTGGTAGGCCGCCTTCCCCAGCGCGGTTATGTCTTCTGTCGTTTTGGTGGTCATTTCAAAACTTCCGATTGTTACAAGAGAACCAGGTTGTTCCGGTGCACCACTTCCTGGCCGTAGTGGTAGCCCAGGGTCTCTTCGATCAATTCTGAATTCATCCCTTGAATCTTGCCAATGTCTCGGGCAGCGTAGTTGGCGATGCCGCAGGCTATTTTGACGCCGTTGGAGTCCACCACGTAGATGGCCTCGCCGCGACTGAAATCGCCCTCAACATACTGTATTCCGGCCGGCAGCAGGCTCCGATGGTCCCGCACCAACGCCCCGGCTGCTCCAGTGTCCACGACTATCTGGCCCCGCTGTGATATCCCGCTCAACATCCACCGTTTCCGGGCTTCCAGCTTACTGCTGGCAGGTTTGAAAAACGTGCCAATTGACTCGCCGCGAACGGCACGGAGCACCGCATTATCAGCTTTGCTATGACACATAACCATGGGGATGCCCGACGTCGTAACCAGTTTGGCGGC
>DUCU01000124.1:32699-59143 GCA_012959605.1 Dehalococcoidia bacterium | reverse complement strand
GATCGGTATCCGCACCGTGTTCAACATCCTGGGGCCACTGACAAACCCCGCTGGGGCGCAGTCCTTGCTGGTGGGGGTGGCCTTCCAGGAACTGGGCCAGAAGATGGCCGACGTTTTGCGTCTACTGGACCCCCAACACTCAATAATCGTCCATGGCGACGGTGGGCTTGACGAGATGACCCTCTCGGGCGATACGTCGGTGTGGGAAGTCAACCAGGGCCAAGTAAGCAACTGGACATTGTCTGTGGCCGACACGGGCCTGCCAGTCACGCCCATCCAGGCGGTGCGCGGTGGTGACAAGGTGGCCAACGCTGCCACCATGCGGGCGTTATTAGGCGGCGAGGGCGGACCAGTGCGTGACTACGTGCTGTTGAACAGCGCCGGAGTGCTGCTGGTCGGAGACCTGGTTTCCAACATCCGCGACGGCGTCCAACTAGCCGCCCAGACCATCGACAGCGGCGCCGCCAAAAACCGCATGGAATCTATGATTGAGGTCAGTCAGGGCGGCGATTAAATCGGCATCGTCGAAGTGCTCTAACTAACACGTATAATGCGATTTTAGTTTCAAAACCCAAGATAAGAGAAACATGCCAAACATCCTCGATGAAATAGTTGCCGCCAAGCGCATTGAGCTGGCGGACAGCAAGAAACAAATATCAGTGGCCGAACTGGAATCGGCTGCCGCTGATCAGCCACGCCCGTTGAACCTGTCTGGTGCGCTATTGGGCGGCGGGGTGCGGTTGATTGCCGAGGTAAAAAAAGCCTCGCCTTCGCGTGGTCTGCTGATGCCAGACTTTAACCATCTAAAGTTGGCTGAGACTTATGCTACCAATGGCGCTGCCGCGATTTCATGCCTCACTGACCAGCGATTTCAGGGCGAACTGAGTTTTTTGCAGCAGATCAAAGAGACTGGAGCATCGCAACGTGCGCCGGTCATTCGAAAAGACTTTCTCTTTGATCCCTATCAGGTGGTTGAAACCAGGGCGGCTGGTGCTGATGCAATGCTGCTTATAGTGGCCATTCTTGAGCCAGCCCAGTTGAAAGAACTGTTGGACGCCGCCCAGGCCCACTGGATGCAGTGCCTGGTGGAAGTCCATGACGAAGCTGAACTTGAGACTGCGGTGGACGTTGGCGCAGAGATTATAGGCATCAACAACCGTGACCTGCGAACTTTTAGCACAGACTTGAGCGTGACTGAACGTATCGCGCCACTGGTGCCAAGGGGCAAGCAGATTGTCAGTGAAAGCGGTATTTTCACCCGAGACCACCTTCGGCAGATGAACAAAGTCCGGGTCAACGCCGTGCTGGTCGGTGAGGCGTTGGTCACCGCGCCGGACGTTGGCGAAAAAGTCCGTGAGCTAACTGGCCAGAAGGCACCCACAGCCTAGCCATGGACCCTTCAGAGATAAAGATAAAAATCTGCGGTATCCGCAACCTTGAAGATGGACTGGTGGCCGCTGAGGCTGGAGCGGATTACATTGGCATGGTCTTTGTGCCTGAACGCCATCGTCGCATAACTCCTCAAGAAGCAAAAGTGATTGTGAATGGTGTCCGGGCCTCTGGCGTTAAGACGCCTAGAATCGTGGGGCTGTTTGCTGATCAGTCAGTGGTAGAGGTCTCGGGGATTATCGACTACTGCGGACTGGACTTGGTTCAGCTCTGCGGTCAGGAGACCGTCAAATACGCCGGTGAACTGGGCTGTGACGTGATTAAAGTGGTGCACGTAGCAGAAACCGCCACCGCGAAAGATGATGCCGGGACGGGGTCACGCGTTCAGGAGTTCAGCGGGCTGGGGCATTTGGTGACGCTGGACAGATTTGTGGAGGGCATCCAAGGCGGCACAGGCCAAGGCTTCAACTGGGGCGTGGCGGCGTCGCTGTCTCAAGCTGGGCACCCATTTTTGCTGGCTGGCGGATTGACTCCGGGGAACGTGGCCGAAGCCATAACCACTGTGCAACCTTGGGGCGTCGACGTCTCCAGCGGTGTAGAAACCGATGGCAATAAAGACCATCAAAAGATAAGGGAATTCTTGGGAAACGCGAGAGACGCTGCGGCCAAGTCGGTTTAAGAATTAGGAAGGAACAACAATGGCAGATGAAAACGTGGCGAGCCACCGCTTTCCGGATGACCGTGGTAGGTTTGGCGACTTTGGCGGGAAATTCATACCCGAGACTCTGATGGCGGCGGTGGCACAGCTTGAAGCAGCCTATATCAGCGCCAAAGAGGACGACGAATTTCAGAATCGGCTGGCAAATCTGCTCCACACCTACGCCGGGCGGCCCACTGCACTGTACTTTGCCGAGAACCTGACCCGCGTCTGCGGTGGAGCCAAGATCTACCTCAAACGCGAAGACTTAGCCCACACCGGCGCCCACAAGATAAACAACGCCCTCGGCCAGGCATTGTTGGCCCAGCACATGGGCAAGAAACGAATCATCGCCGAGACCGGGGCTGGACAACACGGCGTCGCCGCGGCCACCGCCTGCGCCATGCTCGGTCTGGAATGCATCGTCTACATGGGCAGCGAGGACATCAAACGCCAGTCGCTGAACGTCTTTCGCATGAAGCTTCTGGAGGCCGAGGTGATCCCCGTAGAGTCAGGCACCCGCACCCTGAAGGACGCCATCAACGAGGCCATCAGAGACTGGGTGACCAACGTGGAGACCACCCACTACCTGATTGGCAGCGTGGTCGGCCCCCATCCCTACCCGGTAATGGTTCGTGACTTCCAGACCATCATCGGCCGTGAAGCCCGCGCTCAGCTATTGGAGATCGAGGGTAAGTTGCCGGACTATGTGCTGGCTTGTGTCGGCGGCGGCAGTAACTCCATCGGCATGTTCCACCCATTTGTGCCCGACGAAGATGTGCGCCTGATTGGTCTGGAAGCCGGCGGCGATGGCGTGGAGACTGGTAGGCACTCTGCAACCCTCAGTGCAGGACGGCCAGGAGTACTGCACGGGGCAATGTCCTACCTGCTCCAGGATGAACACGGCCAAGTGATGGAGACTCACAGCATCTCGGCAGGATTGGACTACCCAGGAGTTGGCCCGGAGCACAGCTACCTTAAGGCGTCCGGAAGGGCTGAGTACAAAGACGTGACCGATGCCCAGGCTCTGGAGGCGTTCCATCTGCTCTGCCGCACCGAGGGCATCATCCCCGCCTTAGAGTCTTCCCATGCCGTATCCGCGGCTGTGGAGTTGGCCAAGACACTGACGCCGGACCAGATAGTTCTGGTCTGTCTCAGTGGACGCGGCGACAAGGACATAGACATAGTCGCCCAGGTCTCAGGACTGGAAATCTAAGAGGATAATCTGGCCGATTTTGGGATATCTACCCGAAGCTACGCCAGACGCAAGCTGACATAAATCCTTGTGCTACAATGATTGCCGATTCGCCAGAGCCATGTCTCAGTGCACTCTGGTTATGTTTAGCTTAACTTTTCGTTAAATTAGCAGGAGATATCACTATGGACATGGGACTAGAGGGCAAAGTTGCGATCATCACTGGTGGCAGTGATGGAATCGGCAAAGCCGCAGCGCTGAGCATGGCCAAAGAGGGCGCCAATGTTGTAATTGTGGCCCGCCGCCAAGAGGTGCTGGACCAGGCAGTTCAAGAGATTAAAACAGCGACAGAGGGCTCGGTTATCCCTCTGGCTTTGGACATCACCTCCGACGGTGCTGCACAGAAGATGATTAAAACGGCGGTGGACAATTTTGGCCGCGTAGACATCATCGTCAACAACGCCGGTTCATCCATGGCCAAGCCCTTTGAAGACGTGAGTCACGAGGACTGGCAGGGCGACTTTGAGCTGAAGGTCTGGGCTGCAGTCCGCCTGATGCAGGAGTCAATTACTGAGATGCGTAAGGTCGGCGGCGGACGGATTATCAACGTCACCAACCTGGGTGGCCGAACTCCTGGCCCCTCCTCCATGCCCACATCTATCTCCCGTGCGGCCGGCATCGCCATCACCAAGGGCCTTTCCAAGGACCTGGCTAAAGAGAACATCTTGGTAACCACCGTCTGCATCGGCCTGGTCAAGAGTGGCCAGCACCAGCGCCGGTTCGACGCTCGTATTGAGAAAGAACCGAACTTGTCTCTGGACACTTTCTACTCCGAACTGGCCCAGGCTCGTTCGGTGCCCATTGGTCGCGTGGCAGAGCCTGAAGAAGCCGGTGACGTCATCACCTTCTTGGCATCCGCTCGCGCCAGTTACCTGACTGGCATAGCAGTCAACCTTGATGGCGGCGCATCGGCAGTTCTTTAAACCCAGTTAAACAGGGCCATCGGCGGCCCAAATCTAGATAAAAACACAAGGTCCAAGTGACCAGAGGTCATCGAATTTGACTAGCTCCTACATGAACGAATTAAGCGCACCCCAAAAGGTGCTGTTGGGACCCGGACCAAGCAGCGTACACCCTCGGGTGCTGGCGGCAATGGCAAGTCCGGTGATGGGTCACCTCGACCCGGCATTCTTCCAGGTGATGGACGACGTTTGCGACATGCTGCGTATGGTCTTTAACACCGAAAACAAGATGACGGTGCCCATCTCATCCACCGGCACCGGCGCAATGGAAACTGCGTGCGCCAACATTATCGAGCCGGGAGACGAGGTTCTCATCTGCCGCAACGGCTACTTTGGCATCCGCCTGGCCGACATAGCCGAGCGCTGCGGCGCCACTGTCCACTTGTTTGACACGCCTTGGGGCAAAGCAGTAGATCCCCAGGCTCTCCGCGATGAACTCAAGAAACTCCCTGGACTCAAAGCTGTGGGCATGGTCCATGCTGAGACGTCCACCGGCGTGCTGAGCGAAGTCAAAGAATTGGTAGAGATCGTGCACGAATTCGGAGCGCTGACAATCGTGGACGCCGTAACCTCCCTTGGCGGCCACGAGATGCGGATGGACGACTGGGGTATCGATATTTGCTACAGCGCGACCCAGAAGTGCTTGGGCGCTCCTCCCGGACTGGCCCCTATCAGCCTGAGTCCTGCAGCTATGGACGTGGTAGTGAAGCGTCCGACCAAGGTGCAGAGCTTCTATTTCAACCTGAAAGATTTGGAGGCCTACTGGAACCAGACCAGGGCCTACCACCACACTTCGCCCATCAACATGACCTACGCGCTGCGGGAGTCCCTGCGCATGATGATGGAAGAAGGTCTAGACAACCGGATCCGGCGGCACGCCAGAGTGGCAGCCGGTTTTCGGGCCGGAGCAGAAGCTCTGGGATTGACCCTGTTGGCTGAGGAAGGTCATCGGCTAAACCCCCTGACCACCGTGTCCATCCCTGAAGGAATCGACGATGGCAAGGTACGCCGCACACTGCTCAATGACTACGAAATTGAGATTGGTGGCGGCTTGGGCGAGTTTGCCGGTAAAGCCTGGCGTGTCGGACTTATGGGAGAGTCGGCCCGCGAACGCAACGTCTTCGCGGTGCTGTCGGCACTGGAAACCATCCTCTCCAAAGAAGGCTACGAAGTGGCCTTTGGCGCCAGCCTATCAGCAGCCCAGCGAGCCATAGCAACCTTTGACGAGTAAGCCGCAACGCTGCCTTTAAACCGGTCAGAATATAAAAGAGGCGGGGATTTTCCCCTGCCTCTTTTCTTGTTTCCGGATAAATATTAGATGACTGAGGCTCGAACGTTTTAATTTGCCCATCCCGTCTTTCCTGCGTTCGCAGGAAACCACTGCGCCACGATTTTTGCCATACCTAAGGTCCCGAACAACCACCCATGGTGAGCCGGACGAAACACGGCCCGGCTTAAGTCATCTACTTGAGGTAGCGCTACTCCAGCGCGTACGCCTCATCCAAGATGTCTACCACGTGGCGTACTTTGCCGCTTTTGCCCTTGGCTTTGAAGCCTTGCTCCACTTGCAGCATGCAGCCGGGGTTGGCGGTGATCACTTCGTTGACGCCGGTTTCTTCTATACTGTCCATCTTCCGGCTCAGCAGGCGCTTGGACAGGGCAGGTTGGGTGGATGAGTAGATACCAGCTCCGCCACAGCAGAGGCTGGAGTTTTCCATCTCTACCAGCTCAAGGCCGGGGATGGAATTCAAGATTATGCGCGGTGCAGTCGTAATCCGCTGGGCGTGGGCCAAGTGACACGGGTCTTGGTAGGTAATCTTGCGGGTGACGGTTGCGGTTGGGGCATGAAATGGAAGCCCCACCAAGAATTCTGTCACGTCTGAGGTCATTTCGCTGAACCGGGCTGCTTTCTCCTGATATTCGGGGTCGTCCTTCAACAACTCGGCATACTCTTTCATGCTCGAGCCGCAGCCGGCTGACGACGTGATGATGCGTTCCACTCCAGAGGCCATCAGCGAGTCAATGTTAGTGCGGGCCATGGACCGGCTGTTGGCGATGTCTCCGGCATGGGCGTTCAGTGCGCCGCAGCATCCTTGGCCTGGGGGCACCACCACATCGCAGCCGTTACGCGTTAATACCCGCACGGTGGCCTCCATGGTCGGGCCCTGCATCAGGGGCATGACACAGCCAGATAGCAGCGCCACGGCCATCTTCTTCTCACCCTGCGTCTTGTGGACCGTGTTTGACGGCACAAAGAATTTTTTGCTCAGGGGCGGCAGTTGGGATTCCAGCCTGGCAATCCCGCCGGGCAGCAGGTGCAACAAGTGGGACAGCCGAAGTAGCTTCTGCAGTCCCAACCGCTGGTAAACGCGAATCAGATGGGCGCCGAGTCGCAACTTGCCCGGATTGGGTAGCGCGGAATTCAGGAAGAATTTGCTGAACCGTTTTAGTTCTTTAGACTGCAGACCCGCATTCTTTACCTGGGCGCGGGTGCGTTCCATAATGCGGCCGTAGGGCACGCCGGAGGGGCAAACCGCCTCGCAGGCGCGGCACTGAAGGCAGGCCTCCCAGTGGGACACGATTCTGGGGGTGATTTCTATGCGGCCTTCATTTACGGCCTTCATCAGGGCGATGCGACCCCTGGGGGATTCCATTTCCAGCGCCGTTTCGACGTAGGTTGGGCAAGAGCTAAGACAGAGTCCACAGTGGACACAGCGGTAGAGATCGGCTTCTGCCGGGGCGTCGGGGCCGGAAAATCCGCTGGGCAATAGAGTGATTGGCTCGGTCATCCTAGATACCTCCCAGGAACCGGCCGGGATTGAGGATTCCGTTGGGATCAAACCGGTTTTTGATGCTCTGCATTATCGCCAAGCTGTCTGGGTAGTCTCCCCACACCTCGATCTGGGTCTTTGTTGTGATGGGGCATTGTTCCACCACCGCCGAGCCTTCATACCGCGCAACAACCTGTCGCACCTGCTGTATCGTGTCCATTATCGGCTGCGGCTCCATAGAGTGGGTGGATTGGATATCGCCGTATTTGGGCCAGAAGAGTCTGATGGTGCCAAATCCGGGGTCGGCCATCTGTTGAGGCTTCTCGCCAAACAGGACAATGTCGCTGCACTCGGCTGAGGTCTTGGCTGACGACTTTGATTGTACCGATACTTTCATCACAAGCGCCGAATCATCGCTGAGTAGCGGTGGGGCATCGGTAATCCAGCGCAATAGTCCCTTGGCGGCTGGGCCTTCGATCCGCTGTACGGCGTCTGCTCCTTCCGCCAGCAGAATGGCGGCGGCTTCCTCCAACCGGCGTCGAGTGGCCTGGGAACGTCCGGAGAAAAAGGCGAAGAGCAGGGCGGTATCTTCGTCGCCAAGCCCTAGGTCTTGGGACGCAGCCTGAGTCGAGTCTTGCAGTCTTCTTGAAACCCCAGATGTGACGCTGTGACAACCCATGGGCGAGGCTGAAGAATGAATCAGTTTTCTGCCGGCTGCCAACGAGTCGGATAGTGTTGGGAAGGACGCCAGCAACATCCCGTTCTGTGGGTCTATGGGCAGCAGTTTGAATGTGGCTTCAACGATCACGCCAAGAGTGCCCAAAGAACCGGCGTATAGCTTATTCAGGTCGTAGCCGGTTACGTTTTTGACCACCTTGCCGCCAGACTTGGTAGACACGCCATTAGTGCCCAGTACGCTCATGCCAATGAGCCACTCCCTGGGTAGACCGTAGGCGTAAGACAATGGCCCTCCAGCGCCAACCGCCAGGACGCCACCAACAGTGGAGCGACCATGCAGCGCCGACTCAATGGGGACGAATTCTCCACCCGGAGCCAGTCGCTCTTGGAGGGTTGCAATGGTCATGCCGGCTTCCACTGTGGCGGTCATATCGGCGGGTTGATAGTCGACCAATTGGTTGAAAGCACCAAGGTCCAAGACCACATCGGCTGTTCTTGGAACGTTGCCCAGCCCTGAACGGGTGCCGCCGCCCCGGGGCAGAACGCTCATATGCTCCGATGATGCCCAGAGCAGCAACTCGGATATTTGGAGTCGATCCACCGGACGCACCACGGCCTGCGGCGTTATCTCATCGATCTCGATTTCGCCAACAGGTAACACCACGCTGCCGCCCAAAAGGCCTGCCAGCCGGTCGCTAAGGGAAGACTCCAATAAAAACTCCTGTGTGAATCGAGCCGGTTAGACCGGCATACCTGGAAATGTTCGTTGGCCGTGGGCGGCCTGCTTCACGCCGTCCGGGAAAATCTTGCCTGGGTTTAGGGTGTTGTCCGGAGCAAAAGAATCACGGACCGAAATCATAGCTGCCATGTCGTCATCGGAGAACACCAAGGGCATTTGCTCTTTCTTTTCCAGGCCCACACCGTGCTCTCCCGTGAGGGTACCACCGGCATCCACGCAGACCTGCAACACCGCTGTTCCAGCCTCCATCACCCGTTGTAGCGTGCCCTCTTTGCGTTCGTCAAAGAGCAGGCAGGGGTGCAGGTTTCCGTCACCGGCATGGAAGACGTTTGCAATGGGTATGTCGTATTCCCGGCTGATATCGGCCACCCGCCCCAGCACCCTGGCCAGTTGGGTCCGAGGAACGACGCCGTCGACCAAAAAATAATTGGGGGCAATGCTGCCCAAAGCGCCCAGGGCGCCATTCCGGCCGACCCAGAGTTGTTGGCGTTCTTCGGCGGCTTCTGCGGTCCTGACCAGGGTTGCGCCGGTGTCCCAGAGGGCCGCTTCCACCTCGCGTCCGATCTCGCATACTTCATCGCTCAGGCCTTCCAACTCTATGAGCAGCACCGCCCCGGCGTCGTCGGGGTAGCCAGCATCACTGACATTCTGGACTGCTTGGATAGTCAGGGCGTCAATCATCTCCAGGGCCGCTGGAACTATGCCATGTTCAATGACGGCAGATACCGCAGTGCAGGCGGTCTCCACGTCTGGGAAGATTCCTAAGAACGTGCGCACCGCCTCGGGCACCGGCAAGAGTCTTACTGCAATCTTAGTGGCGATGCCAAAAGTGCCCTCCGAGCCGGTGAAAACACCGCGCAGGTCGTAGCCGATGGTCTCCCTCGCCAGGCTACCCAGATTCACAATTGAACCGTCTTCCAGCACAACCTCCATGCCTAACACGTGGTTGGTGGTGGTGCCGTAGGCCAGGCAGTGGGGACCGCCGGAATTCTCCGCAATGTTACCGCCCAGACTGCAGGCCTTCTGGCTGGACGGATCAGGGGCGTAGCGCAGACTGTCTTTGCGGACGCGGGTGTCCAGGTGCAGATTGATTACCCCAGGCTCCACTAGAGCCATGCGGTTCTCGGTGTCCACTTCCAGGATCTTATTCATGCGGGTGAATGCGACCTGAATGCCGCCCGGCGGAGAGATTGCGCCGCCGCTAAGGCCCGTGCCAGTGCCGCGGCCCACCACCGGAACACCGGTCTCATAGGCCAGAGAGATAACTTGGCTCACTTCGCGAGTGTTGCCAGGAAAGACAACGGCGTCGGGCAGGCGACGGTCCACCGATCCATCGTATTCAAAGACCAGCAAATCGTCGGCGTGGTAAACCACGTTTTGCTCGCCAACGATGCCTTGCAGACCCTTTAAGAATTGACTGAAATCCATGCCTGAAATCCTTCTGCTTCCCATAGCCGAATCTGCGGCTGAATCAAGGGAATTTTAGAACAAAAACGAAGTCATTGCTAGGCTGGAGCCGTTGCGTTTGTGGCCCCTCCGCATTATGGGTATACTGGGTCGGGATTCACGCTGGAGCGATTCCAGTTTTGCCGCCTGTTTCCACAGTTAAAAGACGTATCTGGTGTAGTTAACCTAGGAGGAATCACGTGGAGTTCAATATTGCCGTATTAGGTGGCGACGGCATTGGCCCGGAAGTGACTGAGCAGGGCGTTCGCGCCTTGGAAGCCGTGGGCCGCGCGTTTGGGCATACTTTCAATCTTAGCTACGGCGACATCGGCGGAATCTCCATCGATAAGCATGGAATTCCCCTGACGGACGAAACCAGAGCTCTGCTGGATTCCGACGATGCAGTGTTATTTGGCGCGGTGGGCGGCCCCAAATGGGACTCCCCAGACGCCAAGGTAAGGCCGGAGATGGGCTTGTTGGACATGCGCGCCCACATGGGTGTGTTCGCCAACATCAGGCCGGTTAAGGTCTACCCGTGGCTGGCTGAGTCCAGTGTGTTCAAGCCCGAGGTCATCGACGGCGTGGACATGGTGGTGGTTCGGGAACTGACCGGCGGGCTTTACTACGCCGAGCCAAGAGGACGACACGAGACCCCCAACGGCATAGTGGCTGAAGACACCATGCGCTACACCGAAGGCGAGATCGAACGGGTGCTTCGGGTCGGTTTTGAACTAGCCAGAGGCCGCCGCAAGAAGCTGGCTTCAGTGGACAAGGCCAACGTGCTAGAATGTTCGCGTTTGTGGCGGGCAGTTGCCACCAGGCTGGGCGAGGAATACTCCGACGTTGAACTGGAACACGTGCTAGTGGACGCCTGTGCCATGCAGTTGATTCAAAAACCCACCAGCTATGACGTGATCGTGGCTGAGAATACCTTTGGCGACATCCTCAGCGATGAGGCGTCTATGCTGGCAGCCTCCATGGGCCTGCTGCCCTCAGCGAGCGTGGCCGGAGTGCCGGTGTCGGGACAGCGCTCTGGTGGCCTGTATGAGCCGATCCACGGCACAGCCCCGGACATCGCGGGGAAGGGTATCGCCAACCCCACCGGTTCCATCCTTAGTGTGGCATTGCTGGTCCGGTACTCCCTTGGTCTGACCGAAGAGGGCGCGGCCATCGAGCGAGCTGTCGACAAAGTGCTGGAGTCTAACGTCCGTACCGCTGATCTGGTGACCGCCGGCAATGCCCACGTCTCCACCATCGAGATGGGAGATCTCATCGTGGCCGCCATTGAGAGCGGAAACTGATTATTTCAGCTGCGGCTAAATTGGAAACTAGGGAAGCAGGGCCTTAACCCCAGCCTTCCCGTAGGCTGGTGCCGAACCTACCAAAGGAGAATCCCGGATGGGCGGAGACCTGGCAGTTGCCATAGTGGTCTTCTTAGCTAGCGCCGTCGTCGTGATGTTTTGCGGCGCTAAACTGGCGGTATATGGCGACGCCCTAGCATCATTGACCGGCTGGGGGCGTTTGTTTGTTGGGAGCCTCCTGGTGGCTCTAGCCACGTCTCTGCCCGAGTTATCCACGAACATCTCTGCCGTCCAGTTGGATCCTCCCAACCCAGAGTTGGCGGTGGGCAACGTCTTTGGCGCCAACATGCTGAACATGTTCACCATGGCAGCCGTGGCGTTGGTTTTTGGCGGTAAACGCTTCTTACAACAGGTAGCGCCGGAGCAGGGTTACCTGATCGTCACAGCGGCAGTCTTAACCGGAGTGGCCATCTTATTTGGTGGGCTCAGGTGGGGGGCCAGCGTTGGCGAGGTTGGTATCGGTTCAATCATCCTGATTGTGCTGTTTGTCGCCGGCATGTGGTGGGTCTACAAGAACCGTCCCGCTAGTGACGATGGCGAGGAGGAAGAAGACGTGGGGATGACCCTGAAAAAGGCGTGGTTGATGTTTGGCTTGGTCTCGCTGGGTGTGGTGGCGTCTGGGTTTTTCCTGGCCTGGAGCACCGATGAGATTGCCGAAATCACTGGTATCGCGTCCAGCACCCTGGGAATCTTGCTGGTCTCACTGGTGACAACCATGCCTGAGGCCTCATCTACCATCGCAGCGGCCAGGATGGGGGCAATGGACCTGGGAGTGGCTGGTCTCTACGGCAGTTGCGCCTTTAACGTGACCATCTTGTTCTACGCTGACCCCTTCTTCCGCGAAGGCGTGTTGGGCAACCATACTGAGCCGGCGCATTTCGTTGCCGGTGGCGTCGCAGTCGGTCTGATGTTGGGCGGACTCGTGCTGGTGCTGTCCCGAAATCGGATTAAGTCGTCGATCGCTGCGATCGCTTTGGCCCTCATGGCGGCTACCTACATAGTTGGAGCTGTGGTCGTCGCAACCGTGGGTGGCACCGAAGATGAAGAAAGCTCAAAGTCCGCCCCGCCTGGTTTCCAGTCGGCTAAGAAATTCGGAACGCCCGGCGAATAATCGCAGTTAGATCGTCCGACGTTCCTCTTCTGCGGTAAGTGGTGGCGAATTCTAGAGTTTCCCGGTACCGATCCAAGAATTCGGGGCTGACTTCACCATCTGCCACTCTCTGTCGATATAACTCCACCGATTCGCTGAGCCTATCCTCCTGACGTAGGTCCAGACTGCGCAACAACGCCTCGCCTGCTTTGGTCGGCTGGTAGAGAGAAATCACAGCGTCTAGTCGTTCTTCTACCCAGGGCACAGTGTTCGGATGGGGAGTTGGGGAGAGGAGGGGCGTGGAGCTTGTGGGAGTGGGTGCGGCAGTGATTGTGCTGATTTGTGACGTGGTGGACGGCGGCAGAGCGGTCGGTGTTGAATCACCGCATGCGGTGATTCAACAGGCTAATTACGGCTAGGATCAGCCAGCGAATCAGACGACCTCGAGGGGTTCTTCAGTGACTACTCCGTCGGTTATTTCAAAGATGCGGACCACGGGGTTGTCCATATCCATCAGGGAGACCAAGACGTACCGAACATCGGGCCAGAGACCAGCGGTTCCACCGGCAATCCGCACGTCGGTGTCAGACGGATAGGCTTCGCTGCCGGTGTGGGAGTGATAGATAGCCAGCAGTTCCCAGTTGTTATCTCCGGCTTCTGAATCCACGTTGCCCAGTTCCACTGGGTCCATGGAAAACCGAAACGGGCTGGCTTCGACATTGGACATACGGTAGGACTTCATCACCTGACCGTCTGGGCCAGCCAGAATACCGCAGCATTCGTTGGGAAGGTCAGCCTTGGAATGGGAGACCATGTCGTCTATGAATTCCTGTTTGATCTGGACCAATCAGTCAACTCCAAAAGCGCGGGAACAAAATTAAGCCAGCTTGCGTCATGAAGGATAAGGCGTAGCTTTCTAGTGTGAATATAGCAGAGGAACCTTTAGGTGAACAGCGGCATCAAAACTAGCATAAACAGATACGGGATAGCGGCACACCTAGATTCACACAGCCCATTCCCATTACAGAAGTATCAGAGGAATTATCGAATGTTCTATTTCAAAGCCTGCACAAAATTCCAGGGAGACCTAAGCCTGGAGAAAGACTCGTACGGACCATTTCTCAAGTGCCTGCAATGCGGGAAACTTGTTGAGGTAGAAGAGACCAAAGACAAACGATCAGTGTTGCATGGGTCTATTTCCAATGAAGCGGCAATCCATTCGTTGGTTACAACTAAAGTCAAAACCGCAATTGGGGCCTAACGCTAGAGCAGCAGTTAAGAATCTCCGGACTGCGCTTTGGCCCATTCGGAGTACTTAAACACTGCTTCTTCTTGTTCGGGGGTCTCTATTGATCCCCGGCGTAGCTCGCGCACTCGGTAGATGGCTTCACCGGGCTCTTCGCCTCGGTGCACTAGATAACAGGCCAGTACCGTACCAGTCCGCCCAATGCCAGCGTAGCAACTGACGGCAACCGGATGATTGTCTTTAATCTGTTGATCTATGAACTCAATCATTCGCTGGATCTGCTCCAGTTCTGGCGGAGTGAAATCCGGCACCGGCTCAAACATGTCTATCAAATCGACCATGTTTCCGGTGTCGGTGGCGATTGTCCGCTTTTCCATCCTGATCACTGCCCGCACGCCCTGTTGGTGGAGATAGGAAAGGTCTTCAATACTGGATGGCCCCTGCGCTCCGGCCAGTTCGTTTTTCAAAATCCAGCCAAAGTTCATTACTTCCAAGTTATTCTCCCAAATCGCCTGCCTTAATCTTTAATCGCAGATTCAATGCGTAGGCGAACCTCTGGTTCGGTCAATGTTTCTATTGAGACAACCTTTTCTCTTGAGCTGTGTCCCTTAACTATTTCCAGCCGGGATTTGCTCACGCCTAAGGTTTTAGCCAGCAGCGCGATAGCGCCAACGTTGGCATTACCATCTGCGGGCGGAGCCGTAACTCGCAGTCTTAACGTGTCGCCTTCAAATCCGTCCACCTGGTTTCGGGAGGATTTGGGTTGGACTCTAATTTTTAGTCTACTGCCATCGTCAGGCTGTTTTGATTGTTTAGGGCTCAAGTTTATGGCCTAAAGGTTTGCTAAAAGTGTGAGAAGGGTGTTCGTTTGGGTGGCATGAAAAAGTCGTCTACAGAGGCCGTCTGGTATATTAAGGCTGATTGCAATCATGCGTAAATACGCTGAAGGAGATGTTTGGTGGAATATACCAACATCATATTAGACAAAGAGAACCGGGTGGCGACTATCCGGCTAAACCGACCTGACGCCCTGAACGCCCTGAGTCCAGAGTTAATGACGGAGCTTTCAGTTGCACTGACGGATGTTGCTGCTGATGAGTCCATCAAGGCTTTGGTGGTACGTGGCGAAGGACGCGCTTTCTGTGCCGGAGCGGACCTTGCCTATTTCCAGACCACCCTTGCTAATACCGCCTTACTGCCGCCCTATCTCGCCCAGATCAACGAGATACTGGGGCAGATTGAAAAACTGCCCTTCCCAGCTATTGCGGTGGTGCATGGATTTGCCCTTGCAGGTGGGTTGGAACTTATGATGGCCTGCGACATGACCATAGTGGCTAAGGACGCCCGACTTGGTGACCAGCACGTTAATTTTGGCCTGGTGCCGGGTGGCGGCTCCACCCAACGTCTGCCCCGGCGGGTGGGCTTGCAACGCGCCATGGAGTTACTGACTACCGGTAGGTGGATCTCCGGATCTGAAGGCGTTGAATGGGGCTTGGCGTTGCGCTCCGTCCCCGCAGATAACCTGGACGAGGAACTTGAATCACTTCTTAACCCACTGCGTATCAAGAGTCGTGCTGGCCTGGCCCTGATCAAGGAAGTTACCCTGCGCGGCATGGGCCTGCCCCTGGATGATGGCGTGGCAATGGAGAGTTTTGCTTTTGCCAAGTTCCTGACCACGTCACCCCATCCGGCAGAGGGAATTAAGGCATTTTTAGAGAAGCGTCAACCCGAGTTTTAGCATTGATTTCTCTAGCCTGATTCCTCTTCATTGAGCCCGGTCGGTTCGGTAATTGCCGCGTCCATGCTATGATTCAGGTTGGTGCCCAAGTCCGTTTTTCGGTCTTCCGCAACAAATTCTGCCTGTAAATACAGAGGCTGCTGGCTCGACAAAAGTGTCAGCAACTATTGGATATCCAGTTTGAAGATAAAAGACATCTTGGCAACAACGCGCCCAGTCTCATTTGAGTTTTTCCCTCCCCGTGCTGCCGATGGCATACCTGCGGTGTTGGAGACCTTGGATGAGTTGAAGGTGTTCTGCCCCGACTACG
Organism: Dehalococcoidia bacterium; assembly: GCA_012959605.1. Lineage (GTDB taxonomy): Bacteria > Chloroflexota > Dehalococcoidia > Lucifugimonadales > UBA3495 > UBA9611. Next base: position 43,461 of record DUCU01000124.1, on the reverse strand, counting down.
TATCAGTGACCTACGGCGCCGGTGGTTCGACTCGCGCTTTCACTGAAGAAATCACCTTCGAGGCCAAGCGTAAGGCTGGCGTGGAGGTAATGGCCCACTTGACGTGTGTTGGCCAAACTAAGGAAGAGATTCACGGTGTTCTGGAGCGATTGAACGCCGAGGGCGTGGAGAATATCATCGCCCTGCGCGGTGACCCGCCCCGAGGCGCCATGGAGTTCGTTCCCGTTGAAGGCGGGTTTCAGCATGCCACCGACCTATTGGAACACGTAAAGGCTAACTTCGATTTTGGTGTAGCTGCCGCCTGTTATCCGGAGGGACATACCGAGTCGGTTGACCTGGTTACCGACATGAAATTCGTCAAGCAGAAAGTCGACAATGGAGCGGATTTCCTGATTACCCAGTTGTTCTATGACAACCGGCACTACTTTGACTTTGTTGAACGGGCCCGTGCTGCGGGAATAGAGGTGCCGATCATCCCCGGCGTGTTGCCCGTATTGAACTCGGGTCAGGTTCGCCGGTTTACCGCCCTCAGCGGGTCAGAGATACCGCCCGAATTGGATAAATTGCTGGATAAATACGCCGATAACGAAAGCGGTGCCCGAGACATGGGCGTGGAATACGCTAGTGCCCAAGTGCGTGAACTCTGGGACGCCGGTGTGCCGGGGGTACATTTCTACGTGCTGAACCGAAGTTATTCGGTGTCTCGAATCCTAGATAACCTCACGATTCCGGGCCACCACCGGCTAGATTGACCCTCCGGCCGGCCCCGGGTCATAACCGGACGTATGGAATACGATGCTAACAACAGGCGTCGACATCATTGAGATTCCCCGCATCAAACAGACCTTCGATCGCTACGGTGAGCGGTTCTTGAAGCGCGTCTTCACACCTGATGAGATAGCCTACTGCCGTGGGCGCGCGCCAAACCTGGCTGGTCGTTTCGCAGCCAAAGAAGCCACTATGAAAGCCTTGGGCACCGGTGTGCGCGGCGTTAGTTGGAAAGACATTGAGGTCATCCGCGCAGAAAGCGGCGCACCGAGCGTGAAACTCCACCGGCGCGCCAAGGCACGTGCGGAGAGACTCCAAGTAGTCGAGATTTCTCTGAGTATTTCCCACTCCCGAGAATTTGCCGTTGCTTTTGTAGTTGCCCAGCGGGAAGATTGATAGTGGAATATTAACTGGGGCTAATTATATGAAGATTGTCACCGCCGCGCAGATGGCCGCCATCGAACAGGCATCGGAGAGAGCCGGAGTAAGTACCGACACCCTGATGGAGAATGCCGGCTTGGCAGTGGCACAGGGCGCACGGGAACTGGTTGGAGCGGCCGGTGTGCGGATTCTCATCTTGGTGGGCCCTGGGAATAACGGCGCCGACGGCCTAGTGGCGGCGCGGCATCTGCGACGCTGGGGCGCGGAGGTCACCTGCTTCATGGTGGATGGCCGCCCTGAAGCTGACCCCAAGATGGACTGTGCGCTAGAGTACGGTGTCCGCGTCATTGAGCGGGCTACATCCGGCACGCTGGACCGCATGTTGGCTAGGTCTGCCCTGGTTATCGATTCCATACTTGGAACTGGCCAGTCTCGCCCACTTGAAGGCATCATCAAGCAGACCATGGTCTTTTTAGCCAACGTCAGAGCGGCTGCCAAAAGACCCATGCTTCTGGCCTTGGACCTGCCCACCGGCTTGAACACGGACACGGGCGAGGTCGACCCATTCGCAGTCCCCTGCGACATCACCTTTTCCCTCGGCTACCCCAAGCGCGGGCTGTTGGCTTTTCCCGGCGCGGCTCATGCCGGAGAGTTGCGAGTCCTTGATATCGGCGTTTCAGACGGCCTGGCAGAAGAGTCGGAAATACGCTTGGAGACGGTGGAACCGCACTGGGTGGCGCAACATCTACCAAGACGGCCGATGGACGCCCACAAAGGCACGTTTGGTCACGTTTTGGCGGTTGCGGGATCACGTAATTATGTTGGCGCGGCCTATTTGTCATCCCAAGCATGTGTGCGGTCGGGTGCTGGATTGACTACCCTGGCCACCCCTCAAAGCGTTTATCCCATCGCCGCAGCGAAGTCTACAGAACCCATCCACATACCCTTGTTAGAAGACCCGGATGGAAGGGTGTCTTCCGGTGCCGCTGGCGCGCTTCGTGACGGCACAAGCCGTTATACCAATATCCTGGTTGGCTGTGGTCTAGGCGTGTCTGATGGCACAGTCCAGTTTGTTGAAGACCTGCTCTTCAACCGGAATAGCGATCAATTCTCAGGACTTACAAACTTGCCGGCGTTGGTTGATGCTGATGGGCTGACCAACCTGGCGCGCATCGACCGCTGGTGGGAAAAAGAACGCGGTCCAATGGTGTTGACTCCCCATCCGGGGGAGATGGCGACGCTGACTGGCCTCGCCACGGCGGACATTCAGCAGGACCGGGTTGGCGTGGCACGTGAATATGCGGTCAGGTGGGGCGTGTGCCTGGTTTTGAAGGGCGCCAATACGATAATCAGTCAACCAGACGGAGCAGTTAGATTGGCTGCTCTGGCCAACCCTGGCATGTCTACCGGCGGCACTGGTGACGTGCTCAGCGGGGTTATCAGTGGATTGATGGCGCAGGGATTGCCCGCTGCTGTTGCTGCGTCCTGTGGCGTTTATCTGCACGGACAAGCCGGGCAGGACATAGTTGTCCGCCAGGGAGAGGCGGGTTTGGCGGCGTCAGATCTTTTGACCCAGATTCCGATGACTTTACAGCGCCTCAAGCAGGCCTAAAAAATAGCGTATAAATTTGCCACTGTCTCGAGTTCGGTTCGGGCTCAGACTCGCTATGCTATACTGGATAAACGTGCCTGAGCAGCCTCTAAACTGGGGCTAAAACCACCAGAAAACTCAGGATTGGAACCGAAGATAGATGTCTTTCGAATTCTTTCTCGAGAATGTCTTAGACCCCACAGGCCACATCTCCGCTGTGGACTTCTACGAGATTTCAGACCTCTCTCCAGAGGAATTGGAACTTTTTGAGGCCGCATGGGACGAACTGTCTATTGAGCGACAACGCACCATTGTCTCGTCGATGGTCGACTTGTCGGAAGACAACCCCGAGTTAGACTTCACCGCCATTTACGAGATGTGCCTTAAGGGCGACGACGAACCCCTCTTGGAGTCTGTCATTGACGGCCTCTGGGAGAACGAAGACCGGTCAGTGATTCCGGCGTTGGTGAACGTGTTGCGTTCAGACAAGGGTTTCTTGGTACGTTCTGCTGCGGCCAGCGCATTGGGCCGGTTTTCCATATTGGCCCAAGAGGACAAACTCCTCACCAGAGACAGCGAAACGGTCCACGACAATCTGATGCAGGTGCTGGAGGATGATGAAGAGCCTTCCGACGTCCGGCGGCGCTGCATGGAGGCCGTGGCCCCCTTTAATACCATGGAAATCAACCAACGCATTACATTTGCTTATGAGAGTCTGGACCCCGATTTTAGGGCCAGTTCGATCTTTGCTATGGGTCGAACCGGCGAGGTTGGTTGGCTTCCCATACTGATTCAGGAGCTCCAAAACGAGGAGCCGACCATCCGCTACGAGACGGCCCACGCTTGCGGAGAACTGGGCGAAGAAGACGCCATCCCTCATCTGATTCTGCTCTTGAAAGATGATGATTCAGAGGTTCAACTGGCTGGTGTTGGCGCCTTGGGAAAGATCGGCGGCGAGTTGGCCAAGCAAGTTCTCACCAACCTGGTCAAAGATGGCGATGAGAACTTGGAAGAGGCGGCCCGGATGGAGCTGGATGAGCTGGCGTTTGACGAAGACCCAGAAGGCTATCTGGGGGGCTTTTAGGCGCTGCCTAATTGCACCGAGGCTCTAGTGCCCAAGCTATCACCCTCCCAAGATCGTTTTTTACGTTCGGCGCGCGCCGGGCATCTGGCCACGGCTGACGCCAACGGACAACCCCACGTGATTCCCGTCTGCTACGTCTTTGATGGTCAAACCATCTACTCGGTCTTGGACGCCAAACCCAAAACCACGCCTCTGAGGCAACTGCGCCGAGTGCGCAACATATTGGCAAACCCCCATGTTTCATTAGTGGTCGACCACTATGAAGAGGATTGGACTCGGCTTCAGTACGTAATGGTGACCGGGGATGCCGAGTTACTGGAATCGGGGGAGGAATGGACCCGCGCTATTGCTATGCTCCGGGAGAAATATCCCCAATACCAGTCTATGGATCTGGGTGAAAGCCCTGTGATAAAGATTACTCCGGTGAGGTTTGTACCGTGGACCTTTGAGCCAAAGTTCTAGCGTTAAGATAATCGTGGACGCGTAGAACGCTACTGATGGGCTTGTTCCAGCCGGTTGATGATTACGTTCAGAAGACCGGCGACCAAGGCATTGGAATCAGAGTCAGGGGAGGTTCCCACTGGATACGCGTAAGTTAGACTGCTGACCATCCGCTCATGGTGAACCATGATTGTGCCCACCAGTGGAATAGTCATGGTCAGACGAATCCCCTTGGATGTTGCTCCAAAACCTGTGATGATCAATTCTGAGTACCTTATCCTTGCATCGATTCCATCTTCCTCAAGACAGTTTTCAAACACTTCTTCCAGTTCCCCTAAGCAACGGTCCATGGCAAGGTCAAGGTCATTCATGATTGCAGTGGCTTCCAGACACAGGCTGAAAATCTGGATAGTATTGCTTACGGAATCTCCGTTTGGACCGCTAAAATCGTCGGAGTTGACGGTATAGCTCGAATCAGTGTCGGTGTCGTCGTCGAGTATCTTGCATTCGTCACTGAAGTCGGCAGAAAAACCCACTTCTTCGTAAGGTTCGCTGGTCCAATTTCGGGGCAGGTCGGCCAACGTCAATAAAGTATTTTCTGCTTGAGTCTTAAAAAACGGATCAACCTGTTCTAAGAGTGTGGTGTCGTCCTCGGATTTTTCGTCGCTTGAGCATGTGGCTGCGACTAGAACTATCCCAATCAGCATGACGCTGATCAGCTTTAAGACCTGAGACATTTAATTCTCTTAGTTGCAAATGGTGAGCTCTGTTGCCTTTCACTAGAAAGGCAACAGAGCTAGCTGAGCATAGTACGGGATTTGAGACAGTGTTAATCTGCGCCGGTTGCATCGGAGACCGTGGCTGTCCTCTTGAACCCAAATAGAAGCGTGACGAAAAGCGGAGAAATTGAAGGGTTTAAGATAAAGTATTTGTGGTTGACACCCATTCAGGTGCAATCTACACTGGGCCGAAATCATGACCCACGCGCGTCCGAGTCACAGTTCGTAGGCGCCTAATTTTAGGAGATTAAACATGGACGGAGTTACAGCGATTGCCAATATCCTGCGTTTGGAGGGTGTGGAGTTCATCGGCTGCGTGCCTTATCAACCGCTATTGGAAGCTGCAGCCATCGCCGGAATTCGGCCCATTGTATTCAGGCAAGAAGGTACCGGCATTCATATGGTTGACGGTTATTCCAGAGTCACCAACGGCAAACGCATGGGCGTATTCATGATGCAGAACGGCCCTGGAGCGGAGAACGGTTTTGGCGGCGTGGCCCAAGCGTATTCCGAGTCTGTGCCCATCCTGCTGCTACCGGCTGGTATGGCCCGCGATAAACGGGGCGTGCACCCAAACTTTTATCCCACCCGTAGCTACGAGACCATCACCAAGTGGGCTGAAGAGATGAATACCGTGGAACGCATCCCTGATTTGATGCGCCGCGCTTTCACCAAGCTGCGCAGTGGAAGGCTAGGGCCGGTCCTGCTGGAGATACCGGCAGACGTGGCCGCTGCGGAGCTTCCGGAAGAACTTTTCAACTACGAACCACCCAGAGCGGTGCTGCAACAGGCAGACCCATCTGATGTGAGCCGCGCGGCCAAGGCGATCCTTGCCGCCGACCACCCTATCATCCATGCAGGACAGGGGATCCTGTACGCAGAGGCCACCCCGGAACTGATTGAGCTGGCAGAATTCCTACAAGCCCCAGTGATGACCACCCTGTCGGGAAAGAGCGGATTCCCGGAGACCCATCCGCTGGCCCTCGGCGCTGGCGGCCCCAGTACCACCGGCATGGTGAACAAGTATCTGAAAGGCGCCGACCTGATTTTGGGCGTGGGCTGCAGTTTCACAAAGACCAACTTTGCCCAGACAATCCCAGAGGGCAAGACATTGGTCCATCTGACCAATGACGAAGACGCCGTTGGCCGCGAATTTAAAACCGACCTGGCCATGCTGGGAGATGCCAAGTTGGTGCTGCGTCAACTGCTAGACGAGCTGAAGAGCCAGGCTGGCAGCGCTAGAGCGAATAACCAAGCACTTCAAGGCGATATCAAAGCGGTCAAAGAGGAATGGTTGGCCCAATGGATGCCCAAACTGACTTCCAACGAAGTGCCCATGAACCCCTACCGGGTGGTCTGGGACATGATGCATACAGTTGACCTGGACAACACGATTATCACGCATGAGTCTGGTAGCGCCAGGGAGTATCTAGTCCCCTTCTGGGAGGCGAGAGCGCCCCGCAGCTTTATTGGCTGGGGCAAGTCCACCCAGTTGGGTTACAGCCTTGGGTTGGCCATGGGCGCCAAGCTGGCCGAGCCGGATAAATTGTGCATCAATGTGATGGGTGACCTGGCCTTTAGTACGGTGGGTCTGGACGTGGAGACCGCCGTTCGTAGCAATATTCCCACCATGACCATCATCATCAACAACGCTTACATGTCTATATACGACGACAGCCGGTTCCCGGTGGCCATGGAAAAGTACAACATCAAGGGTTTGTCCGGAGAGTTCGTTGAGGTGGCCAGGGCGATGGGCGCTTATACTGAGCAGATTACCGACCCCGCTGAGATTGTTAACGCCATCAAGCGAGGTGTCGCAGCGACCGAAGCCGGCAACACTGTGGTTTTGGAGTTCATCACTAGAGACGAGGGACAGTACTCTAAATTCTAGAACTTTTGACTGGAGATTTTCGGATGCTATCCTTAATTCGTTGAACTTATGCCATTATCTGCTGATGTTGTGGCTTAAACGCTCAGCATCGGCTCCATCTCATCCTGACATTCAACGGGAAGATTTGGTACTGTCGAGCGAAGTTCCTTCGCCCCCTCGACCCTCCCTCTGGGTGCTCGTTCCACACCAGATGTCCATTTGTTCTTGATCGATGTCCTGAAGAGGAACCGGTCTTGCGGGAGTTAGCGCCCGGCCACAAAGTGTCCGGCCACCTTTTTTAACACCTAATCCTCATCATCGGGTTAGGTTGTCAAATAGCCTTTGACCTCTATCTACCCATTCCAACACGCGATTCAGAACTACAGCGTATCGATTGATGTGTACCAAACTGCGCTCCCGCCAATGCGGACAGACGCTCTAACTTGGTTGATTTGGCTCATGACGAAGAGGCCAGACTGGGAGTCCATTGAGTCCATTCGCCTATACCCATCTGTTCCTTAGACGTATTACTAAATTGCCGTAGCCCGGGGGTGAAAATGGAACGCCCACCCGTTGCCACATATGCAAGCCGCTCCACGGTTGTTCGTCATTGACACCAAGACATTAAAAGAAAAAGGTCCATAAGCCAGGAAACGCTGCGGCAGATATGATTGGTGTTATATATCGTCTTGGGAAAATTGAGCGATCACCGTCACGGCCATCGCCATAGGGGCGGGCCTTGAGCGCCTGGCATCTGCTGGTCTATGTCATCGGTGGGCAGAATGCGGACTTGAATTGTGGATCCAATTCGTAGCTAGCTGACCCATCGACGTTAAGCGGGCAGCAAAAGAAGGCCTTCGATTCCCATACCGAAACCGCCAACCCGTGTTTCAGGCCGAGTTCGACTCTCCCCCATCTCCACCACAAACAACAATCTAGGCCACTCTGGATATCTGGTCGAGCCAAGTGCTGACTGAGAGTACGCCAATACCTGATGCTAATATGGATGCAGGTGGCGTTTGCTCAACCGAGGACGAGCGATGGAGGATGAGTAGGCCGTACTCCATGCCCACCCGTCATTCCCGCCTTCGCGGGAATCCAGGAAAGCACTACTTCACCAACTTATAGAATCAGTCACGTTACCATGGCGCAACTGCATTGGTGGACAGAAAATGTGCGTTTGGTTATGATTTCTGGCAAGAAAACTCGGTAGATACCTTGGTGGTTGCCAACGTGTTTGGTGAGCCATGTAAAGGTGCATTATCGGCTGAACCAACGTTCAGGTAAGATTGGCTAGGAGATTAATCATGTCAGCTAAAGTGAATGGACTTGGGCATATTGGCTTCTTCGTTCAGGATTTGGAGCTAATGAAAGAGTTCTACGGGGATTTCATCGGCATGACACTGACCAAGGTAAGCCAGAATGGGGCCTTCTTCAGCGCTGACCCGGAAGCCTGCGACCACGAGATCGCGATGATGGCCGGGCGGTCTTCACTGGATGACCCACACTGGATTCAGCAGATTTCCATGCGCGTGGATTCCCTTGACGACCTCCGTGATTTTAAGCGACGCATCATAGAAAGGGACTACAAAATCGATCGAATTGTCACCCACGCCAGCGCGATTGGTTGCTACTTCCGCGACCCCGAGAACAATCCCATCGAAGTGTTCTGGATGACCGGTAATACATCGTGGGCCCAGATCAGCATTCCCATTGACATCGACCAGTCGGATGAACAGGTTATCGCTGATGTTCAACGCGCCTATGATTTGTCCCAACACGTAGAAATGGGCAAACCAGCTACCCCCGAGATTCGAGCAGCCATCCAGGAATTGGCTTCCGCTGCGGCGGTCAGCAGTTAGGCCCAGGCTACGAGCCGTGATTCGTCCTTCCGTGGAAGGACACCATGAGCGGACTTGAGGCCGACTCCTCACAGATAACGAGCGTGGTCGCGCGGTGGATTTGTGCTTTCGCAGGAAAGACGATGGGCGTGTCCAAAAATCCCCTCCCCCTTACCAAGGGGGGGTTAGGGTGGGGGGAAATACTCTACAACAAACATCCTCTCCGTGACCCAAAAGCCGAGTGTCTAGGCGCAGTGGATTCCCGCCTGCGCGGGAACGACGAAAGCGGGATGACAATGTAATGGCGGTGACCGAACAGGTTTCCCCAACACCGCTCATCCTGGGTTGAGCAAACGCCACCTGCATCCATATTAGCATCAGGTATTGGCGTACTCTCAGTCAGCACTTGGCTCGACCAGATATCCAGAGTAGCCTAGATTGTTGGTGGGAATTGATTTGGTCAAGGCTGGCGCGTTCGAACAATCACATATAGCTATTTTCTTCGGGTGCAACCCCGATATAATCTTCCCAGAACAGTTTCCCGGTCCGATTGGAGTAATCTTATGGCCGCTCCAATCCCAGCATCATTCAACGTGGACAAAGGTCTCGACGGGATCATGGCAATCACTATAGAGGGCGAATCGATCACTGCCGGCAATGCAGTGTTGGCAACCAGCAAAAGTGGGACACTTTTGTTAAGGAGAGATCAGGGGGAAATGGCCGTGTTCTGGGACTCCCGGAGCAGGCGGTTGTAGCGTTTGTGTTAGTGAGACGAGATACCCGTGCTCACAATCGAAGAGCTAAAGACGCCCCTACCCTCGCCGCCGTTGATCCCTGTAATTAGGCGCAACAATCGGCAGCCAGTCCACGACCAAGCCGTCCACGAGACGAGAGGCGATACGGGACTTGGTGTCTTCCAGATCTTCGATTTTGGAGACGGTGGTGATGACGGTGGGCAGACGGGCCTCGTGGCGGTGGACGACAATTTGGTACAGTTTCTCTTCAGCCCAGGCGGTGCTGCTCTCTGCGCCGAGGTCGTCCAGTACCAGCAGGGGCACTGAGTTGATCTGCTCGAATAATTCGTCGTAGCCCACTTGGCTGTCGGGGCTGAAGGTTGCCCGCAGATGATCCAGAAGCGTGGGCACAAATGCAAAGAAGACCTGGCTGCCCTGTCTGAGTCGTTCTCCGGCGATGGCCACGGCCAAGTGGGTTTTTCCGCAGCCACGTGGGCCGTTGAACAGCAGCCAGCCCTCCGGGTTTGCCGCAAAGGCCTCGGCGGTGTGCAAAGCTCGATCCAGAGATTCTTGTTCCGGGGCGGAGGCACCGGCGCCGCCCAGAGTATCAAAATTCTGAAAGGTCATCCGTTGTAGCATCTCGGCACGGACTTCGCCGACGCCCTGGATCATGCGGCTGTTGAAATTGCCCAGTTGAACAACCTCGGCAGTCCCATCCGAGCCTTCGAGCCGCGTGCGCAGGGCATCGTCCAGGCGCTGGAGCGGACCCCGGACGGTGATCACGGTGGGCAGGGAGTTGTTGTAGCGGTGGTTGATCACCTGGAATAACTTCTCTTGGGCCCATGGCGTGGCGTTGCTCATGCTCAGGTCGTCTAAGACTAATACCGAGACGTTTCGCACCTGCTCAAATAGTTCGTCATAAGAGACTGGGCTGTCTGGCGAATAAGTTGCCCGTAGATGGTCTAGCAAGTCCGATGCGACTATGAAGAACGTGGTCTGGCTTCTTTCGATGCACCGGTTGGCGATGGCGACTGCCAGGTGAGTCTTGCCGCTGGCGCTGGGACCCGTCAGTACCAGCCAACCTTGGGGGTCTTCAGCAAACCGGGCGGCTGCTTTCATCCCATCTGCGAACATCTGCTGGCTCGGTACGTCGGTCTGTGGCCCTTCAACGTTGGTGGTGGTGAAGGATATGCGTGCCAAGGCGCCCAGATTGCTGTAGCGGCGCAGCGCGGCGGCGCGGGTATCGGAATCCTGGCTCTCCTGGCAGACGCAT
>DUCU01000124.1:20300-32660 GCA_012959605.1 Dehalococcoidia bacterium | reverse complement strand
CGCGGCGCGTGACCCACCCGCTGCCGTTGCACTGAGGGCAGAGGTCAATGGCGGGCTTGCTATCCGGGAGGTGAACCCCGTCGCCGTTGGTATTCGTCGAGATATTTCTGGCGGTTATCCGCCTCAGTATGTCGCCCAGGCTTTCCATCTTCCCCCCTTCTGACTCCACCCCTGTTCTCTTTTCCCTCGGCGGTCCAGCGTCTTAGGATGCCGGATACGTAACGCCAGCTGCGTTTATTCTCTGCAACTGCAATGCCAAAAGCTTCTCTGAGCCAGGCCTCCGGGTAACGCGCCTCGGCCTCTTTCAGTTCCTCGGCCAGCAGAGGCGACAAGGCCCCGATGCCGTCTTCGTAAAGTGCGAATATGTTGGGCTTTTCCAACTCCGGAAGAGGCGCTGTCCCGTTTTCTATTGATGAGTCGACTAATTCCCTGGGGTCCAAACGAGCTACGGTCCGCCTATCAGCCTCAGTGTTCAGCAAGAACACCGTGCCGGTGCCGGGTAGCTGAACGGTCAAGAATGTGCCGCGCGTTACGGCCAGCCTTAGGCCCTGGCGTATCTTTTCTTCCGACTCTTGGCCGTCTTGTTTGAGACCTTTGATTAGAGTGCGATCAGCCAGGAACTCGTCCAGCGAAACGAATCTGAGAGCACCCTTTTTGCGATGGAACAACCAGAGGCCGCGCAACGTTACTTTGAGCTCGGCCAAGTCCTGAATCTGCTCCAGGATGGGTCCGAACACCGGATTGGGCACCGGGGTGTAGAGGGTGTTCCCAGTAAAACCGGTAAATGCCCCGGAAGGCGCCATAACTAAAAGTCGTCCACACGGGCTAATGAATCAAACCGAACAAAGTTGTCGCGGAAGTATAGCTGTAGGCTGCCGGTTGGGCCGTTCCGGTGTTTGGACACGATCAAGTCGGCGACGTTCTTTGGGTATGGCCGACCGGGGTTCTGTTGGGCCCATTCGTCTTCAGTCGTGTAGACATCTTCCCGGTGCAGGAACATGACAACGTCGGCGTCCTGCTCAATGCTTCCGCTGTCACGTAGGTCAGAGAGCATGGGTCTGTGTCCAGTCCGCTGTTCCACGCCACGGCTGAGCTGCGAGCAGCATATAAGTGCGAGGTTCAAATCCCTGGCCATGATCTTCAGTGACCGTGATATTTCTGAAATCTCTTGCACGCGATTGTCGCTGCGTCCTCCGCGGCCTTGAATCAATTGCAGGTAATCCACAACCAGAAGGTCCAGTCCATGTTCCAAAGATAGGCGGCGCGACTTGCTCCGCATTTCAATCATGCTCTGGAATGGTGTGTCATCGATATAGACGGGCAGGTCTGAAAGAAGACCGATGGCGTCGGTGATGCGCTCCCCTTCTGCCTCGGTCAATAGACCCAGGCGCAGGCGGTGGGAGTCGATTTCGGCCTCGGAAGAAAGTATCCTGAGGGCCAGTTGCTCTCGGCTCATCTCCAGGCTGAAGACGCCGGCTGTGGAGCCGTTCTTGGCGGCGTTCAGGCAGATGTTCAATGCCAGCGTGCTTTTACCCAACGACGGCCTGGCGCCGAGAATCACGAGGTCGGACCGTTGCACGCCGCCGAGAATCTCATCTAGGTCGGTGTAGCCGCACATTATTGGGCCGGTGTTTTCTCTGATGGGGTCGGCTACTGCGGCTTGGTCTTCCAGGTATTGGTCATAAATCTGCCGCAGGGGGATGAAGCCGCGCTGGGAGTCTGGCCCGCGGATGGTGAATAGCGCATCCTCGGCCTGCCGGAGGGTTGCATCCACGTCGTCGGTGTCCTGATAGCCCATGCTAGAGATGCGGGAAGCAACGTCAATGAGCTTCCGCATGGTGGCGGTGCGGGCGACCACGGTGGCATAGTGCTCGGAGTGGGCCGAAGTTGGAGTTACGGATATCAGATGGCTGAGATAGGCCATGCCGCCCACTGTTTCCAACTGGCTGGCGCGGCTTAGCTCACGCGCCAATGTGACTTGGTCGATGGCCTCATCCCGCTGGAACAAGGCCTCGCAGGCGGCAAAACAAAGCTGATTTCTCTCACGGTAGAAATCGTCTGCTTTTATGTATGGCGCAACACGAGAGAAGCAGTCCCCATCGATTAAGACCGACCCAACAACCGCTTCCTCCGCCTCCAAGTCATGGGGTAACAGCTTCTCAGCGTACATTGCCTTATTCTTCTATCTCCGCGTTGACGTGAATCGTGGCGCTGACTTCAGTTGAGAACCGAAGGGTCACATCGTACTCACCCGGTTCCCGGATGGGCTCGGCAATCTCCACCCAGCGGCGCTCCACTTCACGGCCTACTTTGTCGGCCAGTTCCATGGCGATATGTGTGCTGGTGATGGTGCCGTAGTAGCGTCCGGTGGGGGTAATTCTGGCGGTGAGGGTGATGGTAACATCGTCCAAGCCCTTGGCCAGTTCTTCCATGATAGCGGTCTCGCGAACGCGGACCTCATCACCTACTGCGGTAATCTTATGAACCCGCTTTTTTACTTCGTCGGTGGAAATCTCTGCCAGGCCTTGGGGCAAAAGATAGTTGCGGGCGTACCCGTCTGGCACGCGGCGAACCTCGCCAGCTTTGGCCTTGTTAGGGACGTCCTGGGTGAAAACTACTTCCATTGTTGGTCACTTCCGTTGGGTTGTCCGATGGGTATGGTCAATCGGAATAGAGATTAGGCCCGATATTAAAGAGGCCAATTCATTATACGGCATGCCCGGTTTGGGGGAAAGCAGGGCCGGTCTGCAGCCTGGTTCTGCGGTATTTGCGTGGGCGATCGTGCCTAAAATTGACTGCCCGCTGCGCCCCTCCTAAAATCATCTTCCCAGCTAAATTGCCGGTTAACGGGTCAAGAGGGAGAGCAAATCAATCTATGATTGTCTGCGACCGGTGAAATATAGCCCTCTTTGCACAACAAATCCAGGCAAAATTGGCCAATTTGAAACGAATATTTTCTGGGCAGTCTTCGGGCGATCTTAACGAAAATTTGGTGCCAGATATGGGATTTATAGACAACGTTGAACGGCAAACCCTTGCCATGAGGCAGGCTATTCTAGCCCACCCGTTTGTCACGGGGGTGGGAAATGGTACCCTGCCGGTTGAGAAATTCAAATACTACGTCCTGCAGGACTATGCGTATTTGGTCGAGTACAGCCGCGCGTTGGCCCTGGCTTCGGCGATGGCACATCGGCTGGACGACATGTCCTGGTTTGCAGGGTTGTTGGACGAGACCCTCAACGTGGAGATGGCATTGCATCGCAGTTTTTGCGAAGGGTTTGGCATCAGCGCGGCAGACCTGGAGGCGACAATCGCCGCTCCCAGTAACTTGGCCTACACCAGCTTCCTGCTGAAGACGGCCCACCAGGGAAGTTTTGGTGAGCTGGTGGCGTCGCTACTGCCCTGCCAGTGGGGTTACTGGGAGATTGGCAATCACCTAATGCAGAAAGGCCTGCCGCAAAACGCCCCCCTCTACGCCCAGTGGATTGAGATGTACACGTCGCAAGAATTTGCCGACTTAGCCGACCACATCAGGGCAATGGCCGACCAAATCGGCGCAGAAGCCGGGCCGTCAGAACTTGCCGCCATGTCCCAGGCCTACGAGACTAGCGTCCGCCTAGAACACGGCTTCTGGGACATGGCGTATGGGCTGGAGCGGTGGAAGGTTTAGGCTAACTGCCCCTTGACCGTCCGGAACACCCAGCAGAGCCAGGAGAGGGCGATGTCGCTATGGACTGGGGCTATTTGGAAGGCTCTCAGGTGGCGGATGGGGTACGGCCTTTTGGTACCGCAACCTCGAACAATGCACCAGATCGCGATTGAAGCCCATATCAAGGAATAATCGAGGCCAATCAGCGTCCTAAATTTACACGGTTCGACAAAATTTTCGACGATTAATATTACTGCCATAATGATTATGTAATGTGGTATCGCTTACCCTAAACGCTAGGGGGTTGGAAATTTCCAGATTTTAGGAGGTTAATATGATTGCGTTGCGATTAAGGACTTTGCTTTTGTTTGGATTGGCAATTTTTGGTTTGACGCTTGCTGGAGGGATGACGTCCAACGTTTGGGCTCACGGCGGCGATGACACCTTGATTCATTCTTGCGTAAATAGCTCGAGCGGTTCCCTTAGGATCATAGACTCAGATGGTGGTTGCAGGAATAATGAAACACCGTTGGACTTGTCCGGAGAAGCGTCAGGGGGACTGACTGGAGTTGAACGGGTATCTGAGGTTATTGAAATTCCCTGGCCCGCAAAGGTCCATTTATCTCAATCGGTTAATTTCCCGGCCGGGAAATTGGCAACCGGAGGCGGCGCCAAGTCGTTTGATGTCACTGGGGTCTCTGCAGGCGATTTTGCAATTGATAGTTTTCCAGTCGGCAACCCTCCTACGGGATGGCAGGCCGATCTGTATGCGGGCTTTAGATTTGGCACAGGAACGGCGCCGTTCACCCTCGAAGTGTTTGCTATCTGCGCAACCGCAACACTGTAAATAATGCCTGAGGTTGACGTGAGTACGGGCGTCCTGATTAATCAGGACGCCCGTACTTTTTACATTTAGCAGGTTTGTCGGGAAAGGTTTCTACGTCGGCTAATTTTGGGCCTTTCCAATGGCCCCATCGGTAAAATCCCCGGAGTGCACCTACCCCTTAGTCTCGTAAAAAAACTGGCGCTTGGGCAAGTACTCCACCCCAGCGCCAGAAGAGATTCCTTTAACGGCATCGCCGACTTAGACCAGTACCGGTTCACCGTTCTTTTGGTAGACCTGGAAGCGGTGGCGGGAGGTGTCTGCGATTAGGACGCGATTTCGGTGGTCGACGCGCACTGCGCAGGGGGTCCAGAGTACCTTCTCTGGTGTGAAATCGCGCACGCCGTTGCGTTGGCGGATCATGTCCGGGTTGGACTTGATCTTGTCGACCCCCAGGCTGGAGAGCGCGGCGTCTCCAGTGAACTCGGTGATGAACCGACCCTCGGCTGTTAGCACCTGGACACGGTTGTTCAACCAATCGGCGATGTAGATGTCGCCGTCATTGTCGACACAGACTCCGGTGGGGCGGTTGAACTGGCCAACGGGCACATCAACATAGACCATGCCACCCTGCTCTTTGGCGATGGTGCAATCGCCGCCGGTGCCGGGTCGGCCAAAGGTTGCCAGCCATTTGCCGTCGTTGCTGAACGACTGGACGCGGTCGTTACGCCAGTCGGCGACGAACACGTTTCCGTCTTTATCCAGGCAAATACCCCAGGGCAGGTTGAACTCGCCATCCTCAGAACCGGCGCTGCCAAACTTACCCAGGAACTTTCCGTCCAGGGTGAACTTCTGTACTCGGTTGTTTCGGCTGTCCACGATGAATACCGTGCCGTCTGGGCTGATGGTGATACCCGCGGGGCGGTCCAACTCACCGTCTCCTGAGCCGTGAGTACCCCAGTGGCTGAGGTATTCGCCGTCTCTGTTGAAGACGGTGACCCGGTGGGTCCACTCGTCGGTCACGTAGACGTTGGTGTCTTTATCCAAGGCGATGGACATGGGCCAGATGAACTGGCCAGGCTCCTCGCCGTAGGAACCAAACTCAGTGATGTATTCTTCCTTGTCGTCGCCGATACGGAACATGTTGATGCGAGTGCCGTCCGACCGGGATTCATAGGAGCGGTTGACGATGTAAACCACATCGTCTGGCCCTAGAGCAAAGTCCATCGGATTGCGGAAACCGGTGCCCTGAAACTCGGAGCGTCCAGCGGTGAAGCTGTAGGTAAACGTCCGATCGTTGATGCCCAGGAATACGCTAGCCATAGCTATTCTCCTTAGGGATTGGCCCCGCTCCGGTTTTGTGCCGTAGTAGAGGCCCATTTTCTAGATTGAGTGCCGGGTTGCCCTGTTTTTAAATCGTGCTTTAGATAAAGTTGAGGGCTTCGTAGTTGCCGCCGACAATCTCTTTGGCATCCAGACCCATCCACCGATCCAATAGGGTGGTGTAGGGAGATCGGAAGTCCACGTTGTGTTGCAGATTGCCGCCATCTTCCAGCTTGCCCTCTTCCAAAGAGGGGTACTCGCCGTAGATGCCGCCCTTGACGTGGTCGCCAATGGCGAAGGCCACTCCGCCGGTGCCGTGGTCGGTGCCGGAGCCATTGTCCATGGCTCGTCGACCGAACTCCGAGTAGAAGAACAATGTGAGGTTGTCACTCTTGCCCAATTGCCTGATATCGGTCATGAATGCGTCAACGTTGACGGCCACGTCCTGCAGCAGGTTGGCATGACCGACCGACTGGTTAGCGTGGGTGTCAAAGATGTTGTACGGGGCGGTGGTGAACATCACCCTGGTACCGAAGTCAGCATTGTGCACCTGCGCCATGTCGCGGAGGTAACCGCCCATGGCCGTGCTGGCGTATTCAACCTCAGATCTGTACATGCCGGGAGCCGTGCTCAGGATGTCGGCGCCTTGTAGGGCTTCAATCCCGGTGCGGCGGATGTAATCGTCCACTGCTCCCTGGCCAATGGCCGGGGCGTACATGCGGCCGAATAGGTCTAAAGCATCTGCCCGCTGCGACTCAGCTCCCATGTCGGTGAGCAGGCCGTAGGTGCTGAGATCGCCCACAGAGGCAACTGCCACGCCTTCCTTGGCCATTGAACGAGGCAGGCCGCGGCCAAAGTTGACGCCGGTGAGCACGTTTTCGCCCTTGGGGTCAACGTCTTGAATTACGCTGCCGAGCCAGCCGGTGAGGCCGAGCTCATTGGGCTCACAAGTGGCCCAAATGTCCATGGAACGGAAGTGGGAGAGGCTGCCGTTGGGGTAGCCAACGCCCAGAATGATGGCCAGATGGCCTTCATCCCAGTGCTTTTTCAGGGGGGCCAACGCTGGGTGGAGACCCAATTGGTCGTTGATGGGAATTATCTGCTCTGCGGCAATTCCCAGAGAGGGGCGATAGTCTCGGTACTTGGGGTTGTTATAAGGGATTATCGTGTTCAATCCGTCGTTTCCGCCGGACAGTGACATTACGGCCAATACTGGGTCTTTTACCGTTGATACCATCTCTAATCCTTCGCCTACAGCCGGTCGGCTGTTTTATTCTAGGGTTGGGTTTTCGATTCTTTATTGTGTTGTTTCAGACCGGGATTTAGCCGAACTGGAACTCTGAAGTGGTGGCAATCATTTGCAGGGTCTCACCGGCCCGTTTGGTGAATTCGCTCTGCTCAGCCTCCGTGCTGTGCTTCAGCGCGCCGCCGGCATCCAGATGCTCGGTGAGTTGGCTCTTGGTCTCTTGGGCCAGGTCCATTGGGCCAACAAGGTCTAAGCAACCGTCCAAGAACTGCTCGGAGCTTGGCACGTCGCCGATCGCCATCAATCTATTGATGATTGAGCGTACGCCGGGCAGTTCAGTGTTGCCCAGCATGGATGATGCAAAGTTGATGCGGTCAATAAGGCTGCCACTGTTGATCCACTCTCGGCCCATGTGCCAGCCTTCAACGGTGGGTGGGTTCATCAGGTCCAGACCCATGTACTTGGGCTCCATGGCCACAAAGAACAGGCCCGGCTTGGGCTCAAGGTGGTCACCCACCATGCGCATGGTGCCAATAACCACGTCTGCGGGGCTCTTGACCTTGGCAAAATGGACTGCCTCGTCCTTGAAGAAGTCCGAGTTGAACAGTACTTTTAGCATGGCCGTGATCTCGTACCCGGAGTCGAAGTATGCCTGCTCCAAGGCTTTGATAGCGTCCATGTCACGGGGTGGGCTCAGTGTCCAGGAGGGCACCGGCGGCTCATCGGCCACAAAGAAGTCATAGAGTTTGCGGGAGACAAACCTGGCGGTGGCCGGTTGCTTGCAGATGATGTCGACGATATCACCACCATCCCAGTTGCCGGTCTCGCCCAGGAAAGTCTTCTCGCCGTAGTCATGGTCTGCCGGGTCGAAACGGAACTCGAAAGGTGTCCGACCGTAGGGGAATACCGGAATCGTCGGGGCCAGGTTCCAGCCGGTGAAGGCGCGAGCGCAGGCCTTAACATCATCTTCGGAGTAGTTACTCTCGCCGTCCATGCCCACGCCAACGGAGAACAACTCCAGAAGCTCTCGACCGTAATTTTCATTGACGGCCATCTTGTGGCTCTCAATGTTGTCCAGGTAGTAGAGCATGGCCGGGTCTGTGGAGAGCATCATGAGCATTTCTTTGAAGTTACCCATGCCCATGTCCCGGAACTTGTCGATCTGAATCGCCGTGGTCCGGGCGTTGTCCACTTTATTGTCACCAGCGCAGAGAATGGTGTGCCAGAAGAGGGACATCTTCTCTTTTAGCTGGTATCTGTTGTTAATCATCCGGTAGACCCACTCGGTCTGACCGGTCTCGATAGCGGCCTTATCGAAATAGGAAGGATAGGCCCGGTACATCAGGTCTTCGTCGATACCCGGGTCATTACCAGGATTCAGGAGTTCTTCGATTACACTGTCGTAGCCCTGGGTCACCCTGATCTCAATCTCGTCGCGGCTCGCACCGTAACCGGCACGTCGCAGAAGGTGGGCCATCAAAGCAATCTCTTGGTCAGGCATTCATTTCTCCTTCTCTAAGGTAATTCGTTCTATATAAAAGTTTTGGTAAATCTATTTGGATGAATTTGGGGAATATGACGACATTTAATAATTTAGATGAAACGATGTCAACACTAAATGTCACATCAGCTAGGCTTGGAAGGGATAGTCTAACGGAATCTTGACCAGATTATACCGATAATCGGAAAGAAGCTGGTGCAACCTGGTGGGAATCAGTTGAGAATTAGCAAACCAGGTTGGCAATGGCGGCAGTAGCTGGTGATGCGCTGGTTGGCGTTTAATTGAGTGATGTTTCCGCCGCACTTGGGGCAGGGCTGGCCGCCCTTGTTGTGCACCATTAGAAAGTCGCGAACCTTCTTGTGAATGTCTTTGCCCATGCGGCCCCGGAGCGTTTCGGTGGCTTCTTCCAACACCTGGCGGCATTGGGCGTGCAGTGTTTCCAATTCTGCCGGTTTCAACGCCCGGCATTTTTTGAAAGGGGATATTCCGGCGGCGAAGAGAATCTCGTCAGAGTAGGCGTTGCCAATGCCGGAGATAAATGCCCCCGAGTTAAAACGCCCTTGATCTCTCCATTGAACTTCTTCAGACGGGTTTCAAACTCTTGGAGGGTGATCCCGGATAGAACGTCGGGACCCAGTCCGGTGTATTGTGGGATTAATTCCTCCTGTGAGTCTCCCCTAGCCTCGTCGTTATCCCCGCCGTTATTTATGTAATAGACCTTGCCCATTTGGCGGTCGTCCAGGTAGCGGAGATTCATGCCACCGGCCAGACTCAAATTTACGCAGGTCTTTTTCAGGACACGGACATTGTCGTCACAGTGTTGTAGGGCTCCAGTGAGCATGGGGTTGATGACGAGGCTGCGGCCACCGAAGAACCGCAGCGTGAGGAATTTTCCCCGCCGCTGGGCGTCTAAGAATGTGCGACCGGGCAGATCGCTGGAAACTTCCGTTGCCAAGGAGCGAACAACCGTGGGCCGCAGAACCTTGCAGGACTCCACCACAGCGTCCTTCAGTTCTGCGTTCAGGTATTCTTTAATAACTTCCAAATCTGGCGCTTCTGGCATGCCGCTAATATACATTATTCTCTGATTTAAAATGGGAAAAGACATCGGAATATAAATCTGGCTGTGGAATAATAAGAGCATGTTGATTGGAGTGGTTTCAGACACCCACGGCTTCTACGACCCTCGTGTGCCGCCCCTACTTGTAGGTGTGGAGCACATCCTCCACGCGGGCGACATTGGCACAGGCCAGATAATCGAACACCTAGGAGAGATCGCTCCGGTGACTGCTGTGCGTGGCAACAATGACCGCCAAGGGCCGGAGTCTGAATTCCCGGAAGTTGAGATGATTAATCTGGGCGGCTGCCGCATCTATCTGACCCATATTGTGAAGGTGCCCAAAGAGGGCGACCGCGGCGGACTAGACCTGTACCGGGAGCAAAAAGCCGACGCCGTAGTCTTTGGACACAGCCATTACGCCTTTCACGAACTGCGGGACGGGCTGACGTTTTTCAACCCAGGCGCAGCGGGCAAACGCCGATTCAAAGTTGTGCCATCCATCGGCCTATTGGAATTGGAGCCGGGGCGAGTTGAAGGGCGAATATTGGTTCTCTGAGGAACGGCTACCGCCGGGCGTTTTTTGATTCAGTAAACGGACACGGTCAACGCATTTCTCTGTCACCCCGAGAGTAGCGATGGGTCTCGTTGCTCTGGTCAAACATGCTTGCACCGGACGACGAGATTCTTCGTCAGCCTACGGCGCTCCTCAGAATGACAAATCTATGGCGAAGCAGGCGTTATTGGCCTCGTCCCCTCAGAGTGACCATCGCCAAGATGCCGGCCTTGACGGTTAGGGCTCCGATTTTCCGGCCATTCTGTCACTTTGTTAAATCAGGACGGAGATTGCTGGGTCTCCTAACGTCCCTTGGGAATCAGTACTTGTCCTTCTGGTTGGCGTCTAACCGGATGGCCTGCGCCCCCAGCTGGGGCCAAGCAGCGGGAGCGGCGGCTTTTTCCAGTCGTTCGGCCAAGGGTAGCTCTTCATCCCAGTTGTAGCCGATGAATCGCTGGCCATTGATGTCATTTGACTCATCCGAAGCGAGCCACACAACCGGGGCCATCATTACGTCGGGGCTAATCATGTTTTCCCGCACGTAGTCTGTGTTATCAGGAATCAGGTCGGTGCTGGCCATGCCGCCGGGCACCAAGACGTTGACGGTGACACCGGATCCTTCCAACTCCCTAGAGGCCATGGCAACCAATGCTTCGTGGGCCGCTTTGGAAGGGCCGTAAGGCGCTGCCCCGGCGCGGTACATGGTGTTCATACTGGTGGTGACGCCAATGATTCGGCCCCAACCCTGGGCCAGCATGTGAGGCACGACAGTCCGGGTCATGTAGAATGGCCCATTGCTATTTACCGCAACAACCCGATCCCATTCCTCTGCGGAAATCTCCCAGAAATTATTGGAAGCCTCTCCGCCCAGGAGCATTTTGGGGGGCGCGACTCCAGCGTTGTTGACTAGGATGTGCAGTCCGCCCAATTCTTCAATGGTCCGTTCTATGGAGCGTTCTGCTTCGCCAATCGAAGTGACATCCACGACTTGGGTCATGACACAATCGTCGCCGCCGATCTCCCGCATGTAATTGGAGGTTTCATCCAGCCATTGTTGGTTGATGTCCATCATGGAAACCCGAGCCCCTGCTTTGACAAGAGCCTCAGTCATGGCCCGCCCCAAGCCACGGGGACTAGCTGCCCCAGTAACAATAGCGATCTTCCCTTCAAGCAATTTTCTCTGCAAAATAATCTCCAAAGTTAATGATGCCCGACATATCGCGCGAGCATCCTCGCCCAGGGGCTGAGCGGGGTTATTGGGCTAGGAAGCCACCGTCGATTACTAATTCGCTGCCTGTGACGAACGACGACTCATCTGATGCCAGGTACAGCACACCATAAGCAATGTCGTCTGGAACGCCGGCCCGACCCAGGGGAATACGGGCAAGGGATTGAGCCACTGCTTGGGCGTCGCCCTTACGGAAAGAAGTCATTGGTGTATCGATTGGGCCTGGATGGATTGAGTTCGCCCGGATGCCCTCCGCAGCGTATTGTATGGCGGTGGACTTGGTGAAAATCCGGACCGCGCCCTTGGATGCGTTATACACGGCCGAGACATATGACTGGCCGGCTATGCCAGAAATAGAAGAGATGTTGACGATAGAACCGCCACCGGCTTTTCGCATCTCTGGGATGGCGGTTTTGGTGCCCAAAAACACGCCCTTAGCATTGATATCCATCACCCTGTCCCACTCGTCGACGGTGATGTCTTCAATGGAGTCTAAAGACAACACCCCGGCATTGTTGACCAATATGTCTAGTTTGCCGAACCTACTCACAGTCTCGGCAATTGCTGCCGTCCAGCTTTCTTCGCTGCTGACATCCAGGTGAATGAAGAGACACTCGCCACCCAGGTCATTGATGGCGGCCTCAGTCTGGCGTCCCGCGTCGTCGAGCACATCTCCAATGACGACTTTAGCGCCCTCTTTGGCAAAGAGCAGCGCCTCCGCAGCGCCCATTCCGCGAGCTCCTCCGCTCAAAAAGGCGACTTTATTTTCTAGACGCATAGCGACCCCCTGTCTGATCGTTCCAAAAATAAAATGGGAACCTAGATTGCTGGTGCGATTCTAACCGCTGGATAGGGTTAGTCAATGGCCGGGGGAGGTTGCTGATGGTGAAGAATGCCGAAAGAGTTACACGCTGGGGTAGTTACACGGGGCGGTTAGACGATAGTACAAGCGCCTACCGGTTGGTTGCCGTTGACAG
>DUCU01000124.1:6403-20290 GCA_012959605.1 Dehalococcoidia bacterium | reverse complement strand
GTTACACTGCCAACGCTCTTGCCAAAATTTAGTTCCTCGGCGTTGACGCTGGTGGGCCATGACACAAACAGAAAAAGACTGGCGGCCAAAATAGCCAGACCGGTTATCCCTATTACCTTCACAAATAGCAGCAAATTGTAGGTCGCTACCATCTAACTAAATAAGGTTTCATGTCAGCCCTGCTAAGTCGAGCCTGGGAGAGGCGTCGTGGCGCTCTAAGGGCTGCCGGCGGAACGGCCCCCGTCCACCATGTAAACGCCACCGGTGCAAAAGCTGCTTTCGTCGCTGGCAAGAAACAGCATCATATTTGCCACTTCCTCAGGGTATCCGTAACGCCGCAGTGGGATAAGGGAGGCTGTGGCCTGCTTGGTCCGCTCTACGGTAATCTCGGAGTTGTCAGCGGCCGCGACCCGCATTTCTTCCAATGACCGCATCATCCTCGTTTCGATGGGCGCAGGATTTACAGTATTGACGCGAATACCCAGCGGAGCACACTCCAATGCTGCAGACCGCATCATGCCAATGACCGCATGCTTGCTGGTGACATAGGGCGATATGCCTGCACTGCCTCCGATGCCGGCGGTGGACGAGGTTATAACGATGCTGCCGCCGCCCCGTTCGGTCATCACAGGGATGACGTATTTCAGTCCCAGCCAAACGCCGCGTACATTGACAGCCATCACTTGGTCAAAGACATCAATTGGACAATCAGGAATCGAAGAGATTAAGCCCTCGATTCCTGCGTTAGCCAGGAATATATCAATGCTACCCCAACGTTCTACAGCGGCAGCCACATAGCCTTCGACCTGTTCCGGCTGGGTGACATCTGCCACCACGTAGCTGGCAATATCGTCGCCCAAAGAGCTCACAACAGACTTTAGGGCGTCTTCGTCTCGGTCTACCAAAACAACGCGCGCGCCTTCTGCTGCGAATACCTTGGCCGCCGCCTGGCCTATGCCCCCAGCCCCTCCGGTAATAAGTGCAATCTTCTTTGATAGTCGTGTCATGTTTTGTATCCGCCCTTTTGTGTTCGTTAATCATGTGTGTGGGCGGAGTCATTATGCCAGATTGTCAATCACGACCGGGTCGAGTGAAAGATAATTAGAGGTCAGATACTTTTGGAGCGTAGAAGACCTGAAAAGGAAGAACTTGGTTTGAAGAAAGATGTCCCCGCGGTAGTGGTCGGGGTGAGGGAGGTGACCATGTGTCAGTTCGACTTTGACCTTCGGCACCACGGGATTCTCTTCCACTTGGAATCGCGGCTGGAGTTAGCTGAGGAGTCCGCTGTCGTCAAGACTCATAGTCCTGAGATGGCTACTGCCATCGGTGATTTCTTGGAATACCATCTGGATAGTTAGCCCAGCGATAGGTTCCGTGATTTCAGCCGATTTTCTAGCCAAAGTGGGGCAAATGCCAATTAACAGCTTGGGGAGTGGGGGAGAAAAACTACTCAAAAGGGCCACGTTAGGCACGAATATGCTGGTCGGGGTGGGGAGAATCGAACTCCCGACTTCCTGCTCCCAAAGCAGGCGCCCTACCGCTGGGCTACACCCCGATTGCAGATACAATCTTATCATGCGTGGCCGCGCGTGAAAGGTCAAATGTGTGAACCCACTCAATAAATGGGGAAGACAGGCAGCCAAAGACGCGGGTAATATGTGGGAGAAATAGAGGAATGTGGTGCCCCCGGAGAGGGTCGAACTCTCGTCTCCGGCTCCGGAGGCCGGCACTCTATCCACTGAGCTACAGGGGCAGTACTCGCCTCCAGAATATCACGCTTGCTAGAGAGCCAACAAGCAGGCACAAAACACTCCTCTGGTGGACAAACCCCGACCCCCGCCACTAGACTAGATTCACTTTCCAAAAGAGGTTCAATCATGCCCGTTTTTACACCCGAATACCTGCATAAAGTTGCCTACCACATCTACCGCGCCAAGGGCACTCCGGAGGATGAAGCGGAGATCGTAGCCAGGCACCTGATCAAGGCCAACCTGTCCGGCCACGACTCCCATGGGATTATCCAGACGCCGACTTACGTTGATCGCATTGACGCCGGGCACATCGTCCCCGGTGCCGCTTTTGACATAGTTAAAGAAGCACCCTGCACCGCCGTGATTGACGGCAACTGGGGTTTTGGTTTCGTCCAGACTGAAAAGGCCACCAAATTGGCCATCGAAAAGGCCAAGACCAACGGGGTGGCCGCCATCACCGTCTATCACCAGAGTCATATCGGTCGGCTGGGTGACTACCCCACTATGATGGCGGCCGAAAACATGATCGGTCTGATTACTGCCGACTCGGGCGCTGCTCCTAAGCATGTCGCTCCATTCGGCGGCATAGCCCGGAAGCTGGGCACTAACCCCATGAGCATTGGCATGCCCAGCAACCTAGACGGACCGGTCTTGATGGACATGGCCTCCAGCACCGTGGCCCTGGGCAAAATCGCCTTGTCTCGCAACCGTAAAGAAGATATTCCATTGGGCTGGATCGTGGACAAAGATGGAAATCCCACAACCAACCCCAACGACTACTACTCCGGCGGGGCCATCCTGCCTGTGGGCGTTGACCAAGGACACAAGGGCTACGCTCTGTCATTCATGGTTGAAGTGTTCTCCGGCCTGCTTACTGGCCTGGGATACGGCATCGACCCTGAAGGTCGCCACAACGACGGTGTGTTCATTGCCGCCTTCAACCTGGCCCACTTCCGGGACGTGGATGAGTTCAAGAAAGACATGGACGGATTCGTGGAGTACATCAAGGACTCGCCGCCTGCTGCCGGATTCGATGAAGTACTCTACCCTGGTGAGATCGAGTGGAACCGTGAGCAGGCTCGCCGCAAGGATGGCATCTTTGTGGAGGACGAGACTTGGGCCCAACTGACCGACCTGATGAAGTCTCTGAACGTGGAAGGGGAAGTGGGCCAGCCTTAACCTACAAGGCTTTGGACCTGAAACTTTAATTAAAAACTACCAGGCTGGACATCGTAAATGAGCGGTCAAGATATCAGGGAAATCTATCTGGAGGCTGGTGAATACTTTGCCGGCGTCGTAGATCAGGTTGACATCGACGGCTGGGAGGCCCTAGCCCTGGGAGAATGGTGTGTCCGAGATCTAGTCGGACACACCTATCGCTCCTTCACCACCGTGCTCAGTTACTCTGAGAAACCGGGCGAGAAAATTGAGAGAGAAAGGCCCGTGGACTACTTCATCCGGGCCTTAGAGACCATCGCCGACCCCAAGATGGTTGCCGAACGGGGCCGAGGCGCCGGACTGGAAATAATCGACAACCCAACGATGATGGTCCGGGGCTTTCAGATGTACGTCAAAAATAAACTTGGCGAATTGGACGATGACTACATCATGAATACTCCAGTGGGCGGTATGCGGCTCATCGACTATCTACCCACCCGCACCTTTGAACTGGTCATCCACACCATGGACTTGACCAAGGCTTTGGGCATTGACGACAAACCACCGGAAAGCGCGATGGCCGCAACAATCCAGCTACTGGGAGAGATTGCCCTGCACAGAGGCACCGCGCCATCACTGGTTCTAGCCGCCACCGGACGCGGCAGCCTGCCTGAAGGCTTCTCGGTATTGAGTTAGAACATCTTCTGATATAGGTGTATTGGTGGAACCCCTCCCGCGTAGGCGTTCCGCTAAACAAATACACCTGGATTTGATTAGTGGTTCCATGCTCGAACCACGCCTTTGCATAGCTACCGTTGATGGGCTCTACTAGCGACGCGCCTTTGGCTGGGCCAAAAATATTCCATACGCCGTAGGCAACTCTAGGGGGATGGTACCCCCGCCCTTTGTGATTAAACGAGCGGTTTCGCGGGTTGTCGTCCACCAATAGGATTTTCTTGGGCTTTAATTCCATTATTATTTAACCAATCTGGTGATTGTTCGGGTAACAGTTTCCGTATTTCGCGAACGTTTTTGATGGTGCGGATATTGCCCCATTGTTCGACCATAGTGGGATATTGCCTGCATTCGACGACGAAATTTCTGTTAAATTTGAAGTTGCATTATGGCTACAATCCAGTTTGAGTCGACAATGCCATTCACGCCCATATCGTTGCCCGACAAAATGCCCTATGCTATAATTCTGGGCAACGTAAAAGAAGAGAAGAGAGAGAAGCGAATACATACCTGATGCTAGATGGAGAAACAAAAGCACGGATAATTAAGGAATACCAAGTCAACGATAAGGACACCGGCTCTGCTGAAGTCCAAGTCGCCGTGCTCACGGAAAATATAAAATCCCTGACCGAACACCTGCGGGAACACAAGAAGGACGTCCATTCAAGGCGCGGGCTTCTTGGAATGGTTTCCCAGAGGCGTAGACTCCTCAAATACCTCAATGCGGAAGACGTAACCCGCTACCAATCACTTATCGCCAGGTTAGGCCTGCGCCGATAAGCGCCCCTTACAACAACACCCTATAAGGGTGTTGTTTGTCGTCTAGCTCTCACCCCATCTATCGATTGCGCACGTTATTTATTGCGAGGTTGCCCTAGGCATATTATGGCTACACAAATAGCTATTCCCACGTCGGTTTCAAGCCAGATCGACGGCAAAACTCTTACCATTGAAACTGGTAAATTGGCTAATCAGGCGCACGGTAGTGTGACTATCACTTTAGGCGAGACAATTGTCCTCGTCACGGCAGTGATGTCCAGCAGGCCCCGCGCCGAGGACATCGACTTCCTACCACTGACAGTCGACTACGAAGAGCGTCTTTATTCCGTAGGCAAAATACCCGGCAGTTTCTTCCGCCGGGAAGGCCGCCCCGGACAGGACGGTATCCTGGCTTCCAGGTTGACCGATCGTTCGATCAGACCTTTGTTCCCCAAAGGTCTGCACAACGACGTTCAGATCACACTGACAGTACTTTCCTCTGATCAGGAAAACCCGCCGGAGATTCTGGGCATGATCGGCGCATCAGCCGCCTTATCCATCTCCCAGATTCCTTTCAACGGACCAGTTGCATCCTGCCGTATCGCCTACATAGATGGTCAATACATCATCCACCCGACCTACGAGCAGAGCAGCAACAGTACGTTGAGCATGGTGGTCAGCAGCTCCCGCGATGCCATCTTCATGGTGGAAGCGGGCGCGAATGAGGTTTCCGAGGAGGTCATCTTGGAAGCCATTTCCAAGGCCCAAGAAGCCAACTCCGCCACCATTGACCTGATTGAAGATTTGACCGGCAAGGTTGGCAAACCCAAAGCCACTTTCGACTATGACTCCGCTGCAGCCGATGCTGTGATCGCCAAAGTTAAAGAGACTGTCGGGTCCCGTTGGGACGACCTTCTCAGCGGCAACCCCGGTATGTACGAGATGGACGACGGCGAGAAAGAGATTTCCGCCCTGGTCACCGATGCTCTGAAAGATGATTACTCCAAGATGGCCATCGCCGACGGATTCAAAGCCGTCTTCCGCGAGGCTGTCCGGGGTCGTATCCTGTCACAGCACGTTCGTTCCGACGGACGGGCGCTGGATCAGGTCCGCCCCATCACCTGCGACACGGGCATCCTGCCCCGCACCCACGGCACAGGACTGTTCACCAGAGGCGAGACCCAGGTGCTGTCCATCGTGACAGTGGGTTCTCTGGCCCTGAAGCAGACCCTGGACACCGTTGGGCCGGACAACACCAAACGGTTCATGCACCACTACAACTTCCCTTCGTATTCCACTGGTGAAGCCCGCAGGGCGATGTCACCAGGTCGAAGAGAAATCGGACACGGCGCATTGGCCGAACGGGCGATTCTGCCCGTTCTCCCTTCAGAAGACGAATTCCCTTACGCCATCCGAATTGTTTCCGAGTGTCTTAGTTCCAACGGAAGCACATCGATGGGTAGCGTTTGCGGCAGCTCCCTCAGCCTGATGGACGCCGGCATCCCGATCAAAGCCCCAGTGGCCGGTATCGCCATGGGTCTGATCACCGGAACCGACGGCGAGTACGCCATCCTGAGCGACATTCAAGGACTGGAAGACTTCCTAGGCGACATGGACTTCAAAGTCGCCGGAACGTCCGAAGGCGTCAACGCACTACAAATGGACGTTAAAACCCAGTTCCTCACCCCTGCGGTATTGAAAGAAGCTTTGGAGCAAGCGCGCCAAGGCCGAATGCATATCATGGGCAAGATGAATGAAGCGATCTCTGAGACCCGCGGTGAAATGAGCGAACACGCTCCCAAGATGATCCGCATGAAGATCAAGATCGAAAAGATTGGCGCCCTTATCGGACCTGGTGGTCGGGTAATCCGGGCCATCATCGAAGAGACCGGCACCACAATCAACGTCGAAGATGACGGCTCGGTGACTATTGGCGGCGTAGACTCCGCCATGTTGGCCCTGGCCCAGTCCAAGGTCGACGCCCTCACCCGTGACCTGGCCATCGGTGACATCTTCACCGGCAAAGTGGTCCGGATCACTAACTTCGGGGCCTTCGTGGAGCTGGTCCCTGGCAAGGACGGCCTAATTCGCAACGGCGATATCGGAGAAATGGAAGAGGAGTTAACTGAAGGGCAGGAAATCACGGTAATAATCCGAGAGATCGACTCCCAAGGACGGGTTAACCTGTCTCGCAAAGCCCTGTTCGGCGATGACAGCCCGCCAACCCCGCGGCCTAATTCCGGACCCCCACGGGACGGGGGCGGCTTTGGCGGTGGACGCGGCGGCGACCGAGGCGGACGTGGCCCAGGCGGACCCGGTCGAGGCCCTGGTGGCCCCGGTGGATCCGGAGGTGGACGTTTCCAGGGCGGAAACCGCTAACTAGCCCCGGTTTACTTAGCAAACCAAGAGTCCTTCCAGCATCTGCTGGAAGGACTCTTTTTATTTTCTCCGATTTAGGCTGCGTGCTATTATCAGTAGTGGATTGGCTTGGGTGACCGAACATGGTTTGTGAGAGTGTGGGCGGGTTACAAACCCGACCCTACAAGACTGGTTGTTCAAAGTAAGTTTGGAAACAGTTGAAAACTGTATGACCCCCGCTCATCCTGTCCTTCCGCGGAAGGAGTCGAAGGACCCGCACTGGGTTAATTGCAGGTGGCTGGGAGCCCGGTTCCATTTACCTAGTGCATTTAGAGGAGTATTCATGGCGTCTACAAAGGTTGTAATCAGTGGTGTCACCGGCAAGATGGGTCTTGAAGCGGTGGCGGCAATTTCTAAAGAGACTGACGTTGAGTTGGTCGGAGGCACCTGCCGCCAGGACAGGGGACCAACGCTCAGCACACCGTATAGCACGGTGATTCCGCTTTCCACAGACCTAGATGCTCTGCTGGAACAGACCCAGCCCCAGGTGATGCTGGACCTGACGAATGCTGCTGTAGCCATGGACGCTGCGGCCAAAGCTGCCGCCAGAAAGATAAACATAATCATGGGAGCCAGTGGGTTCTCAGATGACCAATTGAAACAGCTTGATGCTCTGGCCAACGACAATGGCATTGGCATCATCGTCGCGCCCAACTTTGCTCTGGGGGCCATTGTCCTCAAGAAGCTGGCCGAGCAAGCAGCCCCTTATTTCGACTACGTGGACATTATTGAGTCGCACCACGAAGCGAAGATAGACTCGCCATCCGGGTTCGCATTGAACTTGATGCGCAGCCTGGGGGAGAACAAGGAGTTCACCCGCAACCAGCCAGAGAAAGAGAACCTGGCCAACACCCGGGGCGGTGAGTACAACGGCATCTCGGTGCACAGCATCCGCATGCCGGGCAAGATCGCCCATCATGAGGTAATCTTTGGCGCTGCGGGGCAGACTGTTTCCATCCGCCACGACACCCTAGACCGGAGCTGTTACATGCCTGGCTTGCTGCGCTGTATCCGCGACGTTGTGAGCCGTCCGGGCCTTGTGATAGGCTTGGAGAACGTGCTTGGACTTTAACGTTGGTTAGAGGCCATTTCAGGCACGAATTTTACTGTAAATAGAGAACCATCAGTGCAGGACTTAACCATCGCCGTAGTTGGCGCCACCGGGGCGGTAGGCGCCGAGTTTCTACGCATCGTAGAAACCCGCTATCCCAACTTGCCCAAGCTAAAGTTGCTGGCATCCAGCCGGTCTGCGGGTAAGACCATCAAGGTGGGCGGACAAGACTTCGTGGTGGAAGAAGCCACAGTAAATTCCTTTGACGGTGTTGATGTGGCGTTTATTTCGGCCAGCTCTGCGGTCAGCCATGAACTGGCACCGGCCGCAGTCGCTGCGGGTGCGGTGGTCATCGATGATGGTTCAGCCTTCCGTATGGAAGATAGTGTGCCGCTGGTGGTTCCAGAGGTAAACGGCGCAGATGTTGAGTGGCATGAAGGGATTATCTCCATTCCCAACTGCTCAACCACTCCGCTGGTGATGGCAGCCCACCCGCTGCACCAGGTAAACCCCATCAAACGTATGGTGGCTGACACCTACCAGTCGGTGTCAGGCGCGGGTGGCGGGGCAATGGCCAACCTGCGAGAGCAGTCGGAGAAGCTGCTCGACGCCGATTCTCTCACCAGCAAGTCTGGTGAGGGCCAGATTGCCTATAACGTTGTCCCTCAAATCGACCGTTTCCTGGACTCTGGCTATACCTTTGAAGAACAGAAGATGAAGCAAGAGTCCCAGAAGATACTGCACGCCCCAGAGATACAGATTTCTGCAACGTGCGTGCGCGTTCCTGTCTACATTTCCCACTCAGCGTCAGTACATATAGAGTTCACCCGTCCCATGATGGTGGAAGAAGCCACAGAGCTACTCAAGGCCATGCCAGGCATAACTGTGCTGGACAACCCTGCAGACTATCCCATGCCCTGGGACGTGGCAGGCGAGGATGATGTCTTCATAGGACGGATCCGTCAAGATATGTCTCATCCCAGCGGGCTGGTGTTGTGGATCGTCTCCGACAACCTACGTAAAGGCGCGGCGCTCAATTCCCTGCAGATTGCAGAGGAATTGGTCTCCCGTGGCCGTTTGAAGCCAAAGAACATCAGTGGAGTGACCAGCTAAGGCCGCACAGCGGCGTTTTGGTAGCTCCCGTTAACGGCGAAGCTTTGGCCGTTTTTTCTTGCCCGTACTCAGAGGGTGCGATATCAGGTTTTCACGGGTATAATGCAAAAACTTTCCAAGCCCAGATGCTTCTTTTTAAGACACGTAGTTTGAAACTACAGAAGCAATGACCGGGGCGATGACAGGAGGCGGAAATGCCAGAAATAGGTAGACTACTCACAGCGATGGTTACACCCTTTGACGAGAAGGGCGCGGTCGACTTTGAGCAGGCTAAGCGGCTGGCCCACGCTCTCCTTGATTCCGGCAGCGACGGCGTTGTGCTGTCTGGCACCACCGGCGAATCTCCGACCCTGACCACCGACGAAAAAATGCGGCTATTCAGTGAGGTCAAGCAGTCAGTGGGCGACAAGGGCGTTGTCATTGCCGGCACTGGCACTTACAGCACCGCAGAGAGCATTGAACTCAGCCAGGAAGCTGAGCGACAAGGCGTCGATGGCCTGCTGCTGGTTGTGCCCTATTACAACAAACCTCCACAAGAAGGTATCTATCAGCACTTCAAGGCGATTTCTGGCAAGACGAACCTGCCTTGCATCCTCTATAACATCATGGGCCGCACCGGCGTGAACATGACTGATGAGACTACGATTCGCCTGAGCCAGATTGACAACATCATCGGCACCAAAGAAGCCAGCGGCGACATGAACCAAATATCCCGCATCATCAGCGGTGCCGCTCCTGAGTTCAAAGTCTGGAGTGGCGATGATAATCAGACATTCTTGATTATGTCCATGGGAGGCTACGGCGTGGTCAGCGTGGTGGCTCACCTTGTTGGCGATCAGATCAAGCATATGATGGGTCTGCTGCTGGAGGGAGACATAGAGGGTGCGGCTTCTGAGCACCGCCGCTTGCTACCCATTTTCCTTGGGATGTTCACTGAGTCCAACCCAATCCCGGTCAAATACGCCGTGAACCAAGTTGGCATCAAGGTGGGCGACCCCAGGCTGCCGATGGTTCCCCCAAGTGAAAAGGCCATGGCCGAGGTCAACAAACTCCTAGAAGAGTTCCACATTGACCTTCCGGTATCTGCATAGGAATCGACTAAACTAGATACTCTACTACCAAGATTCGTAAGGGCGTCCCGATTAATCGGGACGCCCTTTTTTTCGTCAATCAAAGTTGGAGTGGAAGAGGTATTCGCGGTTGGGGTTGGCGGCCATTTGGAGTTGGGTTTGTTTCTAGAGGTTGGTTGGTGGAATGACAGGGCAGGTTGGAAACCTGTCCCTTACATTGGACGGTTAACGGACAATAAAAAAGGACCAGGCGTAGAAAACGCCTGGGCCCTTTTTTATTGTGAACTTTTGGACTTTAGCTGGTTACGTGAAGACTGGTTCCACTTGGATGGTCTCTTCGCGTCTTGGGCCGGTGGAGATGATCTGCACCTTGCAGCCAACTAACTCCTCGATACGCTTCACGTAGGCTAAAGCGTTGGCCGGTAGCTGTGACAACTCGGTGGCGCTGGCGGTCGGTTCGTCCCAGCCCGGCAGCTCTTCGTAAATCGGTGTGCAGCGAGCCAGCAACCCAGTGTTGGCAGGGAAGCGGTCTATTCGTTTGCCGTCAACGTTGTAGCCGATGCAAACTTTGACCGAATCAAAGTCGTCTAGGATATCCAGTCGGGTCAGCACCAGTCCGGTGAACCCATTCACCAGTTGGCTGTATTTTGCGGCCACGCCGTCGAACCAGCCGATACGCCTTGCTCGTCCGGTGGTAACACCAAACTCCTGGGCCTTCTCGCGAATCTCGTCAGCCTCGTGCTCC
Organism: Dehalococcoidia bacterium; assembly: GCA_012959605.1. GTDB lineage: Bacteria > Chloroflexota > Dehalococcoidia > Lucifugimonadales > UBA3495 > UBA9611. The sequence goes on along the minus strand of DUCU01000124.1, from coordinate 9,490 downwards.
GGGATTTCAGAAGGCATGGGCCCGCTGCCAACCCGAGTTGAGTAGGCCTTGAACACGCCGAGCACACCCTTGATGGCCTGGGGGTTTAGGCCCAATCCGGTACAGGCGCCACCGATGGACGGTGATGAAGACGTGACGTACGGGTAGGACCCGTGGTCAATATCCAGAAGGGTGCCTTGAGCGCCCTCTAGCAAGACATTCTTGTTCTGGGCCAGTAGGTCTTGTACCAGTTGCTCGGTTGCCTTGGCATAGCGACCAATCTGGTCTGCCCAGAGACTGCATTTGGCTAGCACGTCATCCAGCAGGAGCGGTTCTCCGCCGTAAATCTTCGTAATCAGGGCATTCTTGTGTGCCAAAAACTGCGTGACCATGGGGACAAGCGCGTCCCAGTCCAGCAGGTCACCCACGCGGATGCCCATACGGCCGGTCTTGTCCATGTAGGCAGGGCCAATCCCTCGGCCGGTGGTGCCAATGGCTGCCTCGCCTCTGGCTTCCTCTTCCAATCGGTCAAGGACAACGTGGTAGGGCATGATAACGTGGGCGCGTTCACTGATGAACAGCCTGGATGTATCAATTCCCCGCGATCCAATCTCAGCCAGTTCACTGACCAGAACATCGGGGTCTACTACTACGCCATTACCTATGATTCCATAGACATCTGGCCAACAGATTCCTGATGGCACCAGATGCAATTGGAATGTTCCTTTATCGTTGACTACGGTATGCCCGGCGTTGTTACCGCCTGCATAACGCACTACGCTGTCAACATTTCCGGCAAGGTAATCAATAATCTTTCCCTTGCCCTCGTCACCCCATTGGCCGCCAATTACGGCATATGCCGGCATTCCTAATAGTCCGCCTTACAAAAAAACATACCCGTCCCCAACTATGAGAATGAGCATCCAGATTATAGCAAAATCATTTTCTATGGGGAAGGGAACGTTCGCAAAGGAAGTTGGGTCCGGATTCTGGTCAAATCATTGCAAAATAGTCACGTGGTGCGTGGTTTCAATCCGAGAAGCTCCGTTTGACACCAAATTTCGACGCCACCTATAATCGTCGCGCCCGTTCTAGAGAGTAGAATAAGAGCGCAGCCAGACAACCTAGGATAAAATCCGCCCGTATCTTAAGAATATTGGGTGTTAGCACAGGACCGGTGTTCATCATGACCCTCAGAGAAAAACTGGAAGAAGACATCAAAACTTCCATGCGCAACAAAGACCAGGCACGCCTAGATGCCCTCCGTTTCTTCAAGAACGCTGTTCTTGCGGTTGAAAAAGAACAGAAAAAAGGGCTTGATGACGCCGGTGTGATCGACGTGGCCACCAAGCAGGCTAGCGATAGGCGCGATAGCATCAAAGCGTTTGAAGAAGGCGGACGCGACGTCATGGCGGCCAAGGAAGCTGCGGAACTCGCAGTTTTGGAAGAGTTCCTGCCACCCCAGATGTCCACCGATCAATTGACTGAGATCATCAAGGCTACCGCTGCTGAAGTTGGCGCAACGTCTATCCAGGACAAAGGCAAACTGATGGGCAAGCTCATGCCCCAGGTTCGTGGCAAGTCAGACGGTACCGTGGTCAATGAAATGGCCACCGCATATCTGAATTCCCTATAGAAGCCGGATAGAAGCCGAGGTAGAAATGGGGTTGGTTCAATAAGATGAAATTTGGAATATTGGTGTTTCCAGGCACCTGGAGCGACACCGATTGCTACTACCAAGTAAAAGACATCCTTAGGCAAGACGCCGAATATGTCTGGCATGACGAAACCAGCTTGGACGGTTTTGACTCGGTGATTCTGCCCGGTGGTTTTTCCTATGGCGACTACCTACGCCCCGGCGCGATGGCCCGGTTTTCCCCGGTTATGGAAGCGTTGAACAAGTTCGTCGAGTCCGGCAGAACGGCCATTGGCATCTGCAACGGGTTTCAGATTCTGTGTGAATCTGGCTTGTTGCCCGGCGCTTTGCTCCCCAACCAGGATCTGGAATACCGATGCCAACCCACGCATCTCCGCACCGAACGCGCCGACACTCCCTTCACCAAGGCTTGCGGTCAGGGCCAACTACTTGACGTGCCAGTCTCCCACGGTGAGGGTAACTATTTTGCAGACGATGCCACTCTGGTTCAGCTTGAAGAAGAAAACCGGGTGCTTTTTCGCTATTGCGATGCCTCCGGTGAAGCAACGGCAGAGGCCAACCCCAACGGCTCGGCCAACAATATTGCCGGAATCATCAACGAGGCTGGCAATGTCCTGGGGATGATGCCCCACCCAGAGCGCAGTTGTGAGGTCATTCTGGGCAGCACCGATGGCAATCTGATATTCGAGTCCATCATCGAAAGCTGTAGGCAGGTCTAGCCAGCCTAATGGTGGCAATCGGTCTGTCGATACTCGCCGCCTTTGGATTTGCAACTTCGGCTATCCTGGCCCGTCAGGGCATGCAGTCTGTCTTCCCCCTTCCCGGTGTTCTAGTCTCCCTGTTCGTCAGCTTTGTTTTGTCTTCCGCCATGGTTTTGGCGTTCGCGTTTGACGATATTGGAAACATCCCGCAAGAGGCTGTCTTCTGGATTCTTGGTCTGGGAGTAATCACATTCCTAGGCGGACGGACGCAGAATTTTTTGGCCGCCAACCTGATCGGCGCATCCCGTTCCAGTCTCTTCATTGCCAGCCAAGCGCCATTCGCTGCCATATTCGCGGTTGCCTTCATCGGTGAGACGATTCATCCTTTGGTCGCACTGGGAACGGCGGGGGTGGTCGGCGGCCTTCTTTTCTCCACCGGCGAATCAATTATGGCCGGATGGCGGACCGACAAGGTATTTATCCTTGGCTACCTGATGGCATTGGCTGCCGGTGCGTCTTACGGTGCCACCAACGTGATGGCCAAGCAGGTCATCGAAATCTACGACTCGCCGTTGATGGTGACCGCGTTTAGCATGCTGATCGGTCTTTTCGTGCTTGCGCCTCTGGTCGGGGCCAGTGCCGCTAGGACCGGCGTTCTTCGTGCGGGGCACCGGAGCCTTGGACAAACATTGCACTCGCTGCGGTTTGTCGCAATGGCCGGGTTGGCTTCTGGAATCGCCGTTAACTCAC
>DUCU01000124.1:0-6359 GCA_012959605.1 Dehalococcoidia bacterium | reverse complement strand
TTTGCGGTGCAAAAGGCTGACGTGGTGGTCATCAGCCCCATCGTTGCCAGCAGTCCCTTGGTCACCCTTTTATTGGCGCATATCTTCTTGGCCAGACTTGAGACCGTGACGCGAAAGTTGGTTGCGGGGACGCTGATGGCGGTCTTGGGAGTAGTCCTGGTCGTGGTGGGTAGCCAGCTATGACCGTAGCTAAAATCCGTAAGGCCAACCGGGAGGTGCGCTAATCCATGGACGCGATACTGCTATCGCTCTTGTCTGGCTTTGGGTTTGGCAGCGCTGCCATCCTAGCCCGAGTGGGCATGCAGGGCATGAGCCCCCTGTCCAGCACGCTATTGTCGGTGGTGGTCAGTTTCTGCCCCACGGCGTTCTTGGCCCTGGTCTTTGCCTTCACTGACATCAAAGACCTGCCGCCAGTGGCGCTTTTCTGGTTCTTTCTGTTGGGAGTGGTCAATTTTTTGGGCGGGCGGACGTCCAGCTACCAAGCAATTGGGCGTATCGGTGCTTCCCGAACTGCGGCGGTCCAGAGCACAGCGGCGGTGTTTGCGTCTATTTTTGCCATCACGTTGACCGGCGAGCGGCCCCACTTTGTGGTGCTGCTGGGCACACTAACTGTGGTGATTGGGCTTACTACAGCGCTGGGAAACTCCATCCGTGAAGGTGTCGCCAGCAACAAGGGCATGCTGATTGGGTTCGGACTGGCGCTGGTAGCGGCGGCATCTTACGGCGGCACCAACGTAATCGCTAAAGAATTGACTGAAGAATACGGCTCTCCGCTGATGGTCTCTGCCATGGGATTATTCTTCGGCATTATTCTGCTGTCGCCCTTGGCCGGGGCTAGCACGGTACGCGAGGTTAAAGCGTCCAGAGGGAACCCCAGGTTCGCGCTGTCCGCTGGTTTCTCTGGGTTGGCGGCGGCAACTGGAGTGATTGCCCTTTATTTCGCCCTAGAGCGAGCAGACGTTACGGTGGTGTCGCCCATCGTTTCCACGAATCCCATCTTCACCTTGATACTGGCTCAGATATTTATCTCTCGCATGGAAAACCTCACCAAATGGCTGTTTTTGGGCGTAGGCATCACCGTTCTTGGTGTGATCACGGTGACGGTGGGCAGCACTCTTTAGCGTGTATGGCGTGCCTGCCCAAGGCCACGGCTTTGTGGCATAATTGGGCGCAGAAGATCGGGAGACCTACCACGGTCTGATCTACCCAAAATCGCGTAAATAATTAGGAGTCTCATGCCAGGAACTATTAAAACAAAACAGATTAACCACGTAACAACCATGGTTAAAGACACCGCTCGAGCCATGAAGTTCTACAACGAACTCTTGGGCATCAAGCAGATAGAGAGTCAGGTACCCAACCCGGAGATCACTTGGCTGCAACTAGAAAACGGCATCATGGTGCACTTGATTGAGACACCGGACGCCCCGGTAAAGCCGGAGAACACCCACCACGCCTTTGAGGTTGAAGACTTTGAAGGGACGATGGCGACTCTGGAAGAGAACGGCTTTGAAATCCTGCGCCACGGCGTTCGATTTGACGGCCAAGGCTTCATGTTTATCAATGACCCGGACGGCAACCGCGTGGAGTTCTGCACCGGTTCCGGCTACTTCCCAGCCCCCGGCCGCCCGGCATAGCCTGCACCGGCAGTGCCGGGTTTTTACCTGCCGGAAATTTAAAATAACCTTGGCGAGTTGCTGGGGCAGCTTCTTAAATAATTAGGAGAAATTGTGTTCGAGAAGATTCAACATATTGGGTATTTGACCCCAGATTTGGACCGCGCCATTGCCTGGTTCGAGGAATCGTTCAATGCGGTCAAGGCTGGTGGCGGACCCCTGAACCCCGGCTATGCCATGCCCAGCGGCGGGCGCAACGCCTACGTGCGCTTCGGCAATGCTGAGGCTGAACTGCTGGAGCCCGTGGACCAGACTGGTCTTTCCAGTGAAATCCTGACCATGCACCACGTTGGCTACGTGGTTGCCGATATCAATAAGACGATCGACGAGTTGACCGCTCGCGGCTTCAAGTTTGCCGCTGACAAACCCAACGTCAACGTGTTGGGTCACCAACTGCTGTATTTCGATTCCAGCACCACCAACGGCGTGAAGATGCACATCACCCAGCTGCCAGACGCTGTCGCAGAGCCAAATGAGGGGCTGGAGATTGAGCGCATCATCCACGCGGGCTACCGGGTCAAGAACCTGGAAGAAGCCATCAAGTGGTACGTGGACAACTTCAAGGGAAGCCTCTTGGGAGGAGGCCCTTCGCGGAGCGGTGGCCGCAACGCCTTCGTGAATTTCAGCCAAGTTCAGGTGGAACTCATTGAGCCTGGCGACCCTGCCAGCATGGGCGATGACCATGTCATGGACCATGTGGGTTACGTTGTGGGCGATATCCCATCCTGCGTCGGTCAGTGTGAGTCTCACGGTCTGAAATTCATCTCCGACACACCCAACACCAACGGGGTTGGTCAGCAGGTGTTGTACTTTGAGACCGATACCAGCATGGGCTCTCGCATGCACCTAACTCGGCTACCGGACTAGTTCGGCAGCGGTTAGAGCTTCAAAGGCGAAGCATGCAGTCAGATCAAGTGCGTAACATAATCCTTGTCGGCTTTATGGCCTCGGGTAAGAGTAGCGTGGCGCGGGCCATTTCGCGCCGCTGCCACTGGCCCAGGATTGATGCCGACGAGGAGATAGTAACCCGGGCCAGAAAACCCATTTCTGAGATATTCAAAGACTCGGGGGAAGATGCGTTTCGGACGCTGGAACGTGAAGTGGTCAGTGACATCTGCTCGGAAACAGGCCGCATCATCTCCCCCGGCGGCGGTTCGTTCATGGATGAAGAGAACCGACGTGTCATGCTCGAGTGCGGGACGGTCTTCTATCTCAGCGCTCAACCGGAGACCATCCACTGGCGAATAACCAGAGGTAACCCCAACGCGCCGGTGCGCCCATTATTGGGAGCCGGTAACCCGTTGGCACGGATCAAAGAACTGCTGGCAGAGCGTGCGCCGGTGTACTCACAAGCCCACCATAAAGTTGAAACCGACGGGCTAACTTCGGACCAAGTAGCCCAGGCCATCCTCAAAATTTGCGGGCCCGGCATCCGGCAATATATTTAGATAGCGAAATCTCGGTTAATTACTAAAATCAGGTAATCACGGAGACCAGAACATGGCGGACTTAGACCTGGCGGCGGAAGTACATCACGGAGGCGGCTCCTACCCGGTGGTTGCCGGTTGGGGGCTGATTAATTCCCTAGGAGACCGACTTACGGACCTGGGGCTGACCAACAACGCCTACATAATCACCGACTCCAACGTGATGAACCTTTACGGTCGCAACGTGCAGCGTGCGCTCCAAAAGAGGGGTATCGCTGCCCACTGCTTCATCATCCCCGCCGGGGAGACCAGCAAGAGTTTTGAGCTGGCCCAGGGCATCTACAGCTGGCTGGCAGGCCTGAAAGCCGAACGCGGCCACACCATCATCAGTGTTGGCGGCGGTGTCGCTGGCGATTTAGGCGGGTTTGTGGCGGCCACCTATTTGCGCGGCATGGCCTTTGTCCAAGTGCCTACCAGCATGGCCGCCATGGTGGACGCCTCCATTGGTGGTAAGGTCGCCATCAACCTGCCCCAGGCCAAGAACTTGGTTGGGGCCTTTTACCAGCCCAAGGGGGTCTTCGCCGACGTTCAAGCCCTATCGACTTTGGGCAAAAGAGAACTGGCTGAAGGCTGGGCAGAGGCTATCAAGCATGGCTTCATCCTGGATGCCAGCCTGGTGGACGTATTTGAAGAACACGCAGAAGCACTGATGAACGTGGAGCCGGAGATTTCAACCGAGGTCATCCGCCGCAGCATGGCCATCAAGGCCAACGTCGTCAGCCAGGATGAACGGGAGACCCTAGGCATCCGCATCATGTTGAATTACGGCCACACCATCGGGCACGCACTGGAGTCGACCACCGAATACGGCACTTTCTTCCACGGAGAGGGTGTTTCCGTGGGAATGATGGGCGCGGCAACAATGGCCCAGGAGATGGGGCTGCATTCTCAAGACTTGGTGGACCGGCAGCGGGCCATTCTTGAGCGGTTCAACCTGCCAACCTCGGCCAAGGGACTCAACGTAGCCGCCATCTTGGAAGGTATGTCTCTGGATAAAAAAGTCCAGAGTGGCTCAAAGCGCTGGGTGATGCTGGAAGAGGTAGGCCGGTCGGTGGTCCGCACTGATGTCCCCGAGGAACTGGTCGAAAAGACGGTCAGAGACCTGGTTAGCTAGTCGTCAGCCGGGGCTAGGTCTCGGTCATGGTTCTCTCGTTTGGCCTTAATCATCATTCCCATGATGACGAGACACATGGCACCTGCAACTCCGAGCAACACCACCGAAGCTACGGTTGATAAGAACTGCACACTATCTGAGAAGGTGGACACCTGTTCCAAGGCCACCGCTACGCCGCCGCCCAGAATCGTTATCCCGTATAGGATGCGAATGCGCGCTGGCTCCACAAACTTGGTGGCAGAAGCCCCGAGTTGTGATCCCACCGACGCTGCGCCCAGCATGATGATGGCCATTTTGGCGTCAACGTTATGGGACATGGCGTAGATAAACGTCCCCCAAGACCCGGTTACTATTATCTGGAATAGGTCAGTGCCGATAGCTACTGTTGTGGGCACTCCAAGTCCAAAGATCAGCGCCGGCATGAGCAGGAAACCGCCGCCCGCCCCCAGCAAGCCGGCGAAAAATCCTACGCCGAAACCCACTACGATTGGGATGAACACAGAGAGGCTTTCAATTTCGGAAACCGGGAGAGAAACGTAGGTCGGAATTTTTCCTTTTCCCGGCAGCCAGATGGAATGCGGTGGAATGCGCATCGCTTGTACTCGCCGCGCCAGCGATGCCGTGGATATTGCTTCACCTTCGGACTTGGGCGCCCGGCGTATCTTTAGGTAGTCATTTACGATGAACCCGCCGAGAGCGCCCAAGAACAAGATGTACACATAGCGAATCACTGGCCCGACGATGCCTGCTTCTTCTAGAGTGGAGTTCAATTGCTCGGCCAAAAAGACGCCTGGCACTGTTCCAATGAGCATCAGCATGCCCAATCTGAGATCAACGTTGCCCAGGTGACGGTGCTTGAGGGTGTTGATGATTGAAGAGCCCATGATCAAGGCCAAACCTGTGCCCACGGCAAAGACGGGAGGCACGCCAAATACCAGCAACCCTCCAGTGATCAAGAACCCGCCACCAACCCCAAAGAAGCCGCTGAGGGTTCCAACCATGACACCTAGTAGCAAAAGGAGCGCTGGGTTAACCGCGACTTCGGCGTTTGGGAACCACATATCAGTGGCCGCCCTTGGAGTTCTTACTTGGCTGGCCGCGTAAAGCGTCGACGGCTCGGAACAAGGCGGTCCAGAAAAGGTGCAAAGCTACTGCAGAGGTGCTGATTACTCCGATTATCAACAAAGCCCAAAGCAAGGTGTGATCGTTACTAAAATTGATTAGGAATTCGTTCATCGTGGGGCGTCAGGGCAATTGCCTGGCGGTTTAATAATTTTGCTTGAATAAAGCTGGTTGGCTGCTGAATGGTTGAAGGGTTCAGCCTGTAGAGGATACCATAGGTCGAGCCTGCCACGACTATCCAGAACATAATATCAGCGGCCGCAGGCGGGACAATTACCATATGCCAGAATCCAAGTTCGACTTTCAATTACAGCACACTGACGGTTCCGCCAGGGCCGGTGAACTTGTTACACCCCACGGCAAAGCGCTCACGCCGTTCTTCATGCCGGTGGCGACCCAGGCAACGGTGAAGGCACTGACACCCGAAGAAGTGTGGGGCGTTGGCGCTCAGGTGGTCTTGAGCAACGCCTATCACCTGTATCTGCGGCCTGGCGTGGAGACTGTCAGCAAGCTAGGCGGGCTGCACAAGTTCATGGGCTGGGACGGGCCGATACTCACCGACAGCGGTGGCTTTCAAGCCTTCAGCATGGGGCCGCTGCGCAAGGTCAGCGATGATGGGATTAAGTTCAGGTCCCACATCGACGGCAGCGAGCATAATTTCACCCCCAAACTGGCCACGGCCAACCAGGAAGGACTCGCCCCGGACATTGCCATGTGCTTTGACCAATGCATCGCCTACGGCGCAACCGAGGCCGAGGTGCGTCAGGCCATGGATCGCACCTACCGCTGGGCGCAGGATTGTTTCGACGTTCATCAGGCTTCGCTAACCGGTGCGGCGTCCGGCCAGGCTTTGTTCGGCATCGTACAGGGCGGTACATTTGAAGAGCTACGGGATGAGTCGGCCCGGGCGATCTCGGCCATTCCGTTTCATGGCTATGCGGTGGGCGGCTTGGCGGTGGG
>DUCU01000123.1 GCA_012959605.1 Dehalococcoidia bacterium | reverse complement strand
TATCGCTCTGCTTTCTAGATCATTTCAACCAGCTATCAGATGACAGAATAAGTACGATTTACTTAAGAAACACGTTACTATGTCCGCCTTTCGTAATCCTGCCCTGCTCGGCTAGTTTCCATAACATTGACGGTAGGTCGATTCCCCAAACTCCAGCCTAATTCCAACGATGAATCTGAAACAGATCTCTAGCGCCCGGTCAAGTTTGCCGGCCGCTTCTCCAAAAAGGCCAGCACCGCTTCCTTATGATCGTATGTCTTGCGAACCTGTTCCTGAGCAACGTGGGCCAAATCGAGGGCTTCTTCAAAGTCCATTGACAGGCTCTTGTGCACCAGGTATTTGGTCAGCGCGTGAGACTGGGTCGCACCCTTGGCCAGTCGACTAGCCAATTCTAAAGAAGCGTCGAAGAGTTCATCGTCCGAGAACATCTTGCTAGCGATGCCCAACCGGTAGGCCTCGGGGCCGTCGATGCGGTCTCCAGTGTATTGAAGCAGCAATGTGTTGCTCATGCCGATCAGCCGGGGCAGCTGCCAACAGCTTCCGTCGCCGGGAATCAGTCCCATCCGGGCAAAGGCTTCAGAGAATACTGCCTTCTCAGATGTAAATCTAATATCACAGGCCAGAGCAACACCCATCCCCACACCGTATGCGTGGCCGTTGACTGCTGCTATGGACGGTTTCTGCAGCTTGTAGAGCCGCAGCGGAATTCGGCTAGCCTGTCCGCCCAAGGCCACTTTCTGACCTCTGGACGCGTATTGACTCTCCATTTTACCCCACGGCAGCGGTTCAGCCTCTTCATCTACTGAACCAGCTTCCCGGTCTTGAATGCGTTGGCTAAAACCACGGACGTTTGCACCGGAGCAGAACGATGGCTCCGTTCCAGTCAGGAGCAACACCCTGGCCGAAGGGTCATCTTCAAAGAGATCAAGGCATTCCATAATCTCGTCGGCCATCTGAGGGCCAAGGGCATTCCTCGTGGGAGGGTCGTCCATCGTCATGATTAAGACGCCTTCCCGGTTCTCTGTCTTGATAAATTCGTAAGCCATGAGCGATCACCTGCTTATTCAAATACGTTTGTTGGATTACGCCCATAGATAACGCCCACCAGGGCGAATCCGTAGCGTTAATCGGTCCGGTGGCACGGGTGCCGTACGACAGTTATAATTCTAGTAATATCGGGGCGCAAAATGAGCCCTTAATCACAGGCACCGGGCGAGCCTCAGATTAGCATAGGCGCCCGTGCGAGACAAATAAGCAGCACCAACTGTTAATATATAAGCTAATCGATTCATATATGCATTAAGAGGTAACGTCATGGCACAGGGATCCATCACAAACTTGCACATCGCTCGGGTCAAGGGAACTCCGTCTGACCCGGTCCAAGAAGCCAACGCAATCTCCGGCTTGGGCCTGGAGGGAGACCGCAGCGCCTACGAAGGCAATCAACGTCAGGTGCTTCTAGTCGACAAAAAGATTCTGGATGACGCGGGACTTAATCCCGGCCAGGTAAAAGAAAACATCACTGTTTCCGGATTAGACTTGTCCGACGCCAAAATCGGCCAAGTTTTTTCAATCGGAAACTCCGTGACTCTTGAGGTAGTGGGCGACTGCGAAGCCTGCAGCAAGATGGACGCCATCCGAATGGGGCTGAAAGATTCCCTGGACGGGAAACGCGGAACCCTAGCCAAGGTCTTGAACGGTGGAGCCATCAAGATTGGGGACACAATCAGCGTCGCCTAGCAAGTATCCCTGCGATTAGAAAACAAACGCTACGAAAAAAGCCCCGTCCTTCTAGATAAAGGACGGGGCTTTTTTGTTCTCTAAGATTATTGAATGTTAGGGTTGGCGTCCAGACATACTTAGCATTCGGTCTCGGAAACTCGCAGGATCATCGACAGAGATTTCCGGGCCAAATGCGCCTCTTTCACCACCCAATGGCGCTACCACTGAGACCACATTAAAGCCAATCTCCGACAACCCTGCGTCCAGAGTTGTGTTCTGGCCAGTAGCCTTCGCCAGGTCCCAAGTATGGATTATCATGTCCGTGATAGGCACCATGATGAATTGGCCGCCGGGCATGGGACCAAACGGAGTCTCGACGACTTCTTCAAGGTTAATTTCCTTGAGCGTCGCAAGCACCTTATCTGTGATCGCATTCAAGGCTACTTCGGCTCCCTCAGAAGGCAATGGGTGATCGACCTGACCCATCTTTGATGGGTCGGCGCCCCCCGGACTAGAACCTCGTAGGCGAATTGTTGAACGGATATTGCATGATTTATCACCGATTGGACGGTCCAATCGGTGCAGGGCGTCGACGAATCGGGCTGAGCCTAACTCGCAGCCAATACAGGCCTGAGTTGTGCCCTGGCTGCTTCGTATATCTCAACGGGATTTGGTCCTTGTGCCATGAAATCCCTCCATATATCAAACGTATAGTTCCCGGGGCAATTAAGCTAAATCATCTATATTGAATGCCTAGGCCGCTTCACGAGCTGGGGACTCTGTGCAAATGTCGCTGGATTGTATAAGGCCCAAAAAATTGGGTCAACCCGACGTGGACACAGCCTGATTGACCCAATATAAATCAGCAGACGAAACTAGGCTTGCTCAGCCACCAACGTGCTGCGTATGGCGCCAGCGATGTCGGTCATCTCGGGTATGTTCTCCCAGGTGGCCATTGCCTTGGCTGTTCCGTCATATGAAAGCACCCGAGAAACGTTCACTTGGAACTTCTCCTTAATCGCTTCCATTCCCCAGGGGTTTTTCTGACTGCCCAAAATGTCAGCTCGGGCGGTCACATGCTCAAACACACGGCCGTCTTTAAGGGTTATCTTGACCTTGAGGCCGTCACCAGACTCGGTGAGCAACTCCTCCGACTTGGCCATGACCCTGGTTCTGACCTTGCCCATAGTGTCATTTATGGTTGCATCCTCGATCTTCTCTTCAGTGAAGGTGTCTATGGCAACATCACCGTCAACCAATGCAGCTGCCATGTTGTACTTGGCGCTGAACTTGCCCTTCAACTCGTCGTCAGGGTCTTGATAGAGCATTACCACCGAGAAGTAGGACTGGTCCACTTCAGCCTCGGCAACGTCTTCATAGGTGAAGTCGTTGTCACGCATCAGGCTAAACAGGCTATCCAGCATGGCGTGGTTGCCGCCGCAGCAGGGATACTTCTTAATCATGAGAGCATCCTGGGTGCGGAAGGGCTTGCCCATGTTGTCGGCCATACGGTCTAGGTCGTAGATACCCGCGCCCAAGACCACATTGGCAAACCCAAACGGGTGCTCAATAATTTGGTCTCCGGCCGTCAAACCCATCTGGGCCAGTTGCACGGCCGTTACGCCGTCGCGGCCAACCAGGCCAGCGTGAAGGGGCTTGGTCATGGTGCCAAAGTTGTGGATCAGGCCGCCAGACATTGAGCCGGACATGCCCAAAGCCATGATGGTCTGGTGTTGATCCAGTTTCATTAGCTTGGCACAAGCGGCGGTGCAGGCCAGGCGGCCAATGACTGCCGTACTGTGGAAGCCCTTGTCCATCTGCTTGTACTTGGTCTCGTGCTGTAGGGCTAGACCAATCTCACAACCCACCACGTAGGCTTCTAGCAGGTCGCGGCCGGTGGCTCCGGTATGCTCACCAATGGCCAGCAGGGCAGGAAATATGGCCACAGTAGGGTGCCCAAACCCGCCAAAGTCATCGTAATCTAGGGCGTGGCCCATGGTGCCATTGGCCAACGCTGCATTTGCTTGGGTGCTCTGGAATCCTCCGGCTAAGACCGTGGACTCGGGTGCGGCTCCCTGACTGCTGGTGTACTTCTGGATTATCTCGCCAACGGGCTGTTGCGATCCGGCCAGAATAACCCCAAGCAAGTCAAAACAAGACTCGTTGGCAACGCGGATAGCGTCTGGTGGTATGTCCTCGTAGTTTGTGTCTACAATCCATTTGGCGATGGTCTCGGTTGCGCCCATGTTAGTACCTCCGCTCTATCGCTTTATTTTGTGGCAGGCTCCGTTTTGAGGCCATTATATACCTGGCAGAAGGTAGAGAAAACTGAAAGATAGTGTTCTTGCATATGGCAGAATATATCGATTCCGTCCATTGGACAAATCTTCAACGTATCGATCGGATACCGATTTCGTAACAACATGACGCAGACAGCAGAGATAATAATCATTGGCGGCGGAGTTATTGGCTGTTCCATCGCCTTTAATCTGGCTGCCAAAGGTATGACCGGTGTGGTCCTGCTGGAGCAGGGCGTACTGGGCTCCGGAGCTACTGGGCGTTCCACCGCCACCGTCCACACCCATTACTCAACCGAAGTCTTGGCGCGCCTGGCTTGGCAGAGCTTGCAAATATTTCGGAGCTTTGACGACATCATCGGCGTTGGCACGGCAAGGGGGCAGAGCGGCTTTACTGAGACCGGGCATCTGGTGTTTGCTGGTAGAGACAGAAACAGCCAAATCAAACACAACGTCGAGCTCCAGCAGCAGGTCGGAGCCCGAACGAGCATCATCAACCAGGTTGATGCGGTCGGGATTGCTCCTGGGTTTCAATTAGATGACTGCGAGGCAATTTCCTACGAGCCACTCTCTGGCTATGCCGACGCCTCGGGCACCACTCTGGCCTTCGCCTCGCGGGCACGCCAATTGGGCGTTCGGACAGAGTTAATGACCACCGCCACTGGCTTAGAGATTGACCAAGGGAAAATAAGCGCCGTGCTGACCAGCCAAGGACGAATCAGCACCACACGTGTGATTATTACCCCCGGAGCCTGGAGCAGGGATTTTCTTTTGCCATACGGAATCGACCTTCCGTTGCAGGTGTCGCGACATGAGGTGGCTTCGTTCAAAAGCCCGGTTGGTAAAAGTCAGCTTGGCGAGAGACCGTCCACCACATCAAATAAACTTCCAGCGGTCAGCGACCTGATCAACCAAACCTGCTTTCGACCGGAAGCGGGCGACCTGGTATTGGTTGGCAGCGCAGAGCCACAAGATTCACAGGAACCAATCACAGACCCGGCCATCTACGGGCAACGCCAGACACAAAGCTTCATTGAATCAGTCTGGCGCCGTTTGGTTAACCGAATGCCAATGATGGAAAACGCAGAATATAAAACCGGATTTGCCGGACTCTATACATCAACCCCAGACCGGCATCCAATAATGGACCGGTTGGAAAGCTCCAGCGGAATGGACGGTCTGTTCCTGTGCACTGGGTTCAGCGGACATGGCCTTACGCTTGCGCCTGCGGTCGGCAGAGCTATGGCGGCATTGGTCCTAAACGACGATTCTCCTTTTATAGAACCCCCGGTAGACATCTCCCAGTTGCGACTTTCCAGGTTCTTACCCGGAGCGACGGCAGACCGTATTTTCCCTTTCAGTGACCAGAACGATGTCATTATCTAAATCCGGTATCTCCTGTAATCCAAAGGGTCAACCACAGCGGAGATTACGCCAAGGGTTGTTGATATTGTCCGCAGTTCTGATTCTTGGCCTTGCTGCCTGCCTTGGTCTAAGCGACTCCGATAGGCGATATAACAGCGGCGTAAAACTACTTGAAGAAGGTTTTTACCAAGAGGCTATAGCTGAGTTTGACTTGGCCATTTTCACCAACGTTTCTTACGCGCCCGCATACCACAACCGTGCCCTAGCAGAAGAGCGAATCGGCAGGCTGGCCTCGGCATTAAAAGACTATTCAAAGGCAATAGAGCTAGACCTCAGCATAGCCATTGCCTACGCAGCTCTCAACGGCCTCCGCAACAAACTTGGTGACTTGCAAATGCCCTACTTGACCTGAATCAATCGGTAGTGCTTGAAGACGAGTCCCCTTCCACACAAACTCAGCTGGGCCTGGTGCTTTTGGCCTTGGGTAAATACGAAGACGCGCTAACCAGCCTGAACCGCGCCATAGAATTGGACCCCAAATTTTACGCCGCCTACGGCAATCGTGGCATCGCCCATAGCAGAATCGGTGAAACCAATTTGGCGCTGGCGGACTATGATCAGGAAATCGAGCTAAATCCCGATTACGTTCTGGCTTACAGCAGTCGCGGTTCCGCCTACCTGCTCCGAGGCGAGTTGGAACTGGCGATGGCTGACTTGGACCGGACCATAGAATTGGATCCGGAAAGCGCATCGGCCTACGTGAACCGTGGCGTGGTCCTTGCGTCGGCCGAAGAGCTGACCCTGGCGGTGGACGATTATACAAAGGCGATCCATGCTGATCCTACGTCTTTGAACGCCTAAATCAACCGCGGGGCTACCTATGAGAGCCTGAACCTTTTGGATGAGGCCATATCTGATTTCAGTGATGCCCTTTATTTGGCTCCCAAGTCCGCCATCTTGCTCTCCAGCCGTGCTGCCTCCTACCACGCCCGGGGGCAGTTGCTAAAAGCGCTGGCTGACTATACCCAATCAACTTCAATAGACCCCGCATTGGTGCCCGCCTGGTACAACAGAGGCGTACTGCATAAGGATTTGGGGGAGCTTGAGAAAGCGGTCGTCGACTACGGCAAGGCGATATTGTTTGACCCCGAGAATATCAATGCCCTTATCAACCGCGCCTTGGTCTGCACTGCCCTGGGCCAGTATGAACCAGCTATTTCCAATATGAATCTGGTCGTTAGCGTTGACCCCAGCTACGCCAAAACCTACCTCATCAGGGCGTCAGTCCATGCCAAACTGGGCATGGCGGCCCAATATCTTGCCAACTTGAACCACGCGGTGTCCCTTGGTATGGACCGTGCCGCCGCAGAATTGAATATCGGGTCTATAGCCACTTCCCCTTAGGCATATAATCCCCCGTACAGTGGCGTATAATCCCCGTACAGTTCTGATGCGCTAACGTCAGGCTGGCATCCAGACTGGTTCTCGGCTCGTAAATCAACGCAACCAGCCAGCAAGGTAACTAAGACTAGTTTGGCCCTGCCGGTTAGGGGTCACTCCAGATGATTCTCCGTTTTCTCTCAGCTTTTTATAGTGGTATGAAGTCGCTCTCCAGCGGTTTCTACTTCAACTGGGGCATGAATTACGCCCGTTGGGGACAGCCTGCAAAGGCCCTGTATTACCTCAACCGGGCCGCGAGACTAAACACCAAAGGCTCGCGCATCTATCTTCAACGGGGTCTGCTGCTTCTTGCTATGGGGCAACCAGAATCGGCAGTCATAGACTTCAACACCGCCATCGACGCTAACCCTCTTTATATGGAAGCCTACGTCAATCGCAGTATCGTTCACACTCTAGCTGGTCGGCATGAAGACGCCCAAAATGATATTGACCAGGCAGTGGCCCTAGGCACAGACCGGGTCAGCTTGGAAAATCGTATTGCAGAACTCAGAGACCAAACCGAATAACTCCCACTCAGATTTACGCTGACACAAACCGATATAAACCATGAGAATATTCATCATATTTCAGTTGATATCCAGGCTGTTTCGCCAGGCTGTGCCCGGTTCAGTTGCCAGCACCAACGCGGAAAAGGTCTACGAATCCGGAGTCAGGATGCAGCGTCAGGGCCGGTTGGATGAAGCAGTGCAACGCTACACTGAAGCCATCAACTTGGATGCCTCCTTGGTGCAGGCGTACAGTAACCGAGGTTCAGCCTACCTGAACCTGGGCCAACCAGAAAAGGCGATTCCAGACTTAAACGAGGCTATCCAGCTAAACCCGAGACTCGCGGTTGCCTGGGGCACGCGCGGCCTGGCATACACCAATCTGTCCAAATTTGGCGAGGCGCTCAAAGACCTAAACGAGGCCATCCGACTGAACCCCAATTTCGCGGACGCCTACAGCAGTAGAGGGTTTGCCCACCGGGCTGCCGGCCAACTACACCGGGCCCTCAGCGATTTTGACCAAGCCGTTCGTATCGATGGAAAATTTTCGGTGGCCTATAACAACCGCGCCGATGTCCACATGGAGATGAACCACCCAGACCTGGCACTACCAGACCTCGACTTGGCCATCAAACTGGATCCTGGGTTTGCCGTTGCCTTTGCCAACCGGGCATTTGCCTGGACTATGCTAAAAGACGACTCCAAAGCCAACCGAGACCTTGAATCGGCAGTTAGACTGGGTGTGGATCGAGCGCTGCTGACAGAAAAATTAGCGGAATATCAAGAACGCACCCGGTAAAGCCGAAATTCCGCTGCGAAAAAAATAAACTAACCTAAATGAGGCTGCATAAATGCCCCGGTACTCTATAAACGACCAACGATTCAACCAAACACTACAAGAACTTGGCCACCTGGGTGAAAGCCCCACCGGCATGGACCGCGTGGCCTACTCACCGGAAGACATCCTAGGACGTGACTATGCAATCAAGCTTATGAAGGAAGCCGGACTTGAGACTCGCATCGACAATGCCGGCAACATCATTGGCCGTCTAGCTGGGGTAGACGAGAATCTGCCAGTCATTGCCCTAGGCTCCCACACAGACACCGTCCCCAAGGGCGGCAAGTATGACGGCGCACTGGGCGTCATGGCTGCCATAGAGGTGATCCGCACACTAAAAGATCAAGGCCACACAACCAAGCATTCATTAGAGGTAATCAATTTCACCAACGAGGAGGGCACCCGTTTCCATCGTTGGCTGGTGGGCAGCCGTTCCATGTGCGGGCTGTTGGAACAAGACGACCTGGACGCTGTAGATGACGACGGCTTTGGCCTTGGCCCCTGCTTGGCCGACATCGGCGGGGACATCTCACACATAGAAGAAGCCAGGCGCAGCACTGGAGAACTGGCGGCCTATCTTGAGCTTCATATTGAACAAGGGCCGTACCTGCACAAATCGGGCAACCCCATCGGCGTGGTAACCGGCATCACCGGCCGGGCCGTGTTCGAAGTGGAGATTGAGGGCAAAGCCAACCACGCCGGCACCACACCCATGGAAACCCGCCGCGACGCCCTGGTCAGCGCCTCCAAACTGGTCTTGGCCATCCAGAAGATGGCTGCAGAACAAGAGATCTGCCGGGTATCAACCGTTGGCTCCATCAGAGCTGTACCCAACGCCGTCAATGTCATCCCAGGCAGCGCCAGCATCGGCCTGGAGTTCCGTGACACCGACATGGCTGCTCTCGCCGCTGCGGAGCAGGAGTTGCGCCGAATAACAGACGAGGCAATCGTGAATGAAGAAGTGGCCATCGACGTCCAGCGCCACCGTTTCACGTCTTCCGTGCCTATCTCAGCAGAGATGCAGGCCATGGTTGCGGAGGCTGCCGAGAACTGCGGCATGACCTGGGAGCCATTGGCCAGCGGCGCCGGGCATGACGCCCAGGCAGTAGCCAACATCGCCCCCGTTGCCATGATCTTTGTGCCCAGTGTTGATGGCATCAGCCACTCACCCGAAGAATACTCAACACCGCAAGACTGCGCCAACGGCGCACAGGTACTATTGGAATTACTACTACTGGCTGACGAACGCTTGTAGGCTCTGGCTGCAAACGAAGTTAGCCCGCACTTTACCCAACGAGGAACCTAGATGAAGCTATCCGGCTCCTATGAATTCAACGCCACCCCGGAAAAGGTGTGGCAATCACTGACCAACCCAGACTCCCTCACGGCCTGCATACCAGGCTGTGAAAAAATGGAGTCACTGGGCAACGACGAATATACCGCTACCGTAAGCATTTCCATGGGACCTATTCGCAGCAAATTTGATGTCACCGTCAAGATGGTTGATATGAAACCCTTTGAGTCCTACAGCCTGATTATCGAGGGCAAAGGCTCATCCGGTTTCGTCCGCGGCGAGTCCCACGTCAAACTGACCGACAACAACGGCACAACTACGGTGGACGTGGAAACCGATTCCTCATCCGGCGGCATGTTGGCCAGGGTGGGTCAACGCATGATGGAGAGCTTTGCCAGGTCAATGATGGAAAAGTTTTTTTCCTGCCTGCAACAAACCCTAAAATAGCCAGAATTTGAACCAGCAATTTTAATGGGAGGGACCATGGAGCGCCGCGTACCGACAAAAGCAGAAGTGCTGAGCTACCTGAAGGAAGACCGAAACTGGGGCCGCTGGGGCGATGACGACCAAGTTGGCGCAGTCAATATGGTCACTCCGGAAAAGCGCCTTGCCGCGGCCTCAACGATAAAATCGGGCCGGGCAATCTCACTCAGTCGGGAATTTCCAAAGACCCCCGCGCCAAACAACCCAACACCAGCCCACCACTACATGAAGAAAGTGTTCCGTAGCGAGACTGCTGGATTCTCTGCAGACTATTACGGCATCTCCTACCACGGCACTGCCACCACCCATCTGGACGCCCTCTGCCACGTGTGGGACGAGAATGGGATGTGGAACGGCCGCGTACACGATGACACAGTCACCATGGACGGAGCGATCTGGGGGTCGGTTGAGCACTGGAAAGAGGGCATCATCACTCGGGGCGTGTTGCTCGACGTCCCCAAATTTCGAGGCGTTCCCTACGTGACAATGGACACCCCAGTCCACGGTTGGGAGCTGGAAGACATCGCCAAGGCCCAGGGTGTCACCATGGAGCCGGGTGATGCTCTAATCGTCTACAGCGGCCGCGAGAAATGGAACGATGACGGCAATCCTCTCTGGGGCGAAGACTCCAACGAACGCCCCGGACTCCACGCCTCCTGCCTCAAGTTCATCCGTGAGTCGGACTGTTGTCTATTGGTCTGGGACATGATGGACTTCACACCCAACGGCTACGACCTGGCCTGGTCAGTCCACGGGTCCATCTTTGCCTATGGCATCGGTCTGTTGGACAACGCGTTGTTGCAGCCACTAGCCGAAGCCTGCGCCGAAGAGGGACGCTACGAGTTCATGCTCACCGTCAACCCACTACGGGTGGTCGGTGGCACCGGGTCGCCGGTAAACCCGGTGGCTATTCTCTAGCCAGGCCAATTAAAAGCACATCAAAAACGCAAAAGAAAAGGGCGGAATTGATCCCCGCCCTTTTCTTTTATTCACTGTACTATTGGCCCAGTGATTTAGATGACAGAAGGCTCAACCATACTGTCTGTGACGGTGCGGTGGTTTGAAGGGGTTGATCCGTTCAACTCCTGTACCCGCTTCCTCATTTGGTCCAAACGACTGAAGTCGCTTATCCCTGAAAGTATGGTAATCGCCGCCAGATACTTGGTTCGGCGGTCTGGGTAGTCACCGTAACGGACCTTACCCACGGTTGTCAGTTCTTCCAGCCTGGAACGGCCCACTGATATCGCCTGGGCGTACAGGTGCTCCGGCCTGCCGTGGACAATGAGTGATGCTGAGCGCGCGCCTGACACATCCGTGGGGAACGTGAGGGCCGATTTCTCAAC
>DUCU01000122.1:4008-11384 GCA_012959605.1 Dehalococcoidia bacterium | reverse complement strand
CGTTTACGAAGGTGGCCCCACGCCAGTGGTGGGATTCTTGTCGGTGGCCAGCAAGGCCGCCGCGTTTGCCGTGGTCATTCGCGTGTTCTTCACTGGATTCTTTGATGTGGCCTTGGACTGGGGAATCCTGATCGCTGGTATCGCAGCGGCATCCATGGTCATTGGTAACCTGGTCGCCATCAGCCAGAGCAATATCAGGCGTCTGTTTGGCTACAGCACAATCTCCCACGCGGGCTATATCTTGGTTGGCGTTGCCGCCGGCGTGAAGTCTGGCGGTGGCATATTCAAGGCACCGGAATTTGCGGCCATCGGCCCAGACTCGGTTCTGTTCTACCTGGTAGCCTACGCCGCAGCCAACCTGACGGCGTTCTTCGCCATCACCATCATCAGTTCAAAGATAAAGAGTGATGAGATCAGCGATTATGCTGGTCTATCCGCCAAGAACCCAGTGCTGGCCATCATCCTGGCCCTTTCGTTACTGGCCCTGATCGGCGTGCCACCGACTGGGATATTCATCGCAAAGCTGTATGTCTTTACGGCAGCCGTGGATAGCGGACTAATCTGGTTGGCGATACTGGGAGTGATCAACAGCGCGGTCTCAGCCTACTACTACGTAAAGATCATTCGAGTGATGTTCACTCGGTCAGACAATGCAGAAGAGAAGATTTCAGCGTCGCCCGCACCCTGGTTGGCGTTATGGATTGCCGGAGCGGCCATGGTGTTCATGGGAATCGCACCCGGATTTGTCATGGAGGCCGCCCAAAGTGCGGTTAAGGCACTGGCGGTGTAGAGTGTCTGCGACGCTTTTTAAAGAACCAGGCGTCGCGTTAATAAAAATAGGTTCATAATTAAGAACGTCTAATTAAGACCCAATTCATAAAATCAGAAAAGCCAAGAACGCTGGTAGATACGCGATGAAAAACATCGGAATCATTTACAACGCCAGAGTGCCTGAGGCCCTGGACCTAAGCACGGCCATCCTCCACGACCTGAACCTGTCGGAGAATAGCTGGCTGGCCCCTGCCGAGAATATGGAGACCCTGTTGTCCAGGGCTGAAAACACAGACCTTGTGATTACCGTGGGCGGTGATGGCACCATCCTGCGAGCAACTACCTTCACCGGTCCAGCGGGCATTCCAATGGTTGGTATTAACATGGGTCGTCTCGGCTTTATGACCGAGTTGCAGGTGCACGAGGCAATGGAAAAATTGCCGTTCTACTTCGACGGCGGTTCCAGGTTGGACGAACGGAATATGCTGCAGGCCACCGTGCACAAAGCCAATTCCCACGGTACCGAAGGCCCATTCCACGCGTTGAATGACGTTGTTTTGACACGCGGTGAAGCTTCCAGAGTGGTGACGGTTGCAGGGATTATCGACGGGGCACCCGTGACGACTTTCAGGGCTGATGGCGTGATCATGTCTACCGCCACCGGCAGCACCGGCTACAACCTGGCTGTCGGCGGCCCGATTCTCGACCCCGAATCGGACTCTCTGGTGCTAAAGACCGTTGCAGCCCATATGGGGCTGAGTGCGGCCATGGTGCTGAAGGCCTCTGCGGAGGTTGGGCTGACCCTTGAAGGCTACCAACCGGCGATTCTGAGCGTTGATGGCATCATCGACCATCCGTTGGATCTGGGAGACCGAGTGGAACTGAAACAGAGCCCCCACAAAGCTCGTTTCCTACGTGCTAACCCGCCCAGCTATTTCTTTGGGACGCTGACCCGCCGTTTGGGTTTCAGCATCCGTGGTCAATAAACATGCCAGAAAATGATTCCCTAGAATCAATAAAAGAGACAACTATTGGCACCGAGCGCATCTATGAAGGACACATCATCAATGTGCGCAAAGACTCCGTAAGATTGCCCAACGGTAAGACTGCGAGCAGGGAGGTGGTTGAGCATTCTGCCGCTGTATGCATCGTGCCAGTGGACGAGAATGGCAACGTTCTTCTGGTGCGCCAATTCCGAATCCCAACCGGTGGCCCTCTCTTGGAGGCCCCAGCCGGTGGCGTGGAAGAAGGCGAAGTTTCAGAGGAAGCTGTACTGCGTGAGCTTCAAGAAGAGATTGGCTACACGGCCGGCAAACTGCAGCACCTGGCCAGTTTCTGGGTGGCCCCAGGTTGGGCCACTGAGTTTATGCACGCCTACCTGGCCACCGACCTGACACCGTCCAAGCTTGACGCCGATGAGGACGAAAATATCCAGGTGGTGCGCCTGCCATTCGATGAGGCGGTTGCCATGTTCAAGACGGGCGAAATTCAAGACGGGAAGACCATCGCATCTATGCTCTTGGCACAGCCCCTGCTGCTCTAGGAAATAAGCTAAGAATTAATAATCGAACTTGGTTCATATAAAGGCGCTCTATCTAGCCAGCACCGATTCGTCAGTTCTGTTCGGTCAAAGCTGGATAGTTGGACTCCTTTTTTGATATATTACGTGGCGGTCTCCGGAACATTCTTGAGGACACGTCTTTGAGAATAGACGTAACTGGAGACCAACCGAGCGCCTAAGGCGGATTCGCCTAGGTGAAATTGGAGGAAATAGACAAGCATGCTCGAGCATGATGTCCTGGTAATCGGCGCAGGTTTGGCAGGAATGCGGGCAGCCATCGCGGCCCGTGCCAGCGGTGCCACCACAGCAATCATTAGCAAAGTACATCCGGTACGCAGCCACTCTAACGCGGCCCAGGGAGGCATCAACGCCGCCCTGACCGACCGTGGTGACGAGTGGGAAGATCACGCTTATGACACAGTCAAGGGTAGTGACTTCCTGGGAGACCAGGACGCCATTGAGGTCATGTGTAAGGCGGCCGGTCAAGCGCTAATCGACATGGAGCACTTTGGCGTAACGTTCAACCGCGACGACGAAGGGCGACTGGGAACCCGGGCCTTTGGCGGCCAACGCCGCGCTCGCACGTTCTTCGTAGGCGACTTTACCGGGCAGGCTCTACTCCACGTGATGTTTGAGCAGCTCATCAAATCCGGCGTCCGCCGCTATGAGGAGTGGTTCGTAAGTTCCCTCATCATAGAAGAGGGTAAGGTCTGCGGGGTGATGGCCCTGGAGATACGGACAGGCCAGCTTTATGCGATTAGGGCCAAGACAGTGATTTTCTGCACGGGCGGGTTTGGCCGGGTATTTGAACCCAGCACCAACGCCCTTATCTGCACCGGTGACGGCACAGCATTGGCCTACAACGCCGGGGCGGAGCTTATGGACATGGAAATGGTCCAATACCACCCAACAACTTTGGCCGGAAGCGGAGTGCTAATCTCCGAAGCAGCCAGGGGCGAAGGTGCTTACCTACTGGATAAGGATGGAAACCGGTTCATGGAGAAGTACGCTCCCAACATGATGGAATTGGCCTCCCGTGACGTGGTCTCCCGCGCCGAGCAAACTGAGATTAACGCCGGAAATGGCGTTGATGGCTGCGTCTTCTTGGACTGCCGCCACTTGGGCGAAGCCCTAATCATGGAGAAGCTCAGCCAGATTCGCGAGATCGGTATCGACCTTGTGGGTCATGACATGATTAAAGAGCCGATTCCAATCCGACCCGGAATGCACTATGCCATGGGCGGAATCCGAACCAACATCGACGGCCAGACCAACCTTGAAGGTGTCTACGCTGCCGGTGAGTGCGCCTGCGTTAGCGTCCACGGTGGCAACCGCTTGGGTGCCAACTCGCTGCTGGACACCATCGTGTTCGGAGAGCGTTCCGGCAAACACGCTGCCGAGGCTTCCCGGGACTCCGAGTACGTTGAATTCAACGTGGACGAAGCCGTCCGCAAAGAAGAAAAGCGTATCCAAGGGTTTTTAGACCGGCCTCAGAATGGTGACCGAATCGCCTCTGTCAGACTGGCAATGGGCGAGTCAATGAACCGGAACCTGGCCGTATATCGAAATGAAGAGGGCATGAAAGCGAGCCTTTCTGAACTCAAAGATATTGAAAAGCGCTATGAGACAGTGCCGGTGGACAACAAGGGTAAATTGTTCAACACCGACCTGATTTTTGCTCTAGAGTTGGGCTTTATGCTCGACTGTGCCACCCCCATCGTAATGAGCGCCCTCGACCGCCAGGACAGCCGTGGGGCCCAGGCCCGCACTGACTATCCGGACCGGGACGACGAAAATTGGATGAAGCACCTTGTGATTAAGAGGGGAGCCTCAGGACCGGAATTGTCCTACGCCCCCGTCAGCATCACCCAGTGGACTCCTGAAGAGAGGAAGTACTAACCGATGGATGTCACGATAAGGGTAAAACGGTTTGACCCGGAAGTAGCTGATCCCCAGTCTTACTGGCAGGAGTTCACAGTATCGATAGAAGATAACGGCACCGTACTGGATGCCCTGATTAAGATTCGCGAGGACAATGACGGGGCGTTTAGCCTGCGCTGCTCTTGCCGAAGTTCAATCTGCGGTTCCTGCGCCGTTCGCATCAACGGACACGCTGGTCTGGCCTGCAAGACCCAGGCTGCCACGGCAATCAAAGACGGCGTCATCACGGTGGAGCCTATGGGCAACATGCCGGTGATTAAAGACTTGGTTGTGAACTTTGATAGCTTCTGGGACAAGATTATGGAGGTCGAGCCCTATCTGAAGCCCGAAGGCCCCGAACCTGAGGCAGAATACATCGCATCCAACGAGTCGATGCTGCACCTGTCAGACGTCACGTCATGCATCATGTGCGGCTCCTGTGTCTCTGACTGCACCGTGCTAGAAGTTGACCCGTCCTTCTTGGGCCCGGCCGCTCTAGCCAAGGCTTATCGTTTCACCGCCGACCCACGGGACGGCAATGAAAAGGGCGTTTCCAAAGACCGCCTTGAAGAACTGACTAAACCCTCCGGTATGTGGGATTGCACCCGCTGCATGGAGTGCGTTCAGGCTTGCCCCAAGGGCGTCGCCCCCATGGACCGGATCATGGCCTTGCGCGACCAGGCAATGGAAGCCGGTTTCACCAACACGAACGGCGCCCGCCACACTGAGGCGTTCAGCGATTCTGTTGGACACAGCGGTTGGTTGGACGAACTACGGTTGGTACCCAAGTCAGTGGGAATGACCAACGTGACGGCCCTGCTTGGCTACGCGCCCATCGCGATTCAGGCTCTTACCCACGGTAAAATGCCGCCCATCATCCATAAGAAACTTCCTGACGCCAAAAACGTTAAGAAGATATTCGACAAAGTGGAAAAGCCCATGGAGCGAGATTAAGCAACCACGCTTTCCACCTACTCTGCCCATCCTGTAATTTTGGAGCCCTGCGTTGAAGTACGCTTTTTTCCCAGGTTGTGTGTCCCGAGGCGGTTGCCCGGAGCTTTATCCGGCGACCAAACTAATCTGCGAGAAGCTCGGTATCGAGCTTCAAGAGATGCCCGCTGCGTCTTGCACTGGCGCCGGTGTCTTGCAGGAGAAGAATGAACTGCTGGGCGATACCTTAAACGCCCGCACCTTTGCCATGGCTGAGGCCTTGGGCCTGCCAATATTGACCATCTGCAGTACCTGCCAAGGGGTCATGAGTCAGGCTAACCACCGGTTGAAGAACCTTGACTACCGGGCTAAGGTCAATGAATTCCTGGCCGAAGAAGGCCTGGAGTACAAAGGCAATGCCAATCCCAAGCATCTGCTATGGGTTTTGGTCGAAGACATTGGTGTGGACAAGATTCTAGAACTAATCACCCGACCACTGGCCGGCGTGCGTATGGCTCCGTTCTACGGCTGCTATATCGTCAGGCCGACCGATGCCTTGGAATTTGAAGACAACCCGGAACGGGAGACCGCGCTCGAGAAGATTATCGAGACCATCGGCGCAACGGTGGTCGACTTTGCCGGGAAGACACGCTGCTGTGGATTCCCCATTCTGACCATAAATGAGCGCAACTCAATGACCATGGTGGCTAACCACACATCAGAAGCCAAGGATCTTGGCGCTGATGCCATGATCACGCCGTGCCCGCTCTGCCACTTGAACCTGGACAGCTTCCAGCCCAAGGCGGCATCCCAAGCTGGGCGGCCAATCAACCTGCCCATTCTGCACATGCCCCAAGCCATTGGTCTGGCCATGGGCTTGAGCCCCAAGGAGATGGGCCTACAACGCCACATAGTCAACACCAAACCCCTGCTTACCAAGATAGGGGCCGGAGTGTAGACAGTAACACCAACACGGCACATCACTAGATCAATTGAGTAACCTAACAGGGGGCGGCTGACCAACAGCGGCCCCCTGTTGTTTCATCGCCACTCAGCCATCGGGAGTTACGAAATGCCGCACAGCACACTGACCGTTGGCAACGTCGAGATTACAATCCTTCACGACGCAGAGGTAGCGTTGCCATGTAGCAGGACTTTTCCGGACGTCCCGCCAGAGGCCTGGACTCCATATTTGAAGCGGTATCCGGACGCCTATACAAAAACCGCCTCGGGTGACGATAGCCTGCGAGTTCACTTTGAGTGTTATCTTGTGCGCTCCCAAGGCCGCACCCTGCTGGTAGATACGGGACTTGGCAGCGCCAATTCCAACCCCAACGTGGTCGCGAACATCGGCGGCGGTGTTGATGGCGTTCTGCTGAAAGAGTTGGAGGCGGCGGGGGGGCAGGCTGGGGACATAGACACCGTCTTCCTGACTCACTTGCATCCAGACCACGTGGGTTGGAACGTTTCTCGAATAGACGGCAAAAATGAGTCGCCAACCTTCCCAAACGCCCGCTACGTGGCTCACGAGGACGACTGGGCCGCCTATGAAACGCCCCGAGACTCAGAAATCTTCGGCTACGACTGGTGGCTTCAAACGGTTTCCCCGCTGCACCGCCTGGGCGTTTTAGACTTGATAGACGGCGAGACAGAACTTACTGGTGAACTTACCGTGACACCGACCCCTGGCCACACGCCCGGCTCTATGAGTCTCATCATCAACTCGGGCGGCGAAAAGGCCTTCATTATGGGAGACGTGTTTCACGGCCCGGCGCAGGTAACCGAGACCGACTGGGTGTTCCACTATGACATGGACCCCGAGATTGCCGGGGCAACCCGCCGAAAAATGTTAGACCGCGCCGAGTCTGAGACCGCTGCCATCGCAATCTGCCACCACAGCGGTTTTGGTCGAGTTATCAGAGAAAGCGGCAAGCGATACTGGCAGGCGTTGTAGGCTTTTATGACGCCACTAAGACGGCAGAGTTGGCCTTGGCGTTGTTGAAGTTGGACTAGTTACGTTCACCTTCCACAAACCGAACGGCTACACAGAAGCCGTCGTTGGGCAATCGAAGATATAACCGTCTTATGGCGGGCCGCTGGGGAGACTTGCCGAATCTAAGGAAGAGGTGAACTGATGCCTATCTTGTACCGAGCCAACGCCAAGACGGAAGAGGGTTATCCAGGTATCCCCAGG
>DUCU01000122.1:3497-3879 GCA_012959605.1 Dehalococcoidia bacterium | reverse complement strand
GATGGTCATCGTGGAAGGGACACTAGAGGCGGTGCTAGGAGACGAAGTGGTCACGCTGGGACCAGGGGACACTGTCTTAGCCCCGGCAGGAGTGAAGCACGGTTTCGTGAATCGCTCAGAGAGCAAGGCGACATTGTTGGCTTCTTTCCCAAAGACTTCCTTCCAACGTCTCACGGCTGACTGACCGACGCCCCGGTCAGTCTTTTCCCACTGCCGGAGGCCCTTCATTCAACGGTAAAGAGAGACTACTCGCTGTTGTTTACTTCTGATTGTTTTGTTTGTTGCAAACTAACGATCGAGAGTTTTCCTGGCTAGTGGGATAACTTCCCGCATGGCTTGGATGGTCTTTTCTAGGTCATCTTCGGTGTGGACCGCTGAGGGG
>DUCU01000122.1:0-3415 GCA_012959605.1 Dehalococcoidia bacterium | reverse complement strand
CATGCCGCCATCAGCTGCCAGGGTGTCCCGGTAGTTGGACACTGGTACCTCAGAGAAATAAACATCAAAGATGGCATCCTCGCCGCAGCTCTGCACCGGAACACCGTTCTCTTTGCAGACATCCACCAAAGCATTTCTGATGGTTGCTCCATTGCTGTGAATCCGCCTGTAGGTGTCCTTCTCGCGCATTACTGTGAGAGTGGCAAGACCGGCAGCGCAGGCAATGGGGTTTCCGTTCAGCGTGCCAATTCGGTTGACATAACTTGCGCCATCGGAAGCCTCACGGTCGAAGACGGAGAGCACATCAGCCCGCCCAGCCAGGGCTGCCAGTGGATAACCGCCGCCCATAATCTTTCCGGTGGTAGACATGTCTGGCGTGACGCCGAAGAACTCTTGGGCGCCGCCGTAGGCCAGCCGGAAACTGGTGACAACCTCATCAAATATCAGCAACACTCCGTATTTCTTAGTCAGATCGCGGAGGCCTTGCAAGAATCCGGGGGCAGGGGAGATAACCCGCTGCACCGGTTCAACGATTACAGCAGCCAAGTCGTCCAAATGTGCTTTGATGATTGTTTCAGTTGTGGTTAAGTCGTTATACGGCGCGATGAGCATCAGGTCTTGAATCGCCTTGGGGATGCCTGCGGTGCTTGCGATCGACTGGGGGTATTCCACTGAGGCTGGCGGCGTGAGGCTCATTAAGGCGTAATCGCTGGTCCCGTGGAAAGCGCCTTCAAACTTAAGTATCTTTTCTTTTCCAGAGAAGGCCCGGGCGGCGCGCATTGCCTGGAAACAGGCGTCGGTGCCGCTGGTGGTGAAAATCACCTGATCGGCGCAGGGAATAGCGTCGACCAGGACTTCTGCCAGCTCCACTGCTTTGTCGTTGGTGGTGAAGAAGGTGCTGCCGCCCTCAACCGCCTTGATAACGGCTTCAGTGACAACGGGGTGGGCGTGGCCCAAGATCATGGGCCCGGAGCCCATGAGCCAGTCAACGTACTCGTTTCCGCTTACGTCATATATGTGGGAGCCTTTGCCGTGGGAGGCAAGAAATTCCAGTTCAAGGGGGAGTGCTAGGTTGCCGCCATTGCCGCCCGGCAGGTAACGCCGCGCTTTTTCCAGCAGTTTCTTCTCAGCGTCGTTGCGACTGGCCATCGGTCGACCTCCTGCCGGACAATTTATACTCTTATTTTACTAATTGTAACCCAGATACTAGGCTTCGGCCCGGGCTTTATTCATCACTTCTACGAGTTCTTGAACGGTGTCTGCGGAGCCTTTGAGTGCTGCTTGTTCGTCGGCGGTCAGCTTGATCTCCATGACCTGTTCCATGCCACCGGCGCCGAGCTTGACGGGAACGCCTACGCAGAGGCCGTTGATGCCGAATTCGCCCTCAAGATAGACACAGGCAGGGAGGATGCGCTTCTTGTCCAGCAAGACCGCTTCAACCATCTGAGTGATGGCCGCGGAAGGAGCGTAGTAGGCGCTGCCTTCTTTCAGCAGTTCGACGATCTCTCCGCCACCGCTGCGGGTGCGCTTTACCAGTTGGTCAATCTTCTCTTCTGCCATCAACTCGCTGATGGGAATGCCACCGACGTTGGTGAAACGGACCAGAGGCACCATGTCGTCGCCGTGGCCGCCTAGTACGAAGGCCTGGATGTCTTCCACCGAGACGTTTAGTTCTTCAGCGATGAAGGTTCGGAAGCGGGCGGTGTCCAACACGCCGGCCATGCCGAATACGCGGCTCCGGGGGAATCCGCTGGCTTCATAAACGTTTTGGACCATGGCGTCTAGCGGGTTGGTGACCGGCATGATGACGCAATCGGGGGAGTACTTGACCACCTGCTCTGTTACGGAAGAGGTGATGCGCATGTTGGTTAGCAGCAGGTCGTCGCGGCTCATTCCGGGGCGGCGGGCGATACCGGCGGTGATTACCACCACGTCGGATCCAGCAGTGGCTTCGTAGCTGTTGCTGCCCACGATCTTGGCATCGGTGCCCATAACCGGGGCCGACTCCAGCATGTCCAGAGACTTACCTTGGGGTAGGTCTTCAACAACGTCTACGAGGACTACGTCGGCGTAGCCAAGTTGGTGAATCCTCTGAGCGGTGGTGGCGCCAACGTTGCCTGCGCCGACAACCGTTACTTTGCTCTTCATATCTTGGTTGCTCCTATGTTTAAAAACTTGCCAGGTGGGAGAAATCTCCCCAACATCCCTCAATCAAAAGAGGGCCGCAGGAGGATTTTATTGCTCCAAATTCCGACACAATTATACATGTGAACCGGGCGTGGTGGTACCCCTTCCCCACGACTGTGCGACATGGGTACCATCAACGTAAGCGTTGGGTATCTACAAGGGGTTCTAGGCGATTAGTTTCTGGTAAATCTGTACTCGGTGGCGGTAGCAGTCTGCCACGTAGACCTTGCCATCATCTTCAACATGAACTGAAACCGGACGGTAAAAGCGCCGCTTTGTTTCGATGTTTTGGGAGGCCAATTCAAGTTTGGCTTCGATATCCGGGCTGGCGTCCAAGAATGTCCTGGCCCATTTGGACATGCCACAGTGTCCTATAAGCAGGTCTTTGAATTCGGCCTGTGAATTGAAGACTTGGACGCGATCATTCATCCAATCGCAGACGTAAATGTCCCCCGCGGAGTCAACTGTGATGCCGTTGGGACGGTTGAACTGGCCTTCACCGTCACCGGAAACACCAAAGGTCATTAGGAAATGGCCGTCGGCGTTGAACTTTTGGACTCGGTCGTTCCGCCAATCAGTGATGTAAACATCCCCGGTTTGGTCGATGGTGATACCCCAAGGCATGTGGAACTGGCCCTCAGCATCGCCCAACGAGCCCCACTCGGTAATGTACTCACCGTCTGTGGTCAAAACTTGTACCCGGTGGTTGAGTGTATCTACCACGTAGAGATTGCCACTGGGTCCAAAGGCCAACCCGGATGGTCGGTCAAATTGACCAGGCCCGCTGCCCTGTTCGCCAATTCTTCTGGAGTAATTTCTCTCTGTGTCAAAGATGCTGATGCGGTGGGAGTTTTCGTCGGCAACGTAGACTTCGCCTGCTTGGTTGAAGGCAATGTCGGTAATCCAGATGAACTCGCCTGGTTCTTCACCCCAAGTGCCGAACTGATCCAAGAAATCACCGTCTCTGGTACAACGAGAGACGCGGACACCTTCCTGTTGGTTGGGATTGGCGCGGCAGGCCACGTACAGCATACCGTCTGGGCCAACAGTCACCGATACAGGGCCGCTGAATCCTGGGCCGGCCGGAGACAGCAGACCAATCACGCTTTCGTATTGGTAGAGTCCGTTGGTGGATATTGGATTCTTTGTTTCTGTGGTCATTTATTTCTCTGGGTCGTTGATTCCGGGAATGTTTAAGCGAACTGGTACTCCCGGGTTGAACCAATCA
>DUCU01000121.1 GCA_012959605.1 Dehalococcoidia bacterium | reverse complement strand
GTCAGTGCCACCATGCTCGGTGATATAAACGGCCTTCATGGGCTGCCTCCTGGGGAATCTGTGATTTAATTTGAGACTGATAACGAGCTTGGATTTGTCGCCTATCCAGATAGTCTCAGGCAGGAGAATGATAACCTGGCTCCCAGGCACAGTCAAAGCTGATTGTGCCCAGTTTGATCGGCAGGTAACCACCACTCCCTCCCCAGTCTATTGACCGGTCCGGCAAAGTACATCTACTATCCACTAATCGACTCGCATCGATATAAATCAGAACTATGACCCATGAAAAACACGGAGTAAATGATGAGCCTGCCTGAATTTGATGTTTCCGACCAAAAAGTACTTATTGTTGGTGCCGGTCGGGGTATTGGCAAGGGAATCGCGATGGCGTTCGCTGAGGCTGGCGCTGACGTGGCAATCGCCAGCCTAACCGCGGCGACAGTCGGTAAAGTAGCTACGGAAATTCGGGCGATGGGCCGTGTTGCCCTGCCAGTGACTGGAGACGCCACCAAAGCGGGAGGGATGGACAAGATCGCGTCCGAGGTGTTGGCCGAATTTGGCCATATAGACACTTTGGTCACGTGTGTGGGCGACTCCATTCGTAAACCGGTGGCTAAACTGCCCGGTACCGACGAAGAGGGCATGACCGAAGACGACTGGAATCACGTTGTGAATATCAACCTGACCGAGGCGTTTCAGGCGTGCCGGGCTGTCGGCCCACACCTGCTGGAGCGGGGCCAAGGTTCCGTGATCAATATCTCCGGTTGGGCTTCTTTCAGAGGCCGACCCGGTTATTCGGCGTATGACGCAGCTAAAGCGGGGGTCATGCGCTTCACTGAGACCGTCGCCCAGGAATGGGCGCCGTTTGGCGTGAGGGTCAACGCTGTAGCCCCTGGCTCTTTCCCGGACCCGGAGCAAATGTCAGCGGAGACTTATCAGGAGCGGCAGGAAGGCGCCAAAGGCAGAATTCCCCTGGGACGGATGGGGAATCTCAAAGAGCCAGGCTATCTCTGTGTGTTTCTGGCCTCGCCGGCTGCCTCTTACATCACCGGGCAGACTTGGGCGGTGGACGGCGGCATCAGCATCAAGGCTCCCTAGCTTCGGATTGCCCAGCTAGACAGGATTCACCGGATTTCTAATCAGAGGTACCTATAGCCATGATGGATTACCCCCTGCTGGTACACCAATTCTTGGAACGGTCCAGCGTGTTTTTCCCCAACAAGGAGATTGTGACCCGTGAGGGTGACGGCACCCACCGTTATACCTATGTAGAACTGATGAAGCGGTCGTCACGCCTATCCAACGCCTTGGCAGGCCTGGGTGTGGGCGTGGGAGACCGAGTGGGCACCTTTGCTTGGAACCATTACCGGCATCTGGAAGCCTACTTCGCCGCTCCTGCCATGGGGGCAGTGCTTCATACGATTAATATTCGGCTGTTTGTCGAAGACTTGGTTTACATAATTAACCATGCCGAAGACAAAGTGATTCTAATCGACCCGGATTTGGTTCCCATACTTGAACCCTTGGTAGCAAGACTGGAGAAAGTACAGCATTTCATCATCATGACTGATGACCGAAGCTTCACCACCACTCTCCCCAACGCAATCAACTATGAGGAATTGCTGTCTGGCGCTTCAGACGAGTATTTGCCCGTCAAACTGACCGAGACCGCCCCGGCGGGACTGTGCTACACGTCGGCAACCACCGGGCGACCCAAAGGAGTAATTTACACTCACCGGGGTCTGGTATTGCACTCAATGATGGAAGCTCAAGTAGACACCATCGGATTCAGAGAACGAGACGTCGTCCTACCGGTCGTGCCCATGTTCCACGCTAATTCATGGGGAGTGCCTTACACATCGGCCTTGGTCGGCGCGACTCAGATCCTCTCCGGAATTAGACCAGACCCTGAGGTGATTTGTCGATTATTCGAGTCTG
>DUCU01000120.1:56391-61843 GCA_012959605.1 Dehalococcoidia bacterium | reverse complement strand
GAGCGTCTGGCCGCCGCCAACATGACGAAGATCAGGAAGATCAGCAGCACGCCAACCATGATGGAGAACAAACCCATGATGATGAAGATGCTGGTTACGCCAGATCCTGCCTGATTAGCCACGTCCAAGACTTGTTTCTTGATATCCAGCACCCGGAACTCGGCCAGACCCGCAAACAATGTGCTGGCCTCAAGTTCCACCGCCGCCAAATCGGCTTGGTTCACTGCGTTTAGCACTTCTTCTTGGACGTCTTCATCAGCCAATGCGCCAATGAAATCGTCGGACAGACCGCCCTCGTTCAGACCGCGAATAATCTCAGTCAGGTCAGCGTCCAATTCCTCTGCAAGGGTAGGCCGTAATATCTCCAACTGATCCAAGATATCTTTGCGGTTGAGCAGCGTCTGAAGTTGGCCAGCAATCTCACGGTCGGTGAACAATACCCGCAAGGCGTCGGTTACTTCGTCACTGGCCTCTGCTCCTTCAAAAACGCCGCCCGAATTGGAGATAGCTATAGAGTTAATCTGACCTTCCCGACCAAACATCTCTTGGGCTCGGTCGAGCCGCACCAGCAGCGTTGAGCCGTCTCCGGCTAGGCCACCGCTATCGACTACGCCCTGAACTTGGAACTTCACGCTGGAGCCACCCACAAAGGCCACCAGTTCATCACCAAGCATAGCGTCCAGTTCTAACGCTGCTTCTTCGTTGATGAGTGCGTCATTGGGGCCCAGAGTCTCAAGCCTGATTTCCTGCCCGTTGGTCAGATGGAACCGGCCAAAACCGTCCAGAGAATCAGGGGCCACCCCCGTGATCTGCATCTGGCCTTCGCTCAGCGATGTCCTGGTATTCACCGTGGGGGCAAACTCGCCGATGCCGGGGGCCAGGCCGTCAACCAGGTCAAAATCGGACAGCTCCACCTTGAGCTGTTCGTAACGATCAAGGGAGAAGTAATTGAAGCTGCCGATGGTATCTGACTCATCGGCACGGGCAGAGACGATGATCTCGTCAATCGTTCCTAGGGCGTCGATGGCGTTTTTGCGGATGGAGTAGGTAATGGAATCGCCGGTGCCGAAGGCGGCCGCCATGATCAGGGTGCTGATCATGATGCCGAAGATGATGAGGGCGGTTTGGGACTTGCGGCGGGGGATGTTGCGCAGACCCAACTTGAGCATGACTCGGTTGCGCCAAGCCATGACTCCTATTCCGGATAATACCGGCAGAAACATCGCCAAAAGGACAACCATGATGGTGTCCATGGGAACGCCGAACAGTTCTTCCATATTGGTCCTGGCGCTTTAAATACGGGGGGTCAAGAAGTTGATGCTAAGCCTCGGTGACGTGGCCGTTGCCATCGTCCACAATGGATCCATCTCGCATCCTGACGATGCGGTGGGCCCTGGCCCCCACGTCATCCGAGTGGGTTACAAGCACAAAACTCTGGCCGTTCTCCACGTTGAGTTTGCACATCAGATCCATGATTTCGCCTGCGGTTTCACTATCCAAGTCACCCGTTGGTTCATCAGCCCAAACTATGGACGGCTGGTTGACCAGGGCTCGGGCAATGGTCACCCGTTGGCGTTGTCCGCCGGATAATTCACCGGGCAGGTGCTGAGCACGTTCGGTCAACCCAACGAGTTCCAACAACTCCATGGAGCGCCTACGGGCCTCTGACGGGTTAACCCCAGACACCAATAACGGCAACTCCACATTCTCCACGGCCGATAGCACAGGTAGCAGGTTGTAGAGCTGGAAAACAAATCCCATGTTGCGGGCTCGGTAATCGCTACGATCATCGTCAGGCAGGTCGTGGAGAACCACGCCATCAATCACAACCTGGCCGGAATCAATCTCGTCCAGGCCAGAGAGACAGTTCAACATGGTGGTTTTGCCGCAGCCGCTGGGACCCATGATGGCGACCATTTCGCCGCGCTCCACAATCAATTCAACGCCCCTGAGGGCGTTCACTTTGACGGTCCCGATGTCGTAGGTTTTATGTATACCGGTGGCGGTAATTATTGAATCAGGCATTTTTGCAGACAAACAAATATAACGCAACAAACAGTTGCAGCTTACTTAAACAAAGTATATCTGAATACCCGTACGAAGAGCATCTAAAATCAGAAGTGTATTGAGCGTACCAGCTTTGAAGTTGTAGGATCTGAGTGGCTAGGCCGCGGTGTGAATCCCGGCCTTAATCTGTTCCAGCCACCACCACATACGACTCCAAATCAGCCGACGTTCACTTGATTCCAGGTCCCGGCCAGCAGACTCACGCACATTGATAACCGCCTGTCCTGCTAGAAAACCCCAAGACCCCGACTCGCCTTGAAGCCAGCCGGCTACCTTGTTTTGGTTGCTCCTCACGACATTAGCCAGTATTGGGTCAATTACCTCATTGGTTGCCGAAAAAACCACAGCCATAAGATATATCCGAATCTACCGACCGGTCGATTTGATAAACCAAGCCCGCCCGAAGGTGTGCTCGATGCATCCATCAAATGCCGATAGCTATTATAGATTTAGGGGTGTCGTGTTTTGCGGTTTATCCACCGCCAACAGGACGAACTATCTCTAGAACGTCGCCGTCTTTCAACACCAAACCGGAGAAGGCTTCTTTCTTGACCACTTCCCCGTTGTAACCAACAGCCACGAATTTCAGATTCAAGCCAAAGGAAACCAAGTAGGATTCAAGGTCGACCTCGGAATCTATTGGTCTAGGTTTTCCGTTTACAGTCAGGTTGATCATATTCGGCTATTCCACACTTGCCTGGTTCCCATACATGCTCCAGGCTTCACAGATTGCTTCTTTTAACTCTGAGGCGGCTGCTCTAGGGTCTGACGCCGCCAAGATATGGGAAATCACTGCAACGCCGGATGCGCCTGCCTGAATTACCACAGACGCATTTTCGGGTATTATCCCGCCGATACCTATGAGCGGAAGCTTACATTTGCTTAATATTTCCTGCATCAGCCCAGGTCCGGTAGGCGTTTTGCCAGGATGCGATCGAGACGCAAACATGGTGCCGACGATGAGAAAGTCGGCTCCATCATCTTGCGCTTGCGTTGCCGCCGCCACTGAGTGGACGGACCGGCCAATCAGACCACCGTTGCCAATAATCTCCCTGGCCGCTGCTACCGGCAGCCCTTCTTCTCCCAATTGTACGCCGTGAGCCCTGGCTACCAGAGCAATGTCGGCGCGGTCATTCACAATTAATTTTGCCCTGCCCCCGACTGATTCCAGTAGAGATTGGGTCAACTGTAACAATTCCCCGGCAGGTAGGTCTTTTTCCCTGACCTGCACCAAATCGACACCGCCCAGAACGGCCTGGGTTACCCGTTGCACCATTTCTTTGGTGTCATCGCCAACCGCAGAACGATCGGTCACCAGACACAGGTATGGCCGGGGCAATAAACCGGTCACCAAACTAACTCTTGGCCGACACCGGCTGGGGGATGTCAGCGGTGGGGCTGCTGGCTATGGCTTCCTTGCGAACTGCGATCCGGCCAGCTAGATAGGCGTTGCGGCCTGCTGCCACTCCTTGCTTGAAGGCTTCTCCCATCAGGGCTGGGTCTTCAGCCTGGGCAATGGCGGTGTTCACCAGCACAGCATCCGCTCCCATTTCAAGGGCCTTGGCGGCGTCTGAAGGCACGGCCAACCCCGCATCGACGACTACCGGGATATTGGCCTGCTCAATTATGATCTTAATCTCTTCCATGGTGTGGATGCCCTGTCCGGATCCAATGGCGGAGCCAAGGGGCATCACAGTTACGCAGCCTACGTCCTCCAGGTTCTTGGCCAGGGTTGGGTCGGCGTGGATGTACGGCAGCACTTTGAACCCGTCTTTCACCAGCAGGCGGGCGGCTTCCAGGGTGGCCGCGCCGTCTGGGAATAGGTAGTTGGGATCAGGGATGACTTCCAGTTTCACGAAATCAGTCTGGCCAACTTCCCGGCCCAGCTTGGCAACAAATAATGCTTCTTCTACCGTGGCACAACCTGCCGTATTGGGCAGGATTTGATACTTATTCCAATCGATGAAATCCAACAGCGTTTTGTTGGTAGGGTCATCCAGGTCCAAGCGGCGAATCGCCACCGTGATCATCTCTGTACCTGATGCCTCAACCGCAGCCACCATTTCTTCCATGGTGCGGTACCGGCCTGTTCCAACAATAAGCCGGGAATTGAACGTTCTTCCACCTATGATTAGTTCGTCGGACATTTCGTCCAATCTCCTTTCGGAAGCGAAAAAAAGCCACCAGATTATTTCCTGGAGGCTGCTTCGTAAGTCTGCTGTTGCGTCTAATCCCTGCGCCAGTATTACCTGGGTCAGGTACAGACGGTCGGCGGCGATTTTGGCCACCCTCTCAGCCTGGCTTACCCAAGCTCCCGCCAGAACGTATCTACCGCTCTGTTACCCCGAAAGAATAGCACCGGCCCAAAAGAGTGTCAACGAATTTGGCGTCGTCACAAACGCAGCATCCGATTACTGCTTCAGCCATTAAATGATGTGATTAATACCACGGTTTTCCCCTTTTACATCGATTTACCATCGATAAGTCGAAAATTCGTATAACGACCCATCACACCAGGGAACCATCCGGGAACCCTGCTCATGGGAGAGATCATGTTCAAAAGCATTATTGCCGGCTCCAAACTTGAATCGGTTGTTTCAGGTAGGTGGAAAGCTGGTCTTGTTTTGGCCGCTGCTCTGCTCCTGTCCGCCGCCTGCACCACCGTCGTCGATGTGGCTTCAACTCCGCCTGAACCAGAAACGCCAACACGGGTTGGCGACGGTGCTACCCCGCCACCGACCCCAGAAACTGGCACACCCAATCCCAAAAGCGACGAACGTACAGTTCAACGGATACCAGACACTCCAGTTCCTGCCCCGGCCAAGGTGTTGCCCGTCAACACCCTGGGCCTGGTTTTAGCCGTGAGTGGTGGCAGCAGTAGCGGCACCCTCAAAACATTGGTGACCACGCCTGGCACCAACAAGGTCACCAGCACAGCGTTCATAAATTTGGAGAGCTCATCTAAGTCCGTGATTTTTTACCGGTCGGACACCAGAAACGCCACGGTAATCGATTCTTATTCATCGCCCAGCTACGCTCCCCATTTCAAGCGCCTCTACACGGTGGACAATCGGCTGTTCGTCTCAAATAAATGCACCAACGGCGGCGCGATGACCATCACGGAGTACGCCACTGATGAATTCAACCGCAAATCAGAGTGGGGCACCCAGGACGACGCCCTAGGCCCAGGCTACGCGGTGGCCGGTGGTGAGGTGTATTCCAAGACCGGCAGCACTGAACAGTGGTCAATGTCCCGGGGTTTCTACAATGCTCCCGGGGATTACATGCGCTCGCCTTTCAACTCTCAGTCGGACTCCACCGAAATGACCAAGCCGGAGTTGGGATTTGCCCTAATATCCGGAGTCGACACCCTCTATGGGGCTAA